>CALXYK010000008.1 GCA_944392955.1 uncultured Alphaproteobacteria bacterium | reverse complement strand
AATAACAATCACTATCAACTAACATATAAAATTTTGCAATATCAGATTTGGCAAAATAAAGTTTCTTTAATTGTTGATAGCGCCATTTTTCCCAAAACAAGTTATCAAAAACAGGTTCTGTAATAATTTTTTCATCATCAACAATCTCAAAAACATAATTTTCCCTACCATTCCTAAGAGTTTCAAATAAAGAAACATCTTCAAAGGGAACTAAAAGAATCAAAGGCACATTATCAGGATTATGATTATCAAAAGACTCTTTTAATATTTTAAACCTTTTAAAATCCCTAGCACAAGAAGGCACAAATACAACAAAATCATACTTATACATAAAAAAACTCTTTCTTTCCTAAAAAATACTTGTATTATATTGTAAATATAAAAAGAAAAATTTGCAATTATTTTTGGAGAGGTGGCAGAGTGGTTGAATGCGGCGGCCTCGAAAACCGTTATGGGGGCAACTCCATCGGGGGTTCAAATCCCTTCCTCTCCGCCAAATAAAAAAATATTGATTTTATTCCTAAATATTGTTATAAAAAGACTGAATTATTTCTAACAGAAATAGTTCTTACTATAACTATAATAAAAAAGGAGTAATCTTATGAAAAAATTAGCTTTAGTTGCAATGTTATTCGCATTATCAGCATGTACAGGTTCAAGAGGAACTATCGGCGGACAAAAAGTTTGCACAAATGACTACCTACTTGGTGTAATATCTTTGTCTGAACTTGTTGCTCCATGTAGTAAATAAATTATACAATTCAATAAAGAAAAATCCCTTATAAAAAGGGATTTTTTTTGCAAATAACTATTGCGACAAACTCAATTTTATGAGATAATAACATTAGATAAGAAACAGGAGGTAATATGAAAAAATTTATATTGTTATTTATCTTAGGAATAATTTACCCACTAAATGCAGATGCAATAATAAAAGTTAAACAAGAAATAACTACAGAAAAGGCAACATACTCCTGCCATTCCACAGAATGCGAAAGGACAAAAGGCGAAGTTGAAATAGGAACAAAATTCCAATATACATCAATTACTACATCCAATTCTGGTAATTCAGTATCAAAAAGAGATTTTTCCTGTGAAACAACACAAACAGGAGCATCTTGTAAACCAGTTTATTAGGGAAATTGTTATTTAAAAATCTCGATTTCTTTTGTAATCTCGGCAAAACCATCATCTATATTTTTATTCCAGTTATGATAGGCCCAAGGTCTATTACCTATGTAATTTTTAATAGTTTTATATTTAACTTTATGATTGCCAAAGTAAAACTCCGCTCCTAAACTATTTTTGAAGAAATCTCTATCAAACACTGGCTTATCGCATTTAAAATAAGCCTTAGATTTATAAAATGTCGTTAACACAACATCTGAATTTAAACAAACATTTTTATAATCTTTGTATTTATTAACAATACCAACTTTTGTTCCATTAAAATCAAAAGAGTTTTCCTTTACAAAGTTATGCCCTGTTTTACCTAATGACAACTCCCAATTATCCAATAATAATTTAGAAGGTTTATATTTTGAATAATTTACAATATCTAAAATATTATTATCTGTATTAACAGCAAAAGCATATCCATTTTTACTTGCCAACAAATCTGGACCTGAGGAAAAAACATATAAACAAAGACCTGTACACATTAAAAATATACCAAATTTTTTCCACTTTTGACTCCATAGGAAAAACCAAACCATCCCGAAAACAATAAATAACAAAGCACCAGTTTCCATAGATTTTACATTCATAGAAGCATAAGGTAAACCCGCAACAATTTTGGCTAAATAATTTATAGATAAGATACCTATTTCCGTAATTTTAAAGAAAAAAGTATCAAATCCAAATGGCATAAATATAAATGCAAATAATATAGACGGCATCACTACAAAAGAAAACAAAGGAATTGCAAATAAATTTCCTAATACACTATAAATCTGTAAATTATTAAAATTAAAAATTACAAAAGGAATAATCGCAGTTCCAACTAACAAAGATGTTAATGTATTTCCCCAAAACATATTAAATAAATCAACAAATTTTTTTTTATAAACATTTGTGCTATTTGACTTTAAACACCATTTTTCCCTAACCTCATATAATCTTATCAAAGAAACCACCGCAACAAATGACATTTGAAAACCTGCATTAATCAAAGCCTCCGGAGAAACTAACAATATTATAATTGCACTTACTGCAACAAATCTCAAAGACAAAGGATTCCTATCTATTAAAATCGCAATCAAAGCCAAAGTTGTCATAATAAACGCTCTTTGAGTAGGAAGCCTTGCACCACTTATAAACAAATAAAATATACTTACCATCAAGGCAAAAAACACTGCTATTTTCTTAGTATTATATTTATTTGCAAAGGGCATATAAAAAGCCAACAAATACCTGATTAAGAAAAATGCAAACCCCACAATCAAAGTCATATGAAAGCCAGATATTGCAAGTAAATGAGAAATCCCAGCATGTTTATAATCTTCTGATATACTTTCTGGAATAGAATACCTTTCTCCTGTCATCATAGACATTATAACCCCCGAAGTTTCATCATCGGTATTGTCTTCAATCCTTTTGTTGATATAATTTCTAAAAGATAAAAAGTCAAAAAAGGCCTGATCCACAAAAGAATTTTTAGGGCTTTCTTGTGAAATTTTCCATGCCCCAAATGATTTACCAGTCGCAGAAAGTTGCTTAAAAAACGAATACCTTGCAAAATTAAAGCCCCCTACCACACTAGGTTCAAATGGTGGAAATAACGAAGCCTTAAATTCCAAAACCGACCCTATTTCCGGAAGGCCGTATTTTTTACTAAATTTAATTCTTATTTTATCAAGTTTTAAATCAGAACCCTTTATCTTTACATTATCAAATGTAAATCTATAACTTTCTGGAAAATCCTCGCTTGCAATCACCCTTGCAACAACTTGCACATCAGACAATGTCTTATTTAATAATTTTGTATCTAATGAGTTAGTTCTCAATTTTATAACAAAAAAACCTAGAACACAGAAAAACAATATAAAGTTCAAAGATAAAATAAATTTAATAGTTCCATCTATATATCGTCTAGGAATATATTTAGCTATATACGAATATCCAGTTTTAAATAACTTGATAAAATATTTATAAATTTTCTTTCTTACCCTAATTATAAATTTGAAAAAAGCATTATTAAAAAAGGCAACAATTCCCTTATACAATGACCTTGATAAATTCTTTGTCTTAGTTAAAAATAATTTCAATAATTTACTAAAAACATTCTTTTTAGAATGAGATGTTTTAACTAAATTTCTAGGATAATTAAATAACTTTGAGGTTTTTATTCTTCTCGTCAATGGGCTGAAAACAAAGGCGATTCCTTTTAACAAAGATTTCATCAAGGCATTATCATAAATCAATGCAAAATATTTTAAATAATATGAATATTCAAAAATAGATACTACCCACGAACCAATCAAAATAAACAATGTTATATGTCCAACAATAGGTAAAAGCAAAGCAAACAAAGTAAATTTTAAAATTTTCTTTAATATGTATTTAAACGTAGAAAAAATAAAAACAATTTTATAATGTTTCAGTTTATCCGAAGAATTTCCAAAATTTACAAAAACTAAAATCAAAAAACTTAAAATAAATAATAGATAAACAACCCAAGTTTTAGGTTCATTATACAAATGAAAATAATACCCTATTCCAATCCCAATAAATACCGGAATAAACAAAGGAAAATTATGTATTTCCTCTTTTAAACTTTCTAAAATATAAGAAAAGAATTTTACCAATTACAAGTCCCAAAAAATATTTATATGCAAATAATAAAGGTTTTATTAAATAAAATCAAATAGTTTTAAAAAGTAATGAAAAAAAACTTGAAAAGATAAAAATATATGATATAATGCCTCAATGTTTCAGAAACGGGGAGTAGCTCAGTCTGGTAGAGTACTAGTTTTGGGAACTAGGTGCCGCAAGTTCAAATCTTGTCTCCCCGACCAATCTTAAAAATTAAAAGAAGCGGAGGAAAAGCACCCCCGCTTTTTTATTTCATAAAACTATAAAATTAAATCTTATTTTGTATTTTCCATATTTTTCTTTAATGCTTGGATATTTAAAATTCTTGCATCATGAATTTCTCTTATTTCTTTTAATGCTTTTTTATGAAGACTCACATCATCAAAAGAATATTTTGCTTTTTTTTCATTTAACAAAGCAAGTTTTGCCATAGTTTCTATTTTAAACCACTCTCCTTTTGAAAGTTCCCCATCATAAATAGTTTTTTGTAATTCTGAAATGAACCCCGGAACAAATTCATCAGGAATATAAGATTTATCAGCAATCTTTTTAATAAAGTTTAGACATTGTCCTATTGAAAGTTCATATTTTTTTCTTAAAATATACTTATGAGCCTCTCTTAAATAAAAACTGGTATTTTCATTCTTACTATTAGCCCCCAAATAACCTAAAATAAACCTATTTTTTAAAACATCAACCAGTTGAATATAAAAGTTTTTCAACGAAGTATCAAATATTTGCTCATTATCCGCCTGTTCACCTATATTAAGAGAAGATCTATCAAAATACCCAGTACTTTTGTTATAGGTAAAAAAGAAATCCATATTATTAACGGAAAAATTTTTAGCTAACTTTGACCCCAAAATTTTATAGGACATTTTAAAATTTAAATCCTTATCAAAAGCAGGGGCATCTTTAACATTCAAAATCAATTCATCATCAGAATTTCTATTTCCAACAAATTGTAATTCATATTTTACCGAAGGACTATCAAAAGCAACATACATTTTCTTTTGATTAACAGATATCTTTGGAACATTTAAATAAATTTGTTTTCTCATATTTACCTTCCTTTCTGGTAATTTCTTATTCCACAAATGGCATTAGATAATGTTATTGAATTTTGAACACTATTTAAAATAGAAAGTCTAGAATCCTTATCATCTTTATAAGGTTTAAGGTGTAAAGAATCAGGATGGGCTTCGTTATATCCATTTATAACATTATCTATATGAATAGTTGTTGACAATGCACTTATAACACTACAAAAAGTTTTAGGATCAACATCATCTGTAGACAAAGGTTCAAATTTTCTAGTTAATTCATAAAGATCATGAGTCTTATCATATTGATTTAAAAAATCATTTATGGTTGCAATTACCTCACAACAAATAAAATCATTCATTTTCTTTAAACCAACACTATCTTCAAAGGTTGGTATAGGAATATACATATAAAATTTAAAATCCATATAATTATTTTTTTTCACATGGGCTTCATTAGATAAGAAAGGATATTTTTTTAAAATTGCATCCTTATTATCATCATTGATATCAAAATTAAAACCATTAGATAAATAAAAATTTGCAACAGGCATATCCAAAGTATTACTTTGTAAATGTTTTTTTACTTTTGCATTTGGAAATCTATCAAAATGTTTCGGTTGAAACTTAAATGACAAAGTAAAAGCAATAAAATCCAATAAATTTTCAACACTATCAAAGGACATAGTTCCTCTGACTATATCTAAAATATTTGATGGATTTTTACCTATATCTCTTTCCTCTAATTTTTCACGAAATCTTTTTTTACTTTTTAATTCAGAAAGTTTCATTTTAGAAGAGGTATTATATTTTGCTTCAAACTCTTTTTTTAAAACATTCAAAGAATAATCATAGACAGGTTTTGCATACAACTCTGCATATTGGTATAACTCTTCCTCTGTAATACCAATAGGCTGTGTTGGCTTTTTTCTATTTTCCTTTTTTACATATTGCATAACACTCTGTCCTTACTCAAAATTTTAATAATTATAGAGGTAATATAATATATAATTATTATTTTGTCAAGTGTTTTGTCAAATATTTTTATTAAATTACTATAATATAATCTTATATAGTATAATCAAATAGTTGCAAAAGAACTTGTAAATTTTTCCACCTCTCTGTATTATTTTTTAAGTCATTATCAATAATATTTTTAGCCTCCTCGTACGCCAAAACAAAGTCATTATAGTTTTCCACAAAATCGGCAAATTTAAAGTCTATAACCCCACTTTGTTTCACACCCAAAATATCCCCTGCGCCTCTAAGTTTAAGATCTTTTTCCGCAATTTCAAAGCCATTATTTGTATTTTTCATAACAGATAACCTTTCCCTTGCCAATTTTGAAATAGGAAAACCATGTAATAATATACACATAGAACTTTGACTTCCACGCCCTATTCTACCCCTTAATTGATGTAAAGAGGAAAGTCCAAACCTCTCACTACTTTCAATAATCATTAAGGTTGCCTCTGGCACATCAACACCAACTTCTACAACACTAGTTGCGACTAAAATTTTAACATTACTATCAGGATTTGCAAAATTTTGAATAACAGAATTTTTTTCATCTGCTTTCATTTTTCCATGAAGCAAGGCCACCTTATCCCCAAAAATAGAAGATAGAAATTCATACCTTGTTATAACTGCTGTTAAATCTACCTTTTCGCTTTCTTCAACCAAAGGACAAACCCAATATATTTTTTGTAATTCACCTGTTTCCAGTTTATTTTTAACAGAAGTTAACATTTCTTGTAATTTATCTATACCTAAAACTTTCGTTTCAATATACTTTCTATTGGGAGGCATTTCATCAATAACAGACAGGTCCATATCTCCAAATGAACACATAGCCAAAGTTCGTGGTATAGGAGTTGCACTCATTGCCAATACATTACATTTTTCAATAGTTGTATTTTTATTTGCCAAAGATAATCTTTGATAAACACCAAATTTATGTTGTTCATCAATAACTGATAAAACTAAGTTCTTAAATTTCACATTATCTTGAAACAAGGCATGCGTTCCTATAACTATATCAATTTTACCTTCTGATATTAAGGAAAGTTTTTCTTTTTTTATCTTTCCTTTATCTTTTCCAGTCAACAAAGCAATCCTAACTTTCTCATCAATTCCTGCCTTTTCACATAATTTTTTCAAAGTATTAAAATGTTGCTGTGCTAAAATCTCCGTTGGCACCATAAATGCCCCCTGTCCCCCGGCTTCTACACAACTTAACAAAGCCATCATTGCAACAATAGTTTTTCCACTTCCTACATCACCTTGTAACATTCTAAACATTTTGAATTCAGAAGATAAATCAAGTTTTATTTCATCCCAGACTCGTTTTTGTGCATTTGTAAGTTCATACCCAAACGAAGATAACAAAGGATTAGTCAGTTTACCTGTCATTTTTACACAAGCACCTTTTTCAGATTTTACAAACTTCCTTGATAAAGCCAAAGCCAGTTGATTTGCCAATATTTCATCATAAATCAATCGGTTTTTTGCCTTCTTCATAACATCTAAATCTTTAACTGGATTATGTAATACTTTCAAAGCATTACAAAAAGATATTTCTGGATTCTTTTGCCATTCCGGAGGTTCTGGCACATTTTTCAACACCTCTTGGACAAGGTATCTTATCATCTTATTAGTAATTCCAAAGGTTAAGGGATAAACCGGCTCTAAAATTGCAACCTTATCAAACATTTCAACAGGCACAATATAATCGGGATGAGCCATAGTTTTACTTCCCATAAAATCTTCCACCTTACCACTAATACAGATATTTTTCCCAACCGGTAATTGTTTTTTAAGATAATCTTTTACATTAAAAAAAGTAAGAGTAATATTTTCCGTTTCATCAGCACATATAATTTTATAAGGCAATTTTCGCCCCCTTACTTTCAAAGCAGGAATATGTTCTATCACCTTCACCCTCAAAGTTGAAATACACCCAATACTTGCATCTTTCACAGAAACTATATTTGTTCTATCTATAACATCTGTCGGCAAATGGAATAAAATATCTTTATACCTGGTATTAGGCAACAATCTTTTCAAAGCAATAAAAAACTTTTCCCCTACACCTTTAAGGTTCATTAACGATTTGAAAAAATAATTTACATTATCAATCATTAAACTATCCTACATAAAGTTATACGGATCCACATCAACTTTCAGTTTTATCCAAGATGGTATATTAACATTCAAAAGCCATTTTTTTATCACATCTTGAATTTTAATTTTTTTATCAACCACTATTAAAAAGCGCTTTCTATAATTATTTTTTAAATAAGATAGCGGAGAATCTATAGGACCATAAAATTGAATTCCATCAATTCCTATTGGCATTCTTTGCTTTAACATATAACAAAATTTTTCTAATAAATCTTTTTTTCTAGAAGAAATAATAACCCCTGCTAACTTTGCAAATGGTGGCATCAAAGAAATTTTTCTATCTTCTAATTCTTGCTTCACAAATGAATCCCTATCATTATTTTTTATAGCCTGCATAACCGAATTTTCAGGATTATAGGTTTGTATCACAACTTTACCTTTTTTAACATCTCTACCTGCACGACCTGAAACCTGTGTCAATAATTGAAAAGTATTCTCATTTGCCCGTAAATCAGACGATGAAAAACTCATATCTCCATCAACCACTCCTACCAATGTAAGATTTGGGAAATGATGACCTTTTACAAGTATTTGTGTTCCTATAATAATATCTACCTCGTTATCCGAAATTTTGCGAATAATCTCATTTAATCTAGTTTGTGAAGTAATGATATCAGAAGAAATAGTTTCAATTTTTGCATCTGGAAAACGATTTTTTACCTCTTCTTCAATTCTTTCTATTCCTGGCCCGCACAAAGCCCAAGGATTTTCTGCCCCGCATTTATCACATTTCACAGGCAACCTCATAGAATAACCACAATGATGACAACAACAAATAGTTTCATCTTTGCTGTGTGCAGTTAAATACACATTACAATTCGGACATTGCAACCTATTACCACAAGAATTACATAAAACCAAAGGTGCATAACCTCTTCTGTTTATATAAAGCATAATTTGCTCTTTATTTTCCAATTTTTCCTGTATTTGCTTAACTAATACAGACGAAAGCCATGCTCTGCCCCAACTTTCCTTAGGTGGTTTATTCTGCTTCATATCAATCAATTCTACATCTGGCATAATTGCAACACCAAACCTAGAAGTCAATTTTACACAAGAATATTTTCCAAGGTTGACATTATTTATTGTTTCAATAGACGGAGTTGCCGAAGCCAAAATAATAGGAATTTTATCAACAGATGCTTTTAAAACTGCCATATCCCTACCTTGATAAATTACACCATCTTCCTGTTTATAGGAGGAGTCATGCTCCTCGTCCAAAACCAATAACTGCAAATTATTATAAGGAAGGAATAACGAAGACCTTGTTCCAACAATAACCTTTGCTTCACCATTTATAACTGCTTTCCAATTATCCCTTCTTTGTGCCTTTGTAATTCCACTATGCCATAAAACAGGCTGTATTCCAAACCTTTGTTGAAATTTTGATAAAAATTGTCCTGTCAAAGATATTTCCGGAAGCATAATTAAAACCTGTGCATCTGGATTTTTTAAAACTTCATTTATAACATTAAAATAAACTTCGGTTTTTCCACTACCGGTAATACCATCTAATAAAGAAACAGAAAAACCTTTAAAAAGTTTAGTTGATAAAATTTCCGAAGCATTTTTTTGTTCATCTGATAATATTGGAGATTCATACGAAGGTATATAATTCACTATTTTTTTTCTAGGTCTTACATCTGAAAATAACTCATCAAAACCCATAACCATTTTCAAAACATTACCTAAAAAAGTAAGATTGTAATCAGCAACTTTTTTTATAAATTCAATCTGATTTTCAGATAAATGATACGATTCTAATTTTGATAATATAGGTCTTACTTTTGAAATATCATAATCCAAAGGGCCAACATTTTTTGAAAAAACTACACCTATTTCTTCTTTGTTTCTAAGGGGGACTTTCACAAAATCACCAACAGATACCGACAATTTTTCAGGTACAATATAATCATAACCATCACTTGCTATTGGAAGTAATACTTTAACTATATCACCATTAAAAATTTCAGTATTTTTCATTAGTTATCTTTCCTTTTTAAAAGTGATGCATCACCATAAGAATAAAATCTGTAATTATTTTTTTTCGCAAATTCATAGGCTTGTTTCATCTCCTCCATACCTGCAAAAGCACACACCAACATAAACAAAGTTGATTTAGGCAAATGAAAATTCGTTAACAAATAATCAACCGATTTAAATACATAAGGTGGAGTTATAAAAATATCAGTTTCTTTTGCAAAAGGTTTTATAAAACCATTTTCATCAACTGCTGATTCCAATGAACGCAACACCGTTGTCCCAACTGCTATAATTTTTTTACCTGCCTTTTTGGCTTCATTTATTTTATTTGCAACTTCCTCTGTAATTAAAACATATTCGGAATGCATTTTATGATCTTTTGTATCTTCAACTTTTACAGGTTGAAAAGTCCCCGCCCCTACATGTAATGTTAATTCAACAGAGTCAATTCCCTTTACCTTTATTTTATCCAATAATTCATTTGTAAAATGCAACCCTGCTGTCGGAGCCGCAACCGCCCCTTCTACCGATGCATAAACCGTTTGATAATCATCAAAATCCTTTTCCGTAGCCTCTCTTTTTAAATAAGGAGGCAAAGGCAAAGTTCCTATCCTATGAAGTAATTCAAAAAATTCCACTCCGGATTTATCAAACAATAATTCAACACCACTTTCCCCGTGTTTAGATTTTACTACGGCATTTAATATTCCATCACCAAAAACTATTTTATCACCTTCGGACAATTTTTTTGAGTTTTTAATAAATGCCAACCAAGAATTAAGCGCTATATTTTTATGCAAGGTTACCTCAAAAATTCTATCTTTGGCATTTCCAAACAACCTTGCCGGAATAACCTTAGTATTATTAAAAACTATCAATGAATTTTGAGGTAGAATATCAACTAAATCTTTTACCTTTTTATTTTGCAATTCCGGAACCAAAAGCAATTTTGCCTCATCTCTTTTTTCAATAGGTTCCTTTGCTATAAAAGATTCTGGCAAATCAAAATCAAATAAATCAACACGCATACAAAACTCCTATCAAATAAAACTAATTTTAAAATATATTTAAGCAAAAAG
Source organism: uncultured Alphaproteobacteria bacterium (assembly GCA_944392955.1). Classification (GTDB taxonomy): domain Bacteria; phylum Pseudomonadota; class Alphaproteobacteria; order Rs-D84; family CACZYB01; genus CACZYB01. The sequence goes on along the minus strand of CALXYK010000008.1, from coordinate 60,180 downwards.
GTAAAGAAAAAGCAATTATATAAATAAAAATAAAAGAAATTATTCTTTTAAAATAGAATCTATCGCCCTGGCAAGAGAATATGCCAATTTTTCCCTATACCATTTTTGATTTAACTTTTTTTCTTCATCTCTATTAGAAAGGAATCCCATCTCCACCAATACCGAAGGTATAGCAGACCTAAGCACCATAAACGGAGCCTCTCTATGAGGATTATCCACACAAACAACATCTTGTTTTACTTGTGCCACTATTTCATTAGCCATTTCCACAGAAGCAATTTTAACCTGTGTTTGCATCAAATCCCCTAAAATATTTTTAGTAATAGGATCATAACTATCAAAAGTTCCAATACCCAACAAATCCGCTGCATTTTCCTTTTCCGCTATTTTCTTAGATTCCTCATCGGTTGCCTTTTCGGACAAAGTATAAACAGAAAAACCCTTAGTCGTCTTTTTAGGGCTACTATCAGCATGAATAGAAATAAATATAGTCGCATTATTTCGTTCAGCAATTCTTGCCCTTTCTTGTAATTTTATGAACTTGTCAGTTTCTCTTGTTAAAATTATTTTATATTGAGAATTTTTAGATAACACATCTCTAAGTTGTTTTGCCATAGCCAAAACAATATTTTTTTCATAGGTTCCACCTAAACCTATTGCCCCCGGATCCTGTCCTCCATGACCTGCATCAATAACAATAACCTTCTTCTTATCATTTTTAGAGGTATTATTTTTGTTTGAAGAGGACTTTGTTTTTGTTTCAACTATTTCAAGTTTTTTAGAAAATTTTCCCTGTTTACCACTAGAAGCCGAAGAAGAATCCGTCACTTCTATCTCTACCTCCTCATAAACAACACCTGACGGAGTATTTTTCACATCATTTAATGATACATCCGAAGGAAGCACATAATTTTTGCTTATAAATTCAGCAAATTCATTTTCCGAAGCACTTTCTATATCAATAACCAAACGATAATTCTTATTATTTCCTAATGGTTTAAGGACAAAATGTTTCTTTATTTTTGCAAATGCAGATAAATCTAATACAAATCTAGAAGTTTTATCATCTAATACCCCACTTCTTATATCCGAAATAAAACCAGTTTTAGAAGTTTCCTTTTTCACATCAGAAATATCCAAATCATTTATATCAATAACAATTCGTTTAGGATTATCCAAATAAAATATAGCATACTCAGGTTCTTTTTCCGTTTCCAAAACGAACCTTGAAACATTCATAGGTTGTATTCCTGTCCTAAATGCGATTCCTTTATTCCCAGCAAATGCATCAGACAGACTTAAAAAAAGTCCACAAAACAACAAACAACTAACCAATATTCTTTTAAAAGAATTCACAACAACCCCTTCTCTATGAAAACCTTCTTAAATTATATACTATAAAATAAAAAATAAAAGTAAATAATAAAAAAGTCTTGTAAAATTTTGAAGATAAGATATAATATCAAAAGTTAAATAAAAATGAAATTTTGCTCTTACAATGATAAAAATGTTTTCAAAATTTATAAAAAGCATAGTTAAAACATCAAATGGCGGTGTTTTAATACAATCTTTTTGTTTATTTAACACCAATAATATTTTTGTAGGCGAATATGCAACAAAATATGAATCTGAAATACAAAAGTTCAAAAATAAATTACAAAATTTTAAAAATTGGAGAATTATAAGACATGACAAAGAAAATACTAATAGATGCAACACATTCCGAGGAGACTCGTGTCGCTATCACCGAAAATAATATACTTGAAGATTTTGAAGTAGAATCAATAACTAAAAAGGAAATAAAGGGAAATATATATCTTGCAAAGGTAATTCGTGTTGAACCTTCCTTACAATCTGCTTTTGTTGAATATGGTGGAGTAAAGCACGGATTTCTTCCTTTTTCAGAAATTCACCCTGACTATTTTCAAATACCAATAGAAGATAAAAAAGCTCTTTTAATCACTTCCTCTGACGAAGATGAAGAAGAAGAAGACTCTGCGGATACAGGTGTTGAAACTTTCTCGGAAGACGAAGATGCAATCGCCGAAAAACAGGCTGATGAGAAAAGAAAACTTCTTATGAAAAAATATAAGATTCAAGAAGTCATCAAATCAGGACAAATCTTACTTATCCAAGTAGAAAAGGAAGAACGCGGAAACAAAGGTGCTGCAATCACAACTTATATTTCACTTGCTGGCCGTTATTGTGTTCTTATGCCTAATAGTAATAAAAGGGTTAAATACGGAGTTTCAAGAAAAATCCCTTATGGCGAAGAAAGAAAAGAACTTAAAGGTATATTGAAGGATTTACCAATTCCAGAAGGAATGACCGTAATTGCTAGAACCGCTGGTTGCAATAGGACATACAAGGAAATTTTAAACGATTACAATTATACAATAGATTTATGGAATAATATCCGAAAAACAACATTGGCATCATCTGCTCCTGCCTTAATTCACGAAGAAGGCGATTTAATCAAACGAACAATCAGGGATATGTATCGCCCTGATGTTGATGAAATTTTAATAGAAGGTGATGAAGGATATAAACAAGCAATTGATTTCGCAAAACAAATAAACTTTGACGAACTAAAAAAGATAAAAAAATATAATGAGAAAGCTCCTATATTCATACAAAATAAAATAGAAGCACAATTAGAAGCAGTCCAAAATCCAATAGTGAAATTACCATCTGGTGGATATTTGGTAATAAACCCTACCGAGGCATTAACTGCAATAGATGTTAATTCAGGCAGGGCTACAAAAGAAAGAAATATAGAAGAAACTGCCCTAAAAACAAATATAGAGGCAGCCATAGAAGTCGCAAGACAATTAAGACTAAGAGATATGGGCGGACTTGTCGTAATAGATTTCATAGACATGACCGAAATCAAACATAATCAAGCCGTTGAACAAAAGATGAGAGAAGCTCTTAAAAAAGATCGTGCAAAAATTCAAATGGCCAAATTATCTCAGTTTGGTTTAATGGAAATATCCCGTCAACGTTTAAGACCAAGTTTCTTAGAGGTAGGACATAAAACCTGCCCTCATTGTTTAGGAACAGGATTCGTTCCATCTGTTCAAACCGCATCTATCAACTTACTACGACATATAGAGGAAGAACTTTTAAAGAAAGCTACAAACCGCATATATATTGCAGTTTCATCTGATGTTGCATTATATACCCTTAACCAAAAAAGAGATGATTTACTTGAATTAGAAGAAAGATATAATACAAGCATAATCATAAACGGTGATGATAGCATTTTAAATGAAAAATCTTATATCCTTGAAAAAATGGACTTAGATAAAAAACTTGGCACATATTTCAGGGAGAAAGAAGCAATGAATACAAAGTTCAGAAATGATAGTCGCAAACAAAAGAACCAAGAACTTATAAAGAAAAGTCCCGCAAATAAATTAAAGAAAACTAAAAAAGTGAAAAAGGGATTTTTTGCAAAACTTTTTGGTTAAACAAAACTATTTAAATAAATAGAAAACAATAAAAAAGTGGAACACAAAATTCCACTTTTTTTATAAAATATTTAATAGATAAAATAAGAATTAGGCAACAACATTTTGCAATTCTTCTTCTGATACATTATTAAGTTCTTGATTAGTATCTTCAAAAACAACGTCATTCATAATTTCTTTTTCTATAAACTCTAATTCCTTATTATTTTCTTCTGTATCTTTAAATGCAACATTATGCCTGAACCCAAGGATGACTTGCGCTTTAATTTCAGGAATATTTAATTTATTTTCCTCTATTTCTCTAAGGGCAATAATTGTATTTTTATCATCATCTTTCGCAACCATAGCCGGAGATCCATTATACAATTCCTTTGCACGTTGAGATGCAACTATTACCAACTCAAACCTATCTTGTACTTTATCTATACAATTTTCAACAGTAACTCTTGCCATTTAAAAAACTCCTATTATAATAACAACATTGCACAATATATAATAAATATATAATCTTTGCAAGATTTTTTTTGTTTTTTTAAAGGAATTATAATGAGCGATATAAAAATAATAACATTTGGATGCAGACTTAATACTTTTGAATCTGAACTAATAAGGCAAAAGGCAGAAAACGCCAATCTTAAAAACACAATAATATTCAATACTTGTGCAGTAACAAAAGAAGCCGAAAGACAGGCAAAACAACAAATTCATAAAATAATAAAGGAAAATCCTAACAGCAAAATAATCATAACAGGTTGTTCAGCTCAAAATTCCTGGGAATCTTTACAAACAGAGGAAAATATTTTTGCCATACTTGGGAATAAGGAAAAACTAATACAAAAATACTATGACAAACTTGCAACCTTAAAAAAGGGTAAAAAACCTTATGTATTCGTAGGAAATATTTTAAAATTTCCGCCCGAAATGATAGAAATAAAAGCAAAGGAAGAACTTTTCGAATTTCCTGGAAAAACGAAAGCATTCGTTCAAATACAACAAGGTTGTAATAATCGTTGCTCTTATTGTATAGTCCCTCTTGTCAGAGGTAAAAATCAAAGTTTTTCAGAACAAAGCATTTTAAATCAGTGCAAGGCTTTCTTAAAAAAAGGATATAAGGAAATAATCCTAACCGGTGTAGATATATCCGCATACGGCTCTGACACAAAAAACAAGTCATTATTTGGACTAGTCAAAAAAATATTAGATACTTTCCCAACACTTCAAAGATTACGACTATCATCTCTTGATCCTGCAAAAAGTTATGATCAGATTTTAGGTTTAATCAAGCAAGATAGGCGACTTATGCCACATTTTCACCTCTCCATCCAATCCGGAGATGACAAAGTATTATCAGATATGCGTCGCCGTCATAATAGTGATGATATAATAACACTATGTAAAAAAATAAGAAAAATTTCAAAAAATATTGCAATAGGTGCAGATGTAATAGTTGGTTTTCCAGGCGAAACAAACAAAGAATTTGAAACCACATATAAACTTATAAAAAAATGTAAAATCACCCATCTACATGTGTTTCCTTATTCTATAAGACAAGGAACTCTCGCTTCAAAAATGGAAAATCAAATTCCTATGGAAGTAAAAAAACAACGAGCATTAAAATTACGACTTCTTGGTGAAAAACTAAAATTAAAATTTATAAAAAGGCAAAAAGGTAAAAAAACAACCATCTTAGTTGAAAATAAAAACCAAGGATACACCGAAAACTATATCTTTTGCAAAATAGAAGGTAAAACTTTACCAAACAACAGCATAGTAAATGCAAAAATTACAAAAGTAAATAAACAAGGCGAAACTATCGCAAAAATAATAGATTAAAAAAAATTTACAAAACCTCTTGCAAAAAGTTGCGAATCGTGATATTATACAAAGATACATTGAGAATAAGTTTTTAAGTTTAACACTTTGAAAGGTTGATTACCTTTAAAGTGATTTTTTATTTTACAAACAATCAAAAACAGATTTCCCATCTTCTAATATAGATTTTGCAACCTTAGAATAAGAACCATCATCATTATGTAAAATCACGGGTGAATAAATAACAGCCGGCGATTTAAAAGCTTTTTTTGCCTTTATCAAAACCCTATTTGCCAGTTCATTTATTTTTGAATATAAAAATACTATTTCAATTTTTCCCATGCCATTTGTTTTTAGTGCAGTTAAAATATCATCTAATCGTTCCGCCTTATGTATCATTGCAAAGGTTCCCGAATTTTTCAGTCTTTTAACTGACATTTTTATCCACTCATTCAAATCAAAATTTTCACTATGAGCATTGGCCTTAATAAAATCGGGCGACTTATTTCCCTTGTAATACGGAGGATTTGTTATCACCAAATCAAATTCAAGGTTTTTCAAAGTCTTAGATGGTTTTAAAATATTTTCTTTAATAAGTGTTATATTAGAAAAAAAACCATTCTCCTTAATTCCCTTCTCCGCCAACAATAACATCTCATCTTGAATATCAATACCTGTAATTTTTAAATGTGGAAATCTATTTAATAAACAAAAGGAAACACCCCCTGCACCTACACCGACATCTAACACACTTTTTATTTTTTTAGAAAGTTTTTCATTTATTACAGAGGCAAGTAAAACCGCATCCGAAGAAACCTTTACCCCCTTTTTAAATTGAACAATTTTCACTTTACCATTTAACAAGGTATCTATTTCCGTCATCATATTTTGCCTCTTGCAATTAAAACATTTATATTATATCATAACTTTGTTTTTTTATAAAGGAGAAAAAGATGTTTGAAGACAATCCATTTTATTCAGTAGAATTTGTAGATAACGAAGACAATACAAACGAAATTTATACAACAGAACAGGATAACGAAGCCACTGCTGTTGATGAACCATCTGATATAACAAATTATCCAGATGCTGAAAAATCAAACAATAAACAGGATACCTCTACACAAACAACCTCCTCAGGAAAAAAGGATCTATCCACATCAGAAAAAGAAATTAACGAAAATTCAAAAAATGTTAAAAAGGAAAAACAAACTGGTGTTTCTACATATACCGAAGTTCCAGATATTACAAAACAAACAACCGAATGTAAGACCAATATCATTTCTACAATAGATAAATGTAATATGGTTTTGGTTTTTATATCTGTTGCAATGCTTTTAATATTTTTTAAGAAAAAATATTTCAATAAATTTATAGAAAAAATAACAAATATAATTTCAAAACATTGTGGAATTTTAAATGTATTAGGACTTGCTTTAACATTTACAATCTTTTCATATCCTTTGTTTTTCGGAACTGGAATTTCCGGAGCCATTGATATATTTACAATGTTTGAATTTGGAATATTTATAATAATAAATGCATTTTTAATAATGTTTTTAATAATAAAAAAGGCCAAAGAAAAAAATATAATTTTTAAAAATAAACGACAAACTTTCTCTGGTATAGATTTCTTGGAAAAAAGTTTGCTAACCTTCTCATTAACAGGCTTACTATTTTTCTTTTTCACGGAATCCAGTGTTGCCTTAGTTCTACTTTATATTTTTGCATGTTTAACATCATTATTTTACTTTTCACAAAAAAATTCTGATGATTTGGAAAAATATACCATATTTAAATTCATGTTTATAAGTATTGAACTTGGTATAATTGGCATATTAACAGGCTTGTTCATAATAATTTTACTAAGTGCAATTATGACTGGTTATTATTTCCCAGATTTCAAAAAAGCTTTTGTAGAAATCAAAGGTAAAACAAACAAATAAATCGGAGGATTCTTATGTTATTCCCTAATATATCACCTATCGCATTTAGTATTTTAGGTTTTGACATAAGATGGTATGCCCTTGCCTATATATTCAGTTTTATTTTGGGGTTTTATTATATAAAACATATTTTAAGGAACAGCACAAATAATATATTATCCTATACCGAACTTGATGATTTATTTACTTATATGATTATCGGAGTTATATTGGGTGGACGAATTGGCTATACCCTATTTTACAATTTTAATTTTTATTTTTCTCATCCCCTAAACATACTAAAAATTTGGGAGGGAGGAATGTCCTTTCATGGAGGTTTATTAGGCTGTATAATCACCTTGTTTTTATGGTGCAAAAAACATAATAAAAATTTTTTATACATAGCAGACATTCTATGTATGGCGGCACCAATAGGATTATTTTTCGGTCGTATTGCAAACTTTGTAAATGGTGAATTATATGGACGAATTACTACCTCTAAAATAGGCATTATATTTCCTAATACCAACGGATTACCACGACACCCAAGCCAACTTTACGAAGCATTAACCGAAGGTCTACTTTTATTTATAATTCTTTATAGTTTAAGGAAAATAAAATCAATAAAAAACAGATATGGCGTTATTGCATTTTCTTTCATCTGCCTTTATGGAGTAGCAAGGGTAAGCATGGAAAATTTCAGACAACCTGATGTCCAACTGGGTTTTTTTAAATATGGTTTAACCATGGGACAAATTCTAACAATACCTATGATTGTAATATCTGTATTTATGATAATATATTTATTTAAAAAAGGAAAAAATATAGAAATATACACATCTTCACCTTTACTAGATTCAGATAAAATAACCACCAGATTTTTCACACGACAAAACGGAGTATCAAAAGGTGTATTTGCAAATGCGAATTGCAAATTTGAAACTTCTGATTTAAAAGATAATGTAAAACAAAATAGAAAATTACTATTATCAACAATAGGCTTAGATGCAGATTCTCAACTAATAACTTTAAATCAAAAACACACAAACGAAATAATTGTTATAAATAAACCTATTTCTTCTGTTGAAAAATATTTAAATACAGAAGCCGATGGTATAATAACAAACAAAAAAAATATTGCAGTTGGTATATTAACTGCTGATTGTGTGCCTGTTTTGCTATGTGATGAAAAGAACAATTTAATAGGTGCAATACATTGCGGTTGGCAAGGCATTTACAAAAATATAATTCACAACACCATAACAAAAATGTCTGAACTAGGATCCTGCCCTAAAAATATAAAGGTTGCTCTTGGACCTTGTTTAAAACAAAAATCATACGAAGTTTCTTATGATTTTGTTAAGGATATAATAAAACAAAATATCAAATACAAAAAATTATTTAAAAAAATATCTAACGAAAAATATTTATTTGATTGCACTACTTATTGTATTATGAAATTAAAAGAAGAAGGTATAAAAACCATAGAAATTCTTAATTTTGACACATATAAAAATACAGATTTATTTTTCAGTTACAGAAGAAGTTTAATAAACAAAGAATATGCAAACGACACACCAACTGACGAAGGACGCCAACTATCAATGATAGTTATGAAATAAGTTATTTGTGTTGTTTTTCTATTTTTGCAGTATCAATATTTCCGCTTACCTTACCAAAAAATGAATATTTTTCGTTTTGTTTAAAATTGAACCCCTGCCCATTTATTTGACCAAAATTGGTAAACGCTCTTATAGGTTTATCACCAGATACAGACATATCATCAATATTTACAATCGCTTCATCTGTATAAACTTTGTTATCATCACTATCTGTAATAACAATATTACCATTCATAAAGAAAAGATTATCTTTTTTAATATAATTTCCCTTATCTGTAGATACATTAATCCAACTACCATCTTTAAGAAAGATTTTTGCAGTAATTTTTGAAAACAACATAACCATATTTTCCCTATCTTCCTTAAAATTTTCAACATTTAAGGAAAATACTGCACCATCTTCACCCTGTCCATAAAAATTACCATTATCCATAGTAAAAGAAATTTTATCAGTTGTATCAATACTTGGGATATCTATTTTTATATTTTTTATTTTTTCATCAATTTGCGGTATTAAAACGACAACACCTAAAAACAATGCCGTAATACTTGGTAAAGCAATTTTCAACAAAAACACAATACGACTATGAAAGGTCATCTTTTTATATACAGAAGAAAAAGCCCTTTTATATATTCTAACTTTTTTATGTATTTTTGTATTTTTTTTTACCAATTAAACCAAACCCGCTTTTAATAAATCGTGGAAACTAATTACACCAACAGGTTTATTGTCTGCATCAACAACAAATAACACCTGAACTTGATTTTCATTGATTTGTAAAAGAGCAGATGAAGCCAAAGCATCACATGAAATAGTTTTCGGAGATTTCCCCATAACATCAGAAATCTTTTTTTCCATTAAATTAACACCTTCACAAAGACGACGACGAATATCTCCATCAGTAAATACACCAACTAAACGTCCATCTTTATCAACTACACCAACACAACCAAATCTAACCCTTCTACTCATAACAGAAACAACATCATACATAGAGGCAGTCTCATCAACTAGCGGAAGTTCAGTTCCTGTATGCATAAGTTCTGATACCTTTAATAACGAAGCCCCCAACTTACCATGTGGATGATAATTTTTATACATATCTGAGGTAAAGCCCTTTGTCTTTTCTAAAGCAACAATTAACAAGTTTGCCATAGTAGTCAATAAAATAATAGAAGTAGTAGGAGCTTTTCCTATCAAACAAGCCTCTGGGACATCAGGAATTGTTAGGTTTATATCAGCATGTTTACCCAACGAAGAGTTAGGATTAGAACAAATAGCAATCAACTTTATTCCAAAACGTCTGGTATAATCTATAACATCACTCATTTCTTTTGTTTCACCGCTATTTGAAACAGCAATAACACAATCATCATCACAAATTATTCCCATATCACCATGAGAAGCCTCTGTGCAATGAAGGAAAATTGCCCTTGTTCCAGTAGAAGTCAAAGTAGTAGCAAGTCGTTTTGCAACATCACCTGATTTTCCTAAACCTGTAATAACAACTTTACCCTTTAATTCATTTGTAATATAATTTACAACATTCACAAAATCTACTATTGGAAAATTATCATCTAATTTTTGTATAGCATCCATTTCTTGTTTAATAACACTTTGCACAAGATCGTGAATAACCTCATTTGAATATATCATTTAAAAAACCTCTTTAAAATTACTTATTTATAAAAACATCAATAGTATTATTTTTAGATTGATCTTCGTCTTCCAAAACCAAAATCATAATCTGAGAAGTTGGAACGTTTTTTTCAAGTAAGACTTTTCTTGCATTAAGTAATCTTGAAAAAGCAACATTTCTATCGCCTATAACGGAATAATAAGAAATCATCTTTACACTAATATCTGGATTTTCCAAAATTTTTGGAACCATACGGGACAATCGTTCCTCATCTACTTTTTTAAGTTCATCGTTATCAGCAGTAAATTTCATAGAAAAATCAGGATTCTTTTTTACCGAAGAAACATCACTTTTCACAGGTTTTGCTTCAAAATCTTCCTCTGCAACAGAATTTGCAATTTTTTCTGCAACTTTCAAAAGTTTTTTTGCCTCTTCTATATTTTTATCCGTCTGAGATTTCTCAATAACAGGTTCTACCTTATTATTATCAACAACCGGTTTTTCTTCTGCCACAGGTTTATCTTCTATAACATTTACATCTTCTACCACATCAACATTTTCAATAACAGGCACAGGTTCAACAATTGTTTTAACCTTTACAACAGGTTTATAAACAGAATACTTCGGTCCACCTGCTTCTAACCCAAGTTTAGAATTTTCTGGATTCTTCAAATAAACTTTTCTCATTAAAACGAAATCATCGTCTTTATTTACTAAAATATCTTTACTAAAATTGGAGTCATTATTTAAACTTAATCTATACCCCTGAGCAAAAGTTGCATTAACATAAGAAAAGAAAGCAACAAATAATAAGAAATATTTTTTCATTTTTCCATCTCCTAATTTCTACTTTTTCATTATATAACTTTTAATTTCAGATTGTAAATAACTATTTGCACAAACAATTATATCAGACTTAAACAATTCCGGAGTTTCCTTCCAATCCTTATCATACGATCTTACAAAACCACCTGCTTCTTTTACAATCAAAAGACCAGCAGATAAATCAAAAAGGTTTTTAGAAAAACCGACAAAAACATCAGCCATACCAGAGGCTACATAACCCAATGATAATCCCACACTACCTAAATCCATAATTTTTGCAGTAGATAACCTTAAAAAGTTTCCTGATTCTAAAACACTCGCATTAAAAAGTTCACGTTTAGATGAAATTCTAATTCTCCTGTTCATTCTAACCTCGGAAACAAAGGCACCACTTCCCTTTTCTGCATAGAACATCTTATCTAATACAGGGTTATATATCACACCTGCAACAAGATTTTTTTGTTCTTGTAAAGCAATTGAGATAGTAAAGAAAGGAAGCCCCCTGGAAAAATTATCAAAACCATCACTGACATTTATAATAAATCTATGAGAAATATCAGTACCCTTAACTTCTTGATTCTCAGAAAGAATGCCATATTTAGGTCTTGCCTCTAATAAATTTTCAATTAGTATTTTTTGAATTTTTAACTTTGACGCTGATGCAAAACTATCTGCACCATGAACCGAAGATTGGAGTTGTTCTATTTCACCAAAATCCCTAAGGATAAATTTTGATACTTTCTGACATATTGACATCATAACATTAAGATTAGCAGATAAATTATTGTCCATTTGAACACTCCTATTTACGATTTAACTTAAACTAAAAGCAATTATAAGAATATATTACAAATTTTCAAGTAAAATCTTGAATCCACTATAAATTTTATATTTATAATAAAAAATGCTTATTGATTTTTTATTTAATAAATACTATCATACAGAAACATAAATTAAAAATTTTCAATAAATGATAAAGGAGAATATCTATGGCAAATAGACCAAAACCAGTAGTTTTATGTATACTTGATGGATGGGGTTATAACCCAAATACAAACGGAAATGCAGTAGAAGAAGGCCACACTCCAAACTGGCACAGAATGTTAAAGGAATATCCTAATAACTTTTTAGATGCAAGTGGAACTGCCGTTGGACTACCAGAAGGACAAATGGGAAATTCCGAAGTAGGACATACCAACATAGGTGCAGGAAGAGTTGTTCTTCAACTTTTGGGACAAATAGAAAAATCTATCAAAACTGACACCTTAAAAACAAATCCACACTTATTAGAATTTATTAAAAACATAAAGGATAATAATGGAGAATGCCACCTTCTTGGTTTAATCTCAGATGGTGGAGTTCATGCACATATAGACCATATAATAGCATTGACAAAGGCACTTAATGCAAACGAAATTAAAACCAATATCCACCTTATAACAGATGGAAGAGATACTCCGCCTAGTTCTGCAAAAATTTATATAGAAGAATTTATCTCAAAAACAAAGGATTGTAAAAATGCATCTATCGCAACAATATCAGGAAGATATTATGCTATGGATAGAAACAAAACATGGGACAGAACTGAACTTGCATACGATGCAATGACCCAAGGTAAAACTTCTGATAAATTCACGGATCCAATATCAGCAATAGAAAAATCTTATGCAAATGGAAAAACTGATGAATTTATAATCCCAACCGCAAACGAAAATTACAAAGGTATGAAAGATGGCGACGGAATACTAATAGCAAACTTCCGTGCTGATAGAGTTCGCCAAATTGCAACTGCATTTGCAGATCCAAACTTCAACGAATTCAAAAGAGAAAAAGTTATTAAATTTTCAAGCCTTTTAGGAATGGCTGAATATTCGGAAGAGTTAAATAAATTATATAAAACTCTTTTCCCTGCTGTATCATTAAAGGGAATTTTCGGTGAAGAAATTGCAAAGGCTGGCTTAAAACAACTTCGCATCGCAGAAACCGAAAAATATGCACATGTTACATTCTTCTTTAATGGTGGCGAAGAAAAAGTTTTTGAAGGCGAAGACAGAATTTTAATACCTTCACCATCTGTTGCAACATACGATTTAAAGCCAGAAATGTCAGCAATAGAAATAACAGACACTTTGGAAAAGGTAATTGCCGAAGAAAAATATGATGTAATAATCGTAAACTATGCAAACGGAGATATGGTCGGACATACCGGAATAATGGATGCAAGTAAAAAGGCAACCGAAACCGTTGATACATGTATCGCACGATTGGAAAAATCCGTCCTTTCAAAAGGTGGTGTCCTTTTGATAACTGCTGATCATGGTAATTGTGAAAAAATGGTTGATGAAGATGGTAAACCATTTACTGCACACACATCAAATCCAGTTCAGGCTATTTTAATTGGTGATTCTAATGTAAAAACATTAAACAAAGGAAAGTTGGCTGATATCGCACCTACCTTATTAAAAATCTTAAATTTACCAATTCCATCAGAAATGGACGGCACTCCACTATTTTAAAAAATAGGACTTAAAAAAACTCCTCTAACAGAGGAGTTTTTTTTTAAACAACACGAAAATTTAATCATCTCCTATTTTAAGTGCCTGTATAAATGCTTCTTGCGGAATTTCAACAGAACCAAAAGTACGCATTCTTTTCTTTCCTTTTTTCTGTTTTTCAAGAAGTTTTCTTTTTCTAGAAATATCACCACCATAACATTTTGCAAGCACATCTTTTCTATAAGCAGAAATAGTTTCCCTTGCAATAACCTTTCCCCCTATTGCAGCCTGTATAGGAATTTTGAACATATGCCTAGGGATAAGATTTTTTAATTTTTCACAAATTGCCCTACCTCTTTTTTCCACTTCCGTTTTATGAGCAATAAAAGATAATGCCTCAACAGGTTCTTCGTTAATCAATATGGAAACTTTTGCCAATTCAGCCTCTTGATATTCACACAATTCGTAATCAAAACTTGCATAACCAGAACTAATAGATTTAAGTCTATCATAAAAATCAAAGACAATTTCATTTAATGGTAATTTATAAACTACCATCGCCCTATTTCCAACATAGGTAAGATTTTCCTGGATTCCACGTCTATCAGTACACAATTTCATTATGGCACCTAAATATTCATCTGGTGTCATTATAGTAGCCCTTACAAGAGGTTCTTCCATACTTTTTATTTTAGAAGGCTCTGGCATATCCGCAGGTGTAGTAAGAACAATATCTTCGCCATTTGTAAGATGAAGTTTATATGCTACCGAAGGTGCAGTTGTAATAATATCCAGATTAAATTCTCTTTCCAATCGCTCCTCAATAATTTCCATATGAAGCAATCCTAAAAATCCACATCTAAACCCAAAACCCAATGCCGGAGAATTTTCCACCTCATAAACAAAACTCGCATCGTTTAAGGAAAGTTTTGCAACAGCCTCTTTTAACAAAGGATAATCCGAAGCATCTACTGGAAATATAGATGAAAACACAACCGGCACAGAAGGTTTAAACCCAGGCAAAGGTTCACTTGTCGGATTTTTAACTAATGTAATTGTATCACCAACCTTACAATCCGAAAGTTGTTTAATACCACTTATCACATAACCAACTTCACCCGAAGCCAATTCATCAACCTGTTTCATTTTAGGTGTAAAAATACCTATCTGCTCTGCCTTATAGGTTGCACCAGTTGACATCATTTTTATCTCATCAAATTTTTTCAATTTACCTTCTACTATACGGACAAGCATTACTACACCAAGGTATACATCATACCAACTATCAACCAATAATGCCTTCAACGGATTATCATCCATATTTTTAGGAGGAGGCAATTTATTAACAATAGTTTCCAACACCTCATCTATACCCAATCCAGTTTTAGCAGAAATTAAAACTGCTTCCGAAGCATCAATTCCAATAACATCTTCTATTTGCTTTTTTACCTTTTCAGGATCTGCTGCGGGTAAATCTATTTTATTTAAAACAACTTCTATCTGTAAATTTGCATCAATTGCCTTATAAACATTTGCCAATGTCTGAGCCTCTACACCTTGCGAAGCATCAACAACTAACAACGCCCCTTCACATGCAGATAAAGATCTCGACACCTCATACGAAAAATCAACATGCCCTGGTGTATCTATTAAATTAAGTTGATACACCTTCCCATCTTTGGCCTTATACTCTAAACGACAAGTCTGAGATTTTATAGTAATACCACGTTCCCTTTCAATATCCATATTATCAAGGATTTGATCTTTCATCTCTCTTTCAGACACCGCCCCACATTTTTGAATAAGCCTATCTGCCAAGGTTGACTTACCATGATCTATATGAGCAACTATTGAAAAATTTCTAATATTTTCTTTTGGGAAAGACATAAATTACCTCATATTTTTTCATTGTCTAAAATTATCACAAAATACAAATAATGCAATAAAAAATTTATAAAATAAGAAAAAACTCTTTACAAGTTTAAAAATAGATTATAGCATAAAAAAGTTTCATAAACAAGAAAAGGAGAAAAAATATGAATACACTTATAATGAATATAATTATGTTAGTATTAGCACTAGCATTCACCGTTCTATTTATCCTTTACCCAAGGAAGATAGCAAACAAAACATTTACAAAGAAATCAACAACAATACTTGCTACAATTGTTGCACCTATTGTTATTTTATTTCTTGCAATTTATACAACTGCATCTTTGGTTGTAAGTACAAATACAAGAAAGGCTATGTTAAACGATCCTGAAATTTTAACAGATACTATAAAAAGATTAGAAGAAGTTGAAAAACAAAAACAACAAGATGCTGCAAAACAAGCATTAAAAAATATTACCGAAGATGATTCTAAATATGCTCCAATCATGGGAAATGCAGATGGTAAAGTTGTTGCATACATATTCTATGATTACAACTGTGGATATTGTAAAGGTGCAGATTTAGCATTAGAGGAAATTTTAAAAACAGAAAGTGATTTAAAAGTTGTTCTTAAAAACTTCCCAATCTTCCCACCTTCACTTATTCCTGCAAAGGCTGTAATCGCAGCAAAGGAACAAGGCAAAGCAGAAGATTTGCATAAATTATTGTTCACAACACGTTTGGTTCCAGAATCTAATCCAAAAGCAACAGAACAAGAAATAACTGCACAAATAGAAGCAATAGTATTCGGTCTTGCAGAAAAGGCAGGTCTTGATGTTGAAAAATTGAAAAAAGATATGGAAAACCCATCTGTTGAAGAAGAATTGTTAAGAACTCGTCAACTTGCATCAAAATTGGGTATCCAAGGAACTCCTGCAATAATCATTGGCGATAACTTCTACAATGGTTATGTTGATAAATCTGTAATGTTAGAAGCAATTAACCAGGCAAAATAACATTGCAACTAAATTTTAAAAAGCCTCTGTTAAGAGGCTTTTTTTTATTAAATAAAAATCAAATATAGAAAAATTTCCCTTTACAAAAAAATAAAAATAAATTATAATCTACCAAGTCATTAAACGGATGGGTGGCAGAGTGGTCGAATGCGGCGGTCTTGAAAACCGTTGTGGGGGCAACTTCACCGGGGGTTCGAATCCCTCCCCATCCGCCACTTCTTTTCCATAAAAATTTTCCATAATTACAAAAGAATAATTGCCTTTTTAAGCAAAAGTATTATAATAAAAACATATAATTATCATAAGGAATTATTATGGACAAACTTGATATAATCAAAGCAAAATGTGAAAATTGCACAAAATGCCCACTATATAAAACAAGGACAAACATTGTATTTTCCTATGGCAATCCCCAATCTAAAATAATGCTTATTGGCGAAGCACCAGGTGAACAGGAGGATTTACAGGGAAAACCATTCGTGGGTCGTTCCGGACAATTGCTTGATAAAATATTGGAATGTGTAGGTTTTTCCAGAAATGAAAATATTTATATCTGCAACACAATAAAATGCAGACCTCCAAACAATCATAATCCATTACCCGAAGAAAAAGAAGCATGCCGTGAATATCTTGATGAACAAATTGAAATAATAAAACCAAAGATAATACTTCTTTGTGGAGCAGTCGCAGTATCATCTATGATTCCCAATAATAAATTAGGAATAACAAAAATACATGGGAAATGGTTTGACGGACCATATAATTCAAAAATGATGCCAATATACCACCCTGCTTATTTACTACGAAATCCATCAAATGAAAAGGATAAACCAAAATGGCAAATGTGGCAGGATATAAAAGAGGTAAAACGAGTATATGATGAAATATAAAAAAACTCCCTTTTGGGAGTTTTTTTAAAGTTAGAAATAAATTTATTGTTTAGAAGTTTCTGGATTAACCTTTGAAATATTTTTCACATCTATTTCAGTTTCACTCCACCAATCTTTATCAACTTCACCTGAAATTTGGACAAGATCGTCTGGATAAACTGTTAAGCCACGAAAATCTTCATCATCTATTTCAATTTTTATAGTACCAGTTTCATCACGGAACAAATATTTTTCATTACCAACAGTGCTGTCAATATAACCTTGTAATACAACATAACTATCATCCGGAGAATCTTTTGCCTTTTCAACAGAAATTACCTCAAAAGCACCTGATCTATTATCAACAAAACCACCTCTGTTATACTTTTTTGCCTCTACCAAAGTAGACATCGTAAGGCAAGATACTAAAACAGCAAAACAAACCTTAAATTTTAAATTAGTTTTCATATTTATACCTCCATTGTTAATAAATTAAACACAAAAATGTAATACTAAATAAATAACGATATGTCAACAAATCAATATTCCTAAAATAAAAAAAGCCCTGTAAAAAAGGGCTTTTGTAAAGAAATAAACAAACAGACAATTATTCTGCAGGTGTTGTAGATAAATTAGTAGATGTATCACCAGATGCATTATCCTGATTTTCATTTTTATTACCTGCATCTGCATCTTCTTCTTCATCTGTATAAGTAATAGAAACAACTCCAGTATTCAGCTTAACTGTATCATTAGATAATGCATTTTGACATTTTTCAGCCAAGGAAATATTATCATCTAATTTACTCAAAGAAACACCTGAATTTATAGTACTAATTACAGAAGTTCCTGTTGTAATACCATTCAAAACAGCACCAGTAACACGATTATGAAATTGTCCCGCAAGAGAAGTTCCTGTTCCAACACCGGAAACGACACCCGAAGCAATCATATTACCTTTAATAACCTTCATATCCTGTATATCAAAATCACCAGTACAAGCCCCAACTATCTCATCAACCCTCTTAACAATTCTATCATTAGAAGAATCTATCTCCGCATCATCCATCTCCGCTTTTAACTTACCTTTCATAAGTTCCAAATCTTTTACCTTTTCATTACAATCGGACATTTTATCAATCAATTTATCAACATTCGCAACTGATGCAAATGAAGTTCCTGTTGACACAGCCGAAGTTGCAACACTTGCAACTCCACCTATATAACCAGCACTTCCCAAAACTCTAGGTACAGCAGTAAGTGCAGATGTAGCATCACTAGCCGTAGCAACACCAGCAGCAGCTATTCCAACACCACTAGACACTGCTGTTCCTGTTAACAATCCCTTTAAATCTTTCAAAGAATTATAAATACCACCACAACTATTAGAAACATTAGACATTTTCAAAGATATTTGATTTTTTAATTCTCTGATAGTTGCACTAACATCTGGATCAACAGGAGTTTCTGTATTACCACCATCTCCAGTATCACCTGGATTTTCCGGTGTTTCTACTGTATTTCCATTAGATGCATCCAAACCTGGAGAATGTTCATAATCAGAAGCATCCTCTATCTTTGATGCATTAGTTGTAAGTGATAAATTATTAGCAGCCGTTCTAACCTTGGTTCTAAATCCCCTTTGTGCAAATACATCAGTCGTGGTAACCGCCCCAACGACTAACAATGTTAATGTAATAACACTTATTTTTTTATTCATAACTTTCTCCTTCTTTTTAATTTATACAACCTATTCTTATAATATCACAAAAACGAACACTTTTCAAAACAAATTTTCTAATATAAAACAGAAAATGCTTTTTCACACTTTGTCGCCTTTGCCAAATTTGCCTTTGCCTTATTAACAGCAATAGCAGAAACCGTAGTACTTAATGCTGCTGCACCAGTTCCAACTCCACCGGAAACTTTTGCACTAACATCTGCCGCTTTATTACTAGAATCTTTACCAACAAAAACATTTGAAACAACACCTGCAATAGAAGCCGCCGTACCAACAGCCGAAGAAACCGCTGCGGTAGTTGACAATCCTTTTAATGCCGCCATATCAGCAGAACTAAATGCCTCACACGATTCAATTATAGTCTCTGACTTTGAAATAGTTGCATCATCATACGGATTTTGGTTTGCCTTTTCTATTTCCATTGCCAATTCATTCTTTTTAACATTTAATTCCTTTACTTTCTTATTACACTCATCCATTTTATCTGCAACCTTAGAGGTATTAGCACTTGCTGTACTAGATGAAATCATTGCACCTACATTCGCAACACCTGCTGCCCCCTGTAAAATAGTAGACCCTTTATCAATCACATTTGAAACCTTCCCAACCGCGTCATTTGAAGAATTTTTTGTAAAATCAGCGGTAAAATCAGCTCCACTTACCACAGTTCCCAATCCAGAAAAACCTGTTGAAGTACTCATATTTGATGAAATAGAAGACAACGACGATGCAATTCCAACACATGCATTTTTCGCCTCATCCATTATTTTCAAAACTTCTGACCTTAGCACATTAATATTATTTGCCAATTCTGAATCGACAGAATCCTTTACAATAACAACCTTTGTTTCAGTCACTGGTGCAGGTTGTTCCACAACCGCTTCAACAACCGGAGCAACTTCCTCTACCACTGCCGGTGTTGCAGGCTGTTCCTCCACCACCTCCTGCTGAGTTGTAGTAGTTGAAACATTAGTCGCAGCCGCAGACCTTATGGATGATGCAGCCCGTCTTGTTCCACCAGAAGCCCGCTTTGTATTTCGTTTCGCCCTTTGTGCAAAAACAGGGTTAAAAACAAACAATTCTCCCACAAACAAAGAAATTAAAACTAAGGAACTAATTTTTCTATTCATCTCATCTCCTTATAAATTTTACCAAATTGTCTATATCATACCACAAAAAACACATATATGCAAGCAGATTATTATTCCACAAATGAATTATATACAAAAAATCCCCCTTTTCAAAAAAAAGGGAGATTTCAGAAATCTAAAATATTTATTTAGAAGTTGGTACAACAGGTTTTGTTTTCAAAGCCTCTTGCTTAATCAATTCCTTTTTCAACTCTTCCTTAACAGAATCTTCTGGAATCTTGTTAACCAAAGGTTTTTTGACCTCCTTTACAGATTCGACTCTGTCCTTTTCCATCATAGTTTGCATAAAAGATTTTGATCGTTCCCTTCTGGAAACTAAAAACGCAAGCAATATACATATCACAAAGAATAAAGTAGCTAATATATAAGTTATCTTAGTAATAAGGTTACCTGCACTTCTAACCGTAAACAAACCATTTTTACTACCAGAACCACCCATTCCCAAAACACCACCTTCGGATTTTTGAAGAAGAATAATTCCTATAAGAAGAGCAACTACTATAATATTAAGAACAAGAAGAATATTTATCATTTTACATTTCCTTTTGGTTAAATCAAAAAAAAAGATAAATCAAAACAAAAAAATAATCAAGAAAAAACAAAATCGTTAATAACAAAAAAAAATAACCTCTTCCCGAGGTTATTTTGAACTATTTTAAATCTTTACTTAGAAGATTCGGACTTAACCTTACTGGAAATTACATTATTAAGGTCAACATTACCATCACTTTCTATTTTTTTATCCAAAGCGGCAATTCCTTTTTCAAAATCTGTATCTTCTTTCGCTAGAAAATCAAGCTTAACCACTCCAGTTTCAAACATATTTTTCTTATCAGTCATATTAAACCTCTTTTCTTAATTTCTTTTTTGAATATACCATAAATAATCACACTTGTCTAGTATATTTTAAAAAAAATTTTAAACTTTTCTGTAATTTATATAAAAAAAGAAACTTTGTCAAGATTTTTTTGAAAATTTGTCTTTTATTTTAAGAAACTATGTGCTAAACATACACTTATGAGAAAATTTTACTATAAATTTAATAAGGTATTGCTTGCATTTTTTACAATTCTGATGCTTTCAGGATGTGATGCCAACTTTTTCCCTCAGTTAATGAAAAACACTGAACTATCGGCAAAACAACTTTTTTATGACATTAAGGAATTTAACTTTTCTGATTTTTGGTATAAGATAAAAACATCTTACAATACTGCAAAACAATTTCGTTATATTGAAACACAAAAAATAAAAATAGAAACCTCTCGTAATACTCAAATATCCGCATACCAAAGCATTTTAAATGAATGTGCCACATACAATTGTTCTATAAAGGCACAGGATGTAAATAAAAACTTAATATTCCCAGAAAATATAACTGCAATAATAGATATTGAAATTCCTACAATAAATGCAGAATCTTTCTTAACTGCAATAAAAAAATATGGTAACATAGTAGAAAACAATTATAGCAAAGATGAAAATATAGAAAAAGATCTAACTTATTTTTATACAGAACTTGCAATATTACAAGATTCTCTTACAAAAACTAATGCCCAACTTAACAAAGATGGAGTTTACAACCTAAAAAAGTTAAAAGAAATTCAAAAATATTCATCAGATTTAAATAGAAAAATATCATTATTGGAAAGTGATATAAAGCACTTAAATTCATGCAAAGATAAAAGATTTATACAAATAAAAATTGAACGTGGCTATAACTCCGCCCTAAATTACGTAAAATCCAGAATACAAAACGGAATAATATTTATATTAGACTATATTCACATAATCCTTTTCATTATATGTTTATGTTTAATAAAACAACTTTGTAAGGCAAGTTTATTTGCCATAACCTCACTAAAAGTTTATATAAAAACGAAAAAGGAACAGCACAAATTAAACAAAGAAACTAATAACAAAGAAATAGATTTCAAAATACCACCCAAATTTTAAGCTTAAATAAAGGAGAGAAAGCATGGTAAAAATAATAAAACCTTCATTTGAAATTTTAACACCTATAAACGGGGATGAAATTTTAAAACTAATAGAAATAGCAGGGCGAACATGCTATAAATCCAACGATTTAATCACTCCTGATTCCGCCAAAAATTTTGTAAGTAAAATCGCCCAACGTGGACATGAATCGGTAATAGAACACTATAACATAACCGTAAGATTTATTTGCAACAGAGGTTTCACCCATGAACTTGTAAGACACAGACTTGCTGCATATTCTCAAGAGTCAACAAGGTATTGTAATTATACAAAGGATAAATTTGGCTCTGAAATAACCGTAATAAAACCTTATGAATTAAACGAAGGAACAACAGAATTTGAAATATGGAAAAATGCAATGGAAAATGCCGAAAAATCATATATGGAAATGATTGCAAACGGCTCAAAACCAGAAAACGCCCGTGGTGTTCTTCCTATTGACATTAAAACAGAAATTGTTATAACAACAAACCTAAGGGAATGGAAACATATTTTCAAATTACGAACCAGCCCTGCTGCTCACCCAAGTATGAGGGAGTTAATGATACCTCTTATGAAGGAATTTCAAAATAAAATACCTGTAATTTTTGATAATATAAACCAGGAGTAAAATTCTTAATTTTTCTATTGATTATATAAAAAAAACAAGTATATAATGTAGGACAAGGAGAGAGAGATGCTAAACCTAAAAAATAATAGCATAGTAAAAAAAGGATATTTTATCCTTTTGTTTGTATTTCTTTCTTCTTCTGCTCAGGCAACTATAACTCTTCCTCCACAAGATTATGTTGATACAATAAGGAAAACAGATTTCTATTCCAATAGATCAAACGACAAATTCGCAAATGCATTGGCAAACGAATATAAATCTTATGCTTTGTATAAGGCTCAATATACTCCTGATTATGCAAATGCAAATCATTTTGCAGCAAAGGCTTTAAATGCATACCATGGGGAAAGGGTAAAACCTGATAACATATATAAAAAACGATTACCAGAAACATCTATAATAGAAATAAGCAACTATTATGATGATTTATTGTATTTGTTAGAAACTGATTTGGTAATACAATACCCGCAACTAATGGCCGAAGCACAGGCAAAATTTGATTGTTGGGTTGACAGCGAGTCAAATGGACTAAGCCAAAAACAATCAATAAATTGTTTAAACCGATTTATGAAGGCTAGAAAACATTTATTTAACAAACTTAATCCTGAATGCAACAATTGCAAAAAACCAGAAACAAAAATAACCAAAAAACAAAGTAAATTTTCTGGAAAGTTTTTACCTATACCAAAATGGCCTAACTTACCTGTAATTGCGAACAATCCACCTATTCCAACTATACGACACACAATAGTAAAGGAAACTGCAAACAGCACTACTCAACCAACCCCTACTATTACCAAGGTTGATACAAGCGAGATTGAAAATTCACTCATAAAAATTGAAGACCTTATTACATCAATAAATTCAAACCCACCTGTAATTCAAAATTCTGATGGTGAAAAAACAATTGTCGTATCAAATCCAAATAGTGCCACAAAACAAGATATTGATTTATTAAAACAGGCAATAACCGACCTTGATTCTAAAATACAGGAAATTCAAAATACAAAACCAATAGATAATACCGAAGAGTTAACAAATTTACAAAATCAACTATTTATTCTAGAAGATAAAATAGATGAAATAAATACATATTATCCCGAAGAGGAAGAATTTAACACAATTGACGAAGGCGACTATGTTGAAACAGAAATTATTTCTGCACCATCAGACTTGCTTCCTTTTGAAATATTCTTTGATTGGGATAAATCCGATGTGGATTATAAATTCCTACCTCAATTAAAGGATATTTCTGAAAAGGCATTAAGTTCAAAGGAAATAATCATAATCCAAGGTCACACAGATACCAGTGGAACAAAAGAACACAACCAAAAATTATCAACCGAACGTGCCGAAAATGTTGGAAAAATAATCACATCTTATGGCATTCCAAAGGAAAAAATAATAATCCAAGGACTTGGCTCCGAAGATCAAAAAATCCCTACAAAAGATGGTGTTAAAAAACCTGAAAACCGACGAGTTGTAATAAAATAATTCAACATAAAATCCTATTGTAAGGTAAAAAGTTTTATATTATAATTCAAAGAAATAATAATTAACAAAACGAAAGGAAACTAAAATGTCTATATTAAAGACAATTAACGACATAGAAAATATAAAAGGTAAAAAAATAGTTGTTCGTGCAGATTTAAATGTTCCAACCGAAAACGGAACTATAACTGACAACAGCCGTATTGCAAGATTCGCTCCAACTGCAAAACTTTTATCTGATAAAGGGGCAAAAGTAATAATCATTACCCACTTCGGAAGACCAAAAGGTAAATCCGAAGAATTTTCAAACAAAATTTTATTAAACGAATTATCAAAAGAAATTACCAAACCTGTTGATTTCATAGATGATACAATAGGCGATAAGGTAAAAGAAAAAATAAATTTAATGAATGATGGCGATATATTGTTGCTGGAAAATGTTCGTTTTTATAAAGAAGAAGAAGCAAACGATGCAAACTTTTCAAAAGAACTCGGTTCACTTGGCGATATATATATAAACGATGCTTTCTCAACTGCACACAGAGCACATGCATCAACCGAAGGAATAACAAAATACCTTCCTTCTTATGCAGGACTTCTTATGGAAGAAGAAATAGATGCATTAACAAAAGCACTTGAAAATCCTGCACATCCTGCGATTGCAGTAGTAGGAGGATCTAAGGTATCAACAAAACTTGCCGTTCTTAAAAACATAACTCAAAAAGTAGATGCAATAGTAATAGGCGGTGCTATGGCAAACACATTCCTTTCTGCAAAAGGATATGATATAGGTGCTTCTATGAGTGAACCTGAAATGAAAGAAACTGCTCTAAATATAATAGAGGAAGCAAGCAAAAATAATTGTGAAATCATACTTCCAATAGATGTTTGTGTAGCAAAAGAGTTTAAAGAAAATGCTGAAAACAAATTCGTTGGCATAGATGATGTAAATGGTGATTGGAAAATTTTTGATGTTGGTCCAGAAACTTCAAAAATGTTAGATGAAAAATTCGCCACTGCAAAAACTGTTTTGTGGAATGGACCTCTTGGTGTATTTGAATTAAAACCATTTGACAGAGGAACAAACGAACTCGCTCATACAGTTGCAAAACTTACAACCGATGGAAAAATAACATCAGTTGCAGGTGGCGGTGATACAGTATCTGCCCTTAAAAATGCAGGTGTTGAATCTGACTTCACCTATATTTCAACGGCAGGTGGTGCATTCCTTGAATGGCTAGAAGGAAAGGAACTTCCCGCAATTCCACCTTTAAAAAAATAATATAAATTTACTATTAAAACCAAAGTCTGATATTTTTATCAGACTTTTTTTTAGTTGACTTATACAATAAGGAAATAGTAAAATAAAACAAGAGGGTAAAAAGATGAAAAGAACTATGTTAAAATATAAAAAATATAAAACATTGTCCCGCTTTTTATTTTTCTCAAACTTTCGAACTCTTTGTTTTAACAAAGAGTTTTTTTATACTTCAAACAAAAAAATCCCTGATACAATAATAACCGAAGACGAATATAAAAATGCAGAACAATTGCGAATAAATTTAGAAACCGTTTATTCCGATTTAACACCTGCCGAAAAACAACTTTATAATAAATCTTTACAAATAATAGAAAATTACTTTTTACAATCAAAATAATTTTATAGAAAACATCTTTTTTTTATGATATAATTATCTAATAATGGAATAAAAAAGGGGGTAAATATGAAATTCAAACTTGTATATGTGGGAGAGGTAAAAATAAACCCTAAAAAACGAAGTCAACATCTTCAAGACATTCGTGATATACTATCCCCTCAACTACAACGACTATCTGAAATATCACCTTATAACGAAATAAAAAAGCGTCTTGATGCAAAAGGCAAAGCGATAAAGGAAGTTGGTGGAGTAAAATTTTGCCCCCTTATAACTCAGGATTTGGATTTACTCGCAGAACTAGATATACAAATTTTACACCCTGAACTTTTGGAAACTCCCCGTGCAGATATTGATAACAGAATGAAAACTTTACTTGATGCACTAAAAAGACCTCAAAGTTCACACGAATTATCCGAAAGTATTAACAAAGATGAAATATGCTATACTCTTTTAGACGACGATCACTTAGTAACAAAGATGACAATAAATACAAGTCATTTATTATACAAAGAAGAATCTCCGAAAAAAAACAGGGATTATGAATTATTAATAATAATAACCATCACTATCAAGGCATCAAAGGGAACACCTGAAAACCTTGCTGTTATAGTTTAATAAAATACAGAAATTTTATATCAAAGGCGAAATTCTTATCTCTATTCTATGGTTAAGCAACCGCCCTTCTCTTGTAGAATTATCTGCAATCCATTGATATTCGCCCATACCATCCATAAATATTCTTTCCGGAGCAATCCCCCTATCCATAAAATATTTACCAACAGAAATTGACATATTCTTAGATTTCACAAGGTTTTCTGCACTAGGTCCAACACTTGATGTATGTCCCATTATCTCAATAAAACACCTATTATTCAAAGCCAATGCAGAAATAATATTATCCAACTGAGGAGCAATACTATCTAAAATATTCATATTTTTATCAAGTATTATATGAGATTGTATAGTAAGTATTATATCATTACCCGCCATTTGATAAGTGATATTCGTCTTTTCTAAATCTGGGATAAGGAGATTAAACAAATTTAACATATAACCTTTTGCCTCTGTCATAGACAATGGTTGTATCCCAAGTTTTATCAGTGTTGGTTTTTGAACAATCTTATTTTTACCAGTCAAAGCGGATAAATTCGCATTGGAATAATTTACAGACACACTTTCTTTACCACTATCCAAAGTACAGGAAAAAACAAACAACAAAAGTAATACATAAATAAATTTTTTCATTTTACACTTTCTTATTTGCAAAGTTAAAAAAAGTCTATATAATCAAATCATAGAAATAAAATTAAAAAAAAGCAAATAAAAAAATGATTACATTGGGTATAGAAAGTAGTTGTGATGAAACCGCAGTTGCTATAATAACTGATACAGGAAAAATCCTCTCACATCAGTTAATTACACAATACAAAGAACATTCTTTGTATGGTGGTGTTGTGCCTGAAATTGCCTCTCGTGCCCATTTGGAATATATAGATAAACTTATAAACAAATCTTTAACCGAAGCAAACATAACTATCAACGACATTGACATTTTTGCAAGTGGTGCTGGTCCAGGACTAATAGGAGGACTGATAGTAGGATTAAACATTGCAAAATCTCTTGCTTTTGCATTGAAAAAACCATTTATTGCAGTAAATCATTTAGAAGCCCACGCCCTTATGCCAAAGTTTTTTAATAAAGAATTAACATTTCCATACTTGCTATTACTTGCATCTGGCGGACACACCCAAATTTTAATAGTAAAAGGTGTTGGCGACTATGAATTGCTTGGCACAACAATAGACGATGCTTGTGGTGAGTGTTTTGACAAGGTTGCAAAAATGTTGGGATGGGAATATATGGGCGGAAAATATATAGAAGAATTTGCACAAAACGGAAACCCAAATGCCTTTGATTTTCCTAGACCTTTAATATATTCAAAGGATTGTAATTTTTCATTTTCTGGATTAAAAACATCTGTCCGCCAAACAATAGAAAAAATTGGCTCTAATATGACTGATAAAATAAAGTCAGATATCTGTGCCAGCTTTCAATCTGCAATATGTGATATAATAGAAAAAAAATTCAAAACAGCCCTAAAACAAATACAAAATAAAAACATAAAATATATTGTTGCAAGTGGTGGTGTAGCACGAAATCAAAAAATCAGAGATACCTTAAATAAAATTGCCCAAAACAATCACATACAAACTATATTTGCAGAACCTCAATATTGTTCAGATAACGGAGTAATGATTGCCTTCGCAGGACAGGAAAATTATAAAAAGGGCAACATCTCAAACTACGATATAACACCCCGCCCACGTTGGCCATTACAGGAGTTAAAAAATGAATAACTTATTTGATGATATAGTTTCAGAAATATCTTCTGATGAGAAAATAAATTGTATCTCGGAACAAACTCCTGTAATAACAGAAGGTAGTAAAGAAGAAGAAAAAATATTTTCCGTTTCTGAATTTTCAAACCTATTTAAATCAGTAATAGAAGACACCTTCAAAAAAATAAAAATCAAAGGTGAAATCCAAGGTTTAAAAAAACACTATTCTGGAAATTATTATTTTGATTTAAAGGAAAGTTCCAATGGAAAAGATTATATTTTAAATTGTGTTTTGTGGAAATGGACTAAAATAAATATAAAACTAGAAGATGGACTAGAAGTCATAATAGGTGGAAAAATAACCGCATACACCGGTCGTTCATCATACCAAATAACCGCGGAAACAATTGATATATC
Source organism: uncultured Alphaproteobacteria bacterium (assembly GCA_944392955.1). Lineage (GTDB taxonomy): Bacteria > Pseudomonadota > Alphaproteobacteria > Rs-D84 > CACZYB01 > CACZYB01. The sequence continues at coordinate 31,229 of CALXYK010000008.1, read as the reverse complement.
CGGCATAGGAAGTCTTTTGAAAATAATAGAGGAAAGAAAACAAAGATTAAGCAAAGAAGGTCTTTTTGACCCAATTCATAAAAAAACTATTCCTCTATTACCAAAAACAATAGGTGTCATTACTTCGCAAACAGGCGCAGTTATCCAAGATATAATCCACAGAATAAGTGAAAGATTTCCAACACGAATTTTACTATACCCCGTCGCTGTCCAAGGCGAAGGTGCGGATATACAAATATCTTCGGCCATAGATAATTTTAATAAAATACAAGATGAAAATCGTCCTGATGTAATAATAGTTGCCCGTGGTGGTGGCAGTGTCCAAGATCTTATGCCATTTAACGAAGAAAATGTCGTTCGCAGTGTTTTTAATTCAACTATTCCAATAATATCTGCGGTTGGACATGAAACTGATACTACACTTATAGATTATGTTTCCGATTTGCGTGCCCCTACTCCCACAGGTGCCGCCGAAAAGGCAGTTCCCGTCCGCAGTGAACTTTTGGTAAATATAAATGAAAAAGGTAATTTTTTAACTAATACAATACTACGATTATTTGATAATTTTAAACTTAAAATTCAAAGTTTATCAAATGCAATAAAAAGCCCTACTCAATTTATCACAGATGCTATGCAACGACTTGATGATAAAACAAACAGATTAAATTTTCTCATGAACACTAAGGCAAATACATTAAATGAAAAACTAAATTACATAGATAAAATGTTGGAAAGTTATTCTTTTAAAAATGTATTAAAGCGAGGTTATTCTATCATTTGGGATAAGGATAAAGTTATTTCTACAAAGGACGAACTTGAAAAACTATCTACTGCTACAATTCAATTTTATGATGGGAAAACGAATATTTTTACACAACAAAACAATACAAACACCAACAAAAAAACTTCTCATAAAAAAACAGAAAAGCCAGAACCTACTTCAAATTTACAAGGCGATTTATTTTAATACCAAATACTTTGTATTAAAAAACCTGTCAATACAGCAATAAAATAAAGTCCCACAGCAATATAAAGATTTTCTTTAAAACTTTTATTCATTTTAAACAAAACTATCAAACCAACACCACTACCTACTAATAATCCTGTAATCAACGAAGAAAAATCTATAACTCCTGATATATACAATTTAGATAGTATTACAGAAGATGCACAATTAGGTATAAGCCCAATAAAAGCAGTAATAAATTTTACTATTACACCCTTATCCGAAAGGAAAACTAATATCGCATCTTCCCCTATCATTTCAATCAAAATCCCCAAAACAAAGGTAATAACAAATACCCAAAGAAATATTTTGATGCTATGCCTTAATGCAGATAAAATTATACCATTATGACAGGAACATTTTTCACATTCACAAAAATCTTTTATCCTAATACTATATTGACGATTTTTAAAAAAAATCGCATCTATTATAAAACCACAAACAACCGCTACCAAAAATTTAATAAACAAAATATAAAATAAAAAAGATAAATCCACCCCTTCTGATAAAAATATAGGTATCATCTCGTCCGAAGTAGATAAATATACCGCAAACAAAGTTCCCAAACTAATCACTCTGGTAGCATAAAAACTAGATGCCATCGCAGAAAACCCACACGAAGGAAATAATCCAGCCAACCCACCAAATAACGGAGCAATTCTTTTTGATTTTACCAAAATATTAGAAACTTTATCTTGTGATTTATGTTCTATATATTCCAAAATCACATAAGAAATAAATAAAAAAGGCAAAATTCCTAACACATCTGATAAACTATGCATAAAAATATGTGTAAAATTCATAATATACCCCATAATAAAAACATCTAAATTATAAAAACATAAATAAAAAAAGCAACAAGGAATTATACTTAAATAATAAACTCAAAATAAAATAGTTTTTACTTGACTTATACATTTGATAATGCTAGGATTTAAGCGATTTCCATATATTATGAATAAGGAAATTGAGATTACGATAAATGGTGAGTTTTCACTCTTTATCGCTTTTTTGCTATATATTAAACAAAAATGAAAGGAAAAAATATGTCAGTAAAAATAAGATTATCAAGAAAAGGAACAAAAAAACGTCCATTCTATCACATTGTTGTAGCAAACAGCCGTGATCCTCGTGATGGAAGTTTTATAGAAAAAGTTGGAACATATAATCCAATGCTTGCCAGAGAAGATTCAAAAAGAATAACTTTGGTAACAGAAAGAATAAAATATTGGTTATCACAAGGTGCTCAACCAACTGATAAAGTTTCAAGATTTTTAAGCGATGCAGGTTTAACCGAAAAATATGTTGTTAATACAAAACAAACTAAAAAACCTCTTCCAAAAGCAAAAGCACAAGCAAGACTTAAAGAATTAGAAGAAAAAAGACTTGCAGAAGAAGAAGCAAAAAAACAAGCAGAAGAAGCAGCAAAGGCTGAATTTGAACAACCTGCCGAAGAAGCACCTGTTACAACAGAAACAGAAAATGCTTCTGAGGAAAAAACAGAAACAACAACTGATTCAACCGCTTCTTAATACAAAAGACGGAAGGTTTAAATGACATCGGAAAAAGTTTTAATTGGGAAAATAATTAATGCACACGGAATAAAAGGTGATGTAAAAATAAAATCTTTTACAACCAATCCTTGTGATTTGTGTAATTATACTCCTATTTTAAAACAAGATGATACTGAATTAAAAATCAAATTAAGAAGTAAGTCAAATTCTGATGTTATAATTGCAAGTATTGAAAATATAGATGATAGAAATAAGGCCGAAACTTTAAAGGGAACAGAATTATTCACCCTTAAAACTTCAATACTCTCTAATGATGATGAAATGTTATTGTCTGATTTACTACATTTCAAAGTCTTAGATAATAACGAGAATGAAATAGGTGAAATAATAGATATTTTAAATTTCGGTGCCGGTGATATTCTTGAAATAAAATTATATAACAAGGAAAAAACTGCACTTATTTCATACAATAAACATTCAATACTAAACCAAAACAAAGAAAAAGGGTTTGTAAAAATTGACACAGAACACTTGTTGGAAAGCTAATATATTGACACTATTTCCAGATGTTTTTAAGGCATTGGAATGTTCTATGTGCAAACGCGCATTAGAAAGGAATATATTAGAATTAAACATAGTAAACATAAGGGATTTTGCAACTGATAATTATAAAACAGTTGATGATACTCCTTATGGTGGTGGTGCAGGACAAGTTATAAAACCCGATGTTTTAGGTAGTGCAATAGATTCCGTTTATAACAAGGAAAATCCTTCTGGTTCTATCATATACCTTTCACCACGCGGAAAAATTTTCAATCAAACTTTGGCTGAAAATTTAGCCAAAGAAACCGAAACAACTTTCATTTGTGGTCATTACGAAGGTATAGACGAACGTGTAATTGAATACTATAACATACAGGAAATAAGTCTTGGTGATTTTGTATTATCAGGTGGCGAATATGCATTACTTCCTATCATAGATAGTATAACAAGATTGCTTCCAAATGTTTTAGGTTCATCTGCATCATTAGAAGAGGAAAGTTTCAGTCCAAAACTAAACGGATTGTTGGAATATCCTCATTACACAAGGCCAGAAATATGGAAAGGATTAAATGTCCCTGATGTTTTGAAAACAGGACATCACAAAAACATAGAAAAATGGCGACATGAAAAATCTTTGGAAATAACGAAAAGAAACCGACCTGATTTAGTAAAAGATATTGAATTTTAAAAAACAATAAAGTAGAATTAACAACATATAAAAGAAAGGTAAAAAAATGAATTTATTAAAACTTATAGAAAAGAAAAATATAGAAAAATTATCTACTCATAAAATACCAACTTTCAATGCTGGTGATACTATAAAAGTTCACACAAAAGTTATTGAAGGAAAAAACGAAAGAATACAAATTTTTGAAGGAGTTTGTATCGCTCGTAAAAATGATGGCATCAATTCATCGTTCACCGTTCGTAAAATTTCATTTGGTGAAGGTGTAGAAAAGGTATTTCCTCTTTACTCTCCAAATGTTGCAAAAATAGAAGTTGTAAAATACGGAAAGGTAAGAAGAGCAAAACTTTATTACCTACGTTCACTATTCGGTAAAAAGGCAAGAATAGCAGAAGATTTAGCAACTTCTCAAAAAATGAACGAAGAGAAAAAAGAAGAAAAATAAATTTTTATATTTTTGACTTTTATTGTTAATATATAGAAAACTTTATAAGGGGGTTATAAATGGAAAAACATAGTTCTGATTTCAAAAAGTTTTACAACAACTTTTCAAAATCTATTTTGGATTTCTTTATAACCCTCACAAAAAATAAAAATCCATTAGAAACTATTGCAGGATTCGCAATACTATTTATTGCCTTATATTTTTTAATATGGGGAATATTAACTGCAAAAACAAATAATATTTCTGGTTATAACATATTTACAAACTTTACCTCTATTGGTGGACTAACTCGCGGATCTGATGTATCTGTAAACGGGGTAAAGGTTGGCTCAGTAATAGAAACAAAACTAAATCCTGATGATTTCAGTGTTGATGTAATGATGTCCATAGATTCCAATTATAAGTTTCCCGAAGATACTATCGCAAAAATTTCTACCTATGGAATAATAGGAAACAAATATATAAAATTGGAAATAGGAAGTTCAAAGGATTTAATAAAACCAAATGGCAAAATAAAATCTACACCATTTAAACCAATAGAAGAAATTATCGGTGACCTAATTTTTAAAACCGAAGAAAACAAATAAAGGATATTATATGAAAAATACATCACTCAAAGTTTTAGTCTTATTTATGTTTGTATTTACTTTCTCCTTACAGGTCAAAGCTTTTACTAATATCCCTCAAAACACTGCAAAAATAAGGGCCCTAAACAAACAAACCGGAAAAACAAAAGATATTGAAATTCCTGTCGGCGACGAACAAATATTTGAAAATATTTTAATACATGTATTTGCATGTTATACCCGCCCCGAAGATGAAACCCCCGAAAACTCTGTATTTGTAAAAGTTAACGAAACAAATGCATCATTCAAAGAAGAATTAAATTCTGTAAAATTAGGTCAAACTGTTTTTTCCGGATGGATGTTTTCTTCTTCCCCAAGTTTGGTTGCAATGGAACATCCAAACTATGATATATGGCTATTGGAATGCAAGGATAATCCCAACCTTCCAAAAATAGAATTACCATCTCCTGTTGATAATACAGCTACTGCAACACAATCAACCGAAGATACAAACGATACTATAAACACAAATCAAACAGAATAAAAACAAGATGAAAGAATTTAATACAAAAAAAAAATCTGTATCAAGTCAAAATTCTAAAAAATCTTTTTCATTAAAAAATAAGATACTAAATTGGTATTCTGAAAATTTAGAAAAATTATTTAACCTAAAAGGAAGTAACCATTCCATTGCATTAGGAGTCGCATTCGGTATATCTGTTGCCCTAACTCCACTATTCGGCTTACAAATAGTAATAACTATTTTGTTAGATATAATTTTCAAAGCAAACATTACCGCTAGTATAATATCAAGTGTTATAGGCAACCCATTTACTTTTCCATTTATATGGTTGGCAAATTACAAACTTGGTTCGTTATTTTTCTTAAACGATACAATAGAAAAAACATCATTTTTACAAAAGATAGAGGAAATAAAAAATGCAATTACCAATTCTAATTGGTATGTGATAAAAGAAAATTTATTTTCCATACTTACCCCTATGTTAATAGGTGGTATTATAATGGCTATATTTTTTGGATTCGTATCATATATATTTATGTTAAAAACATTAAAAAAATATAAAAATAATAAAACTAAAAATTAAACAGGACTATAATGATATTGGGTATAGGAACCGACATAATACAAATAAATAGGATAGAAAATATTTTAAAAAAATATCCTAATTCTTTTGAAAACAAATACTTTTCAAATGAGGAATTAGCCCGATATAAAAAACAAAATCTAAATACAAAGCAATTCGCTTCTAAACTTGCAAAACTTTTCGCAGGAAAAGAAGCATTTGTAAAAGCATTAGGAACAGGATTCAGATTCGGTATCAGTTTAAAAGATATCGCAATATTATCTGATGAACTTGGTAAACCTTATATAAAAATAAATGGAAAAACAAAAGAATTTATTGTAAAACAATATAATGATATAAATAATTTAAATTACTACATAAGCCTTTCTGATGACAATCCTACGGGAATCGCATTTGTAGTCATAGAATACAAAGGAGCATAAATGACTAAAAGGAACAAAAGAGTAAAACACGAATTTACAGATACATTAAAGGCAATACTTTGGGCTATATTTTTTGCAATAATTATCCGAACTTTTTTAATAGAACCTTTTCATATTCCATCGGATTCTATGATACCTAATCTTTTGGTAGGCGATCATTTATTCGTTTCCAAAACTTCGTATGGTTATTCACGTCAATCATTTCCTTTCTCATTGCCTTTGGTAAAAAACAGGATATTTGAAACAGAACCCGAAGCCGGTGATGTAATAGTTTTCAAAAAGATAAAGGGACATCCCGATAATTATATCAAAAGGTTAATAGGAAAACCAGGTGATAAAATTCAAATGAAAGGTGGACTTTTATATATAAATGATGTTCCTGTAAAAAGGGAGTTCATAGAAAAATTTTACATAATAAACCTACCATATAGTTTAAGAAAGGCAGATAGCCTAACAATAAATACTACAAATAATCAGGTATTAACCGTTATTGATACAAAAAAATTATACCTAAACGGCAGACTTTTAAATAACAATCAATACACTATTGCATATAAACCAGGAAAAAATTTCCAAGGCGAAGCAATAGAATTAAATAAGTATAAGCAAACTTTACCAAATGGAAAAAGTTTTGATATAATAGAAATCAGCGATAACGAACTTGCTGATAACACCCCTGAATACATAGTGCCTGAAAACCATTATTTTATGATGGGCGATAACAGAGATATGTCCGAAGACAGCCGTTTTCTAGATGAAGTAGGATACATACATAAACGAGATTTAATAGGAAAAGCAAAAATAATTTTCTTCTCTCATAATAACTCTGTAAGACTATATGAATTTTGGAAGTATTTCAGTCCAATAAGATACGACAGAATATTAAAGAAAATAAAATAGTAAAAAGGAATTTCAAATGCCTAGGATGGATTTAAATTATGATGATTTTTGCGAAATTTTAGGATATAAATTTTCTCGGGTAATTTTATTCAAAAGAGCCCTTACTCATTCCAGTTTTTCTCAATCCAAACAGGATAACAACGAACGATTGGAATTTTTGGGCGACCGAGTTTTAGGTTTATCCATCGCAAAAATGTTATACCAAAAATATCCACTTGATGACGAAGGTGCCCTTGCCATAAGACATGCAAACTTGGTATCTGCAAAAACTTTGGCCAGTATTGCTGAATCCATGTGTATTCCTGATATAATAGAACTTTCTCCACAAGAACAAAAAAGAAAAGGTTATAAAAACAGAAATATCCTTGCCGATTGCGTAGAGGCAATTTTGGGTGCAATTTTTTTAGACAGCGATTTTGACACCGTGTTCAAAATAATAGAAAGGTTTTGGAAAAAACGTATAGAGGCTTCCAAAACTCCTATAAAAGATTTTAAAACTATGTTGCAAGAATACACACAAAAAAATTTTCAAACTCATCCCGAATATATACTTGTCGGGAAAACAGGTCCCGCACATGCTCCAACATTTACCGTTTCCGCAACAATAAATGATACAACAGCCAGGGCAAAAGGCTCCTCTAAAAAAGAAGCCGAACAATTAGTTGCTGCCGAACTTGTAAAAAAATTAGGACTAGTTAAAACCGAAGAAGAATAATCTTTTATAAATAATTAAAAAACAAATAAGATTCTATAATATCTTCTATTCTTTTGAACTTGTTATCCATAGTTTTTTTTGCTTTATAATCTAAGAAATCTTGGCATTTATAAATTGTTTCTATTTTTGTATTAGAAAGTAAATTTATCAAAATACCTCTTAATTGTAAATTTGGAAGCAAACATTCAAAACAATTTAATTTTGAACCAACCTTTTCCAAACAATCCTCACAATTAGATAATTTTTTATTTGTATCAATATATTTTAAAATATCCGTTTTAATAATTTTAAAATACAAATCATTTACATCAGTATAATTTTTTTTCATTTCGCATACCCTTTACTTTATTTTAAATATCAGAATAATTTATTCATAAAGAAATATTTTGCAAGAAGAAAAAAAAGAAATTTATAAAAAAATTAAACCTTGCGTCTAAAATTCAAAGCCATAGACACATCAAACGGCATCACCTCATCAGATAAATTCATATCAGCAATAGTCCTTGCCACCCTCATAGTTTTATAATATCCTCTGGCGGATAGTTTTAACTTTTCAGCAGAGGAATTAAGCAAATCTTTTGCCTTTTCAGTTAGACAAGCCGAATTTTCAATCTCACTTCCTGATAATAATGCATTAACTTTTTCAAAATCCTGTCCATAAAAACGCTTTAAACGTTTTTGTTGAAACTCCCTTGCTTTAATCACCCTATTTCTTATTACTTCGGAAGAATCCCCTCCTTTTAATTTTACCAATTCCCATGGAGTAATATTTTCAACACCAACAACTAAATCAATCCTGTCATATAGTGGACCACTTATCCTATTTTGATACTTCTGTGCACATAACGGAGCCATAGAACACTTACAATCAGGTTCCCCAAAATGCCCACATTTACAAGGATTCATCGCAGCAATCAATTGAAACTTTGCAGGATATGTAATGTGTCCATTTGCCCTTGCAACACTAACTACTCCATTTTCCAAAGGTTGCCTTAAACTATCCAAAGCCTGAGAGGAAAATTCAGGCAACTCATCTAAAAACAATACCCCATTATGAGCCAAGGAAACCTCGCCTGGTTTTGCATGCAAACCACCACCGGTCAATGCTACCTGTGAAGCAGTATGATGAGGAGATCTAAAAGGTCTTACTATTGAAAAACCACTTTGTGAAAGTTCCCCTGACACCGATTTAATAGTTGATACCTCTAATGCCTCTTTCGCTGTCATAGGAGGTAATATAGTAGGAAGCCTAGATGCCAACATTGACTTTCCAACACCTGGTGGTCCAATCATAAGCATATGATGCCCACCAACCGCGGCAATTTCTAATGCCTTTTTGGCCATATCCTGCCCTTTAATTTCAGCCATATCCACAGAATATTTTTCTGACACGGTCAACGGATTATATATATTTGAAATAATCTGAGTCCCCTTAAAATGATTGATAAGAGAAAGTAAACTATCAGGTCCCAATACCGCTGAATTACCAGCCCATAATGCCTCACTTACTTGACTTTCGGGACAAATTATACCTAACCCCAAACTATTTGCAGTAATAGAAGTAGGCAAAATTCCATTAACAGACTTTATGCTACCATCAAGTCCTAATTCACCTAATATCATATAATTTTGTATTTCTTCTAAGGGAATAACATTTAATGCAGTCAAAATCGCAACTGCAATAGGTAAATCAAAGTGAGTCCCCTCCTTAACAACATCTGCCGGAGCAAGGTTCACAACAATTCTTTTTGCAGGTAATGAAAATCCCATCGCAGAAAATGCAGAATGGATTCTTTCCTTTGCTTCACTAATTGCCTTATCTGGTAATCCAACAATTGCAAACTTTGGCAACCCCGATGAAATCATTACTTCAACAGAAACTTTTATAACCTCAATACCTTTAAATGCTGGGGTTAAAACCTTTGCTAACATGTAAAATTATTCTCCTTATAAACTAAGAACAAAGATAAAAAATTTTATCTAATATGTAAAGAAAAATTTCCTAATAATCAAAGAAAAAATTTAAAACAAAGATTTAAAACAATTCGTCCTTTACTTCTTTTGCAATTGGTTCAAATTCAGGATTTAAGGAACATTTATCATAAGATTTTTCTAAAATTTTATCAGTATTTTCTTCCAATGCTTCTTTTTGAATTGTATCAATAAACTTGGAAAAATCTTCTTTATTATCAAAATTATAATAAACCGAAGCAAACCTTATATATGCAACAATATCCAATGATAATAAAATTTCCATTGCCAACACACCTATTTCCCTTGAACTAACTTCGCCTTCACCTGTGGTTTCAAGTTGTCTTTGGATAGAAGAAACTATTTTTTCAATTCTTTCATCTGATATAGGTCTTTTTTTACATGCAATTTGTATAGATTTCAAAAGTTTTTCCCTTTCAAAAGGAACAACAAGACCATTTGATTTTTTAACCATAATATCTTTCAGTTGAACCCGTTCAAAAGTTGTAAACCTTGAACCACACTCTGTGCAAAAACGTCGCCTTTTGATATAAGAGCCATCTTCTGCAATACGAGAATCTTTTACCTGAGTATCTGGCGAAGCACAAAATGGACAACGCATTTAAACCTCCTATTTATACAATATCTTCCTGACATACTTCTATATCAGCACCTAAATTTTTTAAATTTTCAGCAAAATTTTCATAACCACGATAAATATGATAAACCCTATGCAAAATAGTTTCACCATCTGCAACCAATCCTGCAATAGTCAATGCCGCACCACCTCTTAAATCCGAAGCCATCACATCAGCCGCATTCAAATTTTTTACTCCCTTAAATTTTGCCATATTATCACCAAGTATTTCAATATCCGCACCCATACGCATAAGTTCAGGAACATACATCAACCTATTTTCAAAAAGACTTTCCTTTAATACCGAAGTCCCTTTTGCTAAACACATCAAGGTCATAAACTGAGATTGCATGTCCGTAGGAAAACCAGGATATTGCTCTACATCAATATTCACAGCATGCAAATCACAACCACGCCCATCTGCAATAAACCCATTTGCCGTAGGTGTTATTTTAGCCCCAGCCTGTTTTAATTTTTCAATAACAATATCCATAGTTGAAACATCAGCATCTTGAACTTCTACTACACCTTTTGTTATTATGCCAGCAATAGCATAAGTGCCTGCCTCTAACCTATCTGGCATAACAGAATATTCACAACCATGAAGTTTTTCCACTCCTTGAATTTTAATAACATCTATATCACCTTTTCTATCTCGGGCAATTTTTGCACCCATAGAATTTAACATATTTATTAAATCATCAACTTCCGGTTCAATAGAAGCATATTCTATAATAGTTTCACCATCTGCAAGAACTGCCGCCTCAATAGCATTTACCGTTCCACCATGAGTAGTAATATTTACACCATCTTGCACCCTAACCAAACCATTTATTTTTCCACCAACTAAACGTTTTTTACCATTATTTATCGGAGCATTTCCAACAATATAACCATGATGAATTTGAATATCTGCCCCTAATGCCTCTAATGCTTCTAAATGAATATTAACAGGACGTTGCCCAATAACACACCCACCCGGAGCCGATACCTTCGCTTCACCACATCTTCCCATTAAGGCACCTAATACATATATAGAAGCCCTCATTTTTTTTACAAAGTCATAAGGAGCCTTTATATTTTTAATAACCGGAGTATGTATAGTAATAGTATGATTTTCCTTATCCCAACTAACAACGGAACCAAAAATTTCCAATAATCCCTTTAATGTATTTATATCCGATAATGTTGGAACATTATGTAAAATAACAGGTTCATCAGTCAACAATGCCGCAGGCATCAACTCTAATATAGAATTTTTTGCACCTTTTATTTTCACGATTCCATTCAAAGGTTTTCCACCCCTTATTTTAAAAAAATCCATAATATAACCTCTAAATAATTATAGTTTAATAAATTCCATCAAAATTTGTTGTTTCACTATCATCTTTTCCCACAGATCCATTTTCATCAAAAGAAGTGGAAGAAGTAGTTGTTGTATCATACTTAAATGGTTCTGTTCCTTCTCTGAATGCTTCTAAAACAACATTAAAATTACTATCATTAACAGTTGCAGGTTTTCCAGTTTCCCTATTAACCCTAATTAACTTGACACCTTCTGGCACACGGAAAGCAACATCTTTTTTATTTCTTAAAACTTGTTCCATAAACTCCTTAAATACAGGTGCAGCCAAGGAACCACCCGCCGCATAACTACCTAAACTTTTAGGTTGATCATACCCAAGGAAAACTCCCGCAACCAAATCAGGTGTTCCACCAACAAACCAAACATCTTTTTGATCATTAGAAGTTCCTGTTTTTCCACCTATTGTTTTTCCAGGTATCCTTGCCATCCAACCGCTACCTCTTTCTACAACGCCTTGAAGGATATTAACAATTTGATACAAAGAAACTGGATCCGAAAGTTGTTCTTTATTATCTTCCACCTCTGGTGGTAAGGAATTTTCAACCCATTCTATGTTTGAACAATTTTCACATTTTCTATCATCATTTGTGTAAATAGTTTTTCCATTTCTATCTTGCACCCTATCAATAAGGTATGTAGAAATATTTTTTCCTCCATTAATAAGTTTTGCAAATGCCGAAGTCAAATCAATCAAGGTGGTATCCCCACTACCCAAAGCCATAGACAAGTTTGGATCTTCCACTTTCTTATACACTCCAAACTTCAAAGCATTTTCTAAAAAGGTTTTAACTCCAATATCTTTTGCAATACGTATAGTAGGATTATTTTTAGATTTTTCTAAGGCTCTACGCAAAGTAATTTCACCAGCAAATGCATTATCATAATTTTCAGGACGCCATAATTCACCATCTGCCTTTTCCAAAACAACCGGAGCATCTAAAATAACAGTAGATGGAGTATACCCATGTTCTAATGCTGTTAAATAAACAAATGGTTTTATAGTAGATCCTGGCTGACGATAAGCCTGTGTTGCACGATTGAATTTACTTCTATTATACGAAAAACCTCCCACCATAGCAAAGACTCTACCTGTATGAGGATCCAAAACAACCATTGCACCATTTAATTCTGGAATTTGTTGCAAAGAATACAACGAAGATTCTGCATTAGATAGTTTAACAAATATAATATCTCCTTTTTTCAACACATCTTGCATAGATTTTATAGAAGCAGTTTCACCATTTTTTCCCACAACATATTTAGTCCAGCCCAAACTTCCTAATGTAATGGAACCCTTTTCCCCTTTACTTAATCCTATTTCTGCACTATCAGGAGAAACATTTAAAACTATTGCCTTTCTCCAACCATCATCTTCTACACCTGATGTCAATTCACTTTTAGTAAGAAGTATCTGCCACAACTCCTTGTCCGAAGTTTCTAATTGTTTTTTAATTGCCACATCTTCTAACCAAGCAGAATCATCAAGATCTATATTTTTTTCAGCCCCTCTCCAACCTTTCTTTTTATCAAAGTTTAACAAGGCTTTTCTTAAAACATTTGTCGCAATTCTTTGGTATTCAGGATCAACCGTTGTTCTAACTGCCAACCCACCACTATATAATTGTTCCTCCCCATAAATATCAGACAAATACTTCCTTACTTCCTCTGAAAAATACAACGAATATCTTTGATTTTTAGAAATGAAATTTTCACTAACTTCAATATCATCATTTTTTGCAACTTCTGCCTCTTCTTCGGAAATATAACCATCTTCCACCATTCTATCCAATACCCAATTACGACGAGTTATTGCCCTGTCCTTATGAGTAATAGGATTATAGTTATTCGGAGCCTTTGGCAAAGCCGCCAAAAATGCACATTCGGATAATGTCAACTCATCTAAGGACTTATTAAAATAGTTTAACGCCGCTGCTGCAACACCATAAGACCTAAACCCTAAAAATATCTGATTAAAATACAATGTTAAAATATGTCGCTTTGAAAAAGCCCTTTCCATCTTCAATGCCAATATAATTTCCTTTATCTTTCTTGTCAGCGATTGTTCCGAAGATAAAAAGAAATTTTTTGCCACCTGCTGAGTAATAGTAGAAGCCCCAACCATACGACGACCACCACCCAAAAGTTTATTTTTTATATTTACAATAACAGCCCTACCTATACCTACTAAATCAATCCCAGAGTGAGTCCAGAATTTCTTATCTTCGGCGGAAATAAACGCATTTATAAGATTCGGAGGCACATCCTTCAAAGGAACATATATTCGTTGTTCTGTAGCATATTCTGTCAACAAACTACCATCGCCAGCATAAAATCTACTTGTAACAGGAGGTTTATATTCCGATAATTGATTATAGTCCGGAAGATTTACACCATATCGCATAAAAACAAAAACAAATGTAAAGAAGCAAAACAATGAAACAAAAAACAAAGACATAAAAAATATTTCTAACTTACTTCTTTTCTTTTTTGTTTTCAAAGAAAAAACTTTATTTTTCAAATTAATAACAGCAGATTCTTTCGCATTGTCATATAAATTATTTTCTGTTGGTCTTATATCAATATTTTGTATTTCTTCTTTATTTTCCATTGTTTAAATACCCTTTTTAAAACATGTGGATACACATAAGACGATATTCTATCTATAAAAATTATATGTTGCAAGATAAAAATTAGTCAAAAGAATATAAAAACGTAGCATTCCTAACTAACCATTTCTGAGGTTCATCAATATCTTTTGCATATATATCCCTTACCACATTCCAAAATTTATAAGAATGATTTAATTCTACTAAATGAGCCACCTCATGCGCCACAATATAGTCCACAACAAATTGCGGAGCAAATGCCAATCGCCAGGAAAAAGAAAGATTTCCATTACTTGCACAACTTCCCCATCTGGACGAAGTATCTTTCAAAGATATTTTACCAAAATCTTTTCCAACCTTTTTTGCATAATAACGAACACGAGTTGAAATATATTTTTTAAGTTCGGATTTAAGAAAATCCTTAACCCTTCTATTAAGAAATTCCTTATCCCCAGACACAAAGATATAGTCATCTTCAAACCACACCCCCCTTCTTGCATTTGGAATATTAGAAATTTTATATTCCTTATCTAAGAAAGTAATTTTTGCCCCATCCTTAATAACAACAGGTTCAGGAATTTTTTGTAATTGCTTTGCAACCCAATCTTTCTGTGCTTCTAAAAAAGCAACTGCCTTTGACCTTAATACATAAATTGGATAAGAAACTTTTATAACTTTTTTCGCCAGCACCGGAGTAATTTTTATAGATTTTGCACGCAATGAACAACTAAATTCCACTGGGAAAACCTCAACATTTTCACCACCTCTTTTTATAACAAAAGAATATTCATAAGGTTTCATTTTACTATATAACTTCGGACATACCTAACCTTGCCAACTCATCAACTCTTTCATTTTCAGGATGACCATTATGCCCTTTAATCCAATGCCAAGACACATTTTTATTAGATGTAAGTTTATCTAATTGAATCCAAAGATCTTTGTTTTTCACATCTTTTTTCTGGGCATTTCTCCAACCATTTTTTTTCCAGTTAATTATCCACTCTGTCATACCATTTTTGACATATTGGCTATCAGTCCAAACAGAAATATCTCTGTCTGTATCCCCCACAAACTCCAAAGCCTTAATTACCGCAGTCAACTCCATCTGATTATTAGTAGTCGCCTTTTCACCACCATAAAATTCCTGACAATTATCATCAGTAATTATCAAAGCCCCCCAACCACCAATACCTGGATTTCCACTACATGCACCATCAGTATATATGATAATTTTTTCATTCATTTTCTTGCATTTTCCTTAAAAGGTTGATATATAAAACATTATAAATAAAGGAGAGAAAAATGCAACAAAAAGAAGTTGAAAAATTAAAGAAAATGGCAAACGCCATAAGATTTTTATCACTTGATATGATAACAAAGGCAAAATCAGGACACCCTGGGCTTCCTATGGGAACGGCTGAATTGTCAAGTGTCCTATTCGCGAAACACCTACGATTCGCAGCCAAATATCCCACCTGGGAAAACAGGGATAAGTTCATCTTATCCGCAGGTCATGGCTCCGCATTACTTTATTCTTTGCTACATTTAACAGGTTATGAAAGCATAAGTTTAAATGAAATAAAAAATTTCCGACAACTTAATTCCAAAACTGCGGGACACCCCGAATACAATCTTCTAAATGGAATAGAAACAACAACAGGCCCCCTTGGTCAAGGCTTAGGCACCGCCGTAGGTATAGCAATATCAGATAAAATAAAAGCATCTAAACTATCCGAAAAAATAATAAACAATAAAATCTATGTCCTTACAGGTGATGGCTGTCTTATGGAAGGCATATCAGAGGAGGCAATCTCTCTGGCTGGCACATTGGGATTAAATAATCTGATTGTGATATGGGACAACAACAATATTACAATAGACGGCACCGCAACAATGACAAACTCTGTCAATATGCAGGCAAGGTTCCGTGCAAATAATTGGAATGTCCTACAAATAAAAAACGGATATAATATAAAGGAAATTGATAAAATCTTAACCAAGGCACGAAAATCAAAAAAGCCGACATTCATAGATGTAAAAACAATAATAGGAAAGGGATACCCCGAACTTGAAAACAAAAGTTCTGTTCACGGATCCCCATTGACCGAAGAACAGGTAAAACAGGCAAAAACCATGGCAAATTATCCACTAACCCCATTTGAAATTCCTACACAAATAAAAAATGATTGGGAAAAAGTTGGTAAACAATACGAACCACAGGTAAAAGATTGGAACAAACAAATAACCCACCTAACCAAAAAACAAAGGGAATTTTTATCCACAATCCAAACAAAAAAAATTCCAAATTTAAACAATATCTTTACAAAGTTAAAAACGGAATTTCAAAACACCAATTTTGCAAAGGCAACCCGCAATGCAAATGGTATTATATTGGAACAAATCACACCGGCTATAAATAATTTAATAGGAGGCAGTGCAGATTTAACAGGACCAACCTTCACCAAAAATAAATATACAAAGGAAATAAATAAGCAAAATTTTGATGGAAATTATATTTCATACGGGATAAGGGAACACGAAATGTCAGCCTGTATGAACGGACTTTCACTTGGCGGGTTTAAGGCATACGGTTCAACATTTTTAACTTTCTTTGATTACCTTAAACCTGCATTAAGGTTATCCGCCCTAATGCATCAGGACACAATTTACATATTCACACACGATAGTTTTTTCGTAGGCGAAGATGGACCAACCCATCAACCAATTGAACATTTGGCAAGCCTTCGTGCCATACCAAACATAAATGTGATTCGTCCCGCCGATGCAATAGAAACTTGCGATGCATGGCAAATTGCAATACAGGAAACAACAAAACCAACAATTTTGATTCTATCACGACAATCCACCCCCCTACTTCCACATAGGGATATAAAGGCAAATTATGTATCAAAGGGTGCCTATGTAATAAGTAATTTTGAAAAGCATAAGGAAAATTTACTAACCCTTATTGCCAGTGGTAGCGAAGTCAACATTGCATTACAGGTAAAAAATTTATTGCTATCTAAACACAATATAAATTCAAAGGTAGTTTCCATGTCATCAATGAATTTATTTGAAGAGCAAAGTGATAAATACAAAAAATCTGTAATAGATAGGGACGAAACTATCACTATTTCAATAGAGGCAGGTTCCACATTCGGTTGGCACAAATATGCTGATATAAATATAGGTTTGGATAGATTCGGAAAATCCGCACCCGCACACAATTTACAAACAGATTTTGGATTTTCCCCTGAACAAATTGTAAAACGAATAATAAAGGAAATAAAATAATACAAACATAAAAAACAAAAAAACCTCTATACAGAGGTTTTTTTAATAACAATAACTTGAACTAGTTAAATAACTTCCAGGTTAACTTCTTACTTTCACCACCAACCATGAATAAGTTTCCATTTGCCGGATCACCCAAATAACAATTTCCAGTCATAATTCCTTTGTTATTAGATGCTTCCATACTTGTGGTAACCAAAGTTATAGCAGATTTACCAATTGTGCTTACACCTTCGGAAATAATAGATTGAACACCAGCACCACTTTTTGCTTCTAATTCCTCTAATTCCTTCTTGTGTTTATTAAGTTCATCCTGATTTGAATCATATTGCGAACGAACCTTATTATAATCTGAAATATAGTTATTTGCTCTTCCCAAAACAGAATCATTTTGATCTTCATTTCCTTGTGCTTGTTTATCCAAGGCATCAAAAGCAGTCTTTCCATACTCATCTGCAATACCCGAACTTGTTCCCGACTTCATGTAATACTGACCATTCCAAGAACATTTTTTCTCTTTACCTTCTGATGTAAGGCAATGATATACGTTATCACTTTTCTTACATTCAACAATAATTGCAGTAGGAATTTCTGTTTTTAACTTCTGCTTTGCACTATCAGGTGTATATAGATTCTCCCCCGATACAAAGCACACTTCTGCACTACTTATATTGCCTGCACTACATTCACTTACTGAACAATATTTTCCACCACCAGAAACAGTAGTTGCAAGGGACTGCATACTTTCTGCATCTGATAAAGTTAAATACCTTGATTTTATTTTTTGTGCATCTGCTGCCCAAACAGCCTTTTCATCTAAACCACCAACACTTCTTATTAAACTGGATAACTTTTCCATTCTACTTAACTCTGTCGCCTTTTCTATATAAACATAACATTCTTTCTTTGATTCAAAATTTGATGAATCAACATCTGAACATAACTGTTTTTCAGAAGGGTCTGTTATTGGATATTTATCTTTCTTACAAGTATCACTTTCATCTCCCCTTAAATAAACTGCACCATTTTCATCGGTTCCCTCCGTCCAGTTGGGGTCTTTCGCCTTTAATTTTTTTATTTCCGATTTGCTACAACCATCATCATTTTCACAATAGTTATATTCCCTTACCTTACAAACCTCTACCAAATCTTTTCCATCAAACTTATACCATATATCACCAATTATTCGGTTTTTCTGTCGCAATTCGTTTTTGGCATTTATCATTCCAATACCTTTTACCGCAAGGTTAATAGCCCCAGTTCCCGCCTCAATACCCGCAGTAATAAGTTGCATTTTTTGTTCTGTTGTCATTTCTTCTTTGTATTCCAAATCAGTTTGGCTAAGTCCGAAATATGTTGGATCACAGGTAACCGTGTTTCCCATAGAATAAGTCTTTGATTTTTTTACAGAATGTGCCCCATCCGGAGATTTTGCATAATAATAAACATCAAATTTACATGTTGTTCCATCCAAATATCCACCTGCGGCTTCACAATATTCGGTTAAATACCCCTTAATTTTAGAGGTTACATTACTTTTTGCTAAAACCCTTACCGTATCTGACGATGCATCATCTAAATAATCCTGACATTCCTGTGTAGAAGATAAATATATATCAATATTAGAAGTTTTAAAACAACGTTCATAATCAACGGTCCCCTGACATGGAGAAACCAAACAACTTAATAAATTCGCAGTCAAATTTGAAATTTCCGTTGCCTCATCAACCGCATTTGATGTTGAAGAAGTTGAAGAAGTCCCCCTTGAAGATGAAGTTGTTGCACGTGAGCCAGAGGAATTTGCCCTTTCCGAAGATTCAGAACCCGCAGAAACCACACTTCCCGAGGAAGTAACCGTTTTCTTTTTGGAACTACCAGATACCTTTTTCATAGTAGACGACCTTGGCCTTGCTGCATATAATTCGGGAACGAATGGCAAAACACCACCCAAAACAAATACAACAAAAGCAAAAAATTTAGTTCTTCTCTTCATAATCTCCTCCGTGCAATTAAGTGTATTATAACACTTTTTCAAACACTTGTAAACACTTTTCAAAAATTAATATTCTTTTCCTTTTTTGATTTTATCTATTATGTCTTCATTAGTTGGATTTTTTCCTTTATCTTCTTTTTCACTATCTATTTTTGCATCAGATTTTACCCCATCATTACCCAAAGGTTTTTCAACATCTTCACCCGAAACATTTTTTAACATTTCTGTCGCATTTTGAAAATCCTGTTCCTTTAAATGACTTTTTATTTGGGAAATAAGGGCAACAATTTCGTTCAAAGATTTTTTTGCAAACATTTCCTTTGCTGGTATTTCTACCCCACCTATATTAAATTTTGAAATATTATCTCTGATTTTTTTGATTTCCTTTGCCTCTGCACCGAATTTTTCCAACGATGCATCTGTATATGTAAATAAAATAAATGATATATTCGTTGCGAAACTTACAGAATTTATATCTAAATTCAAGGTAAAATCTTTCTGATTCGTGTCATACATATACTTTAATGTAGCATTAAAAACCGCAGATGCAGAATGAAAATCCACCGCATTATTTTTTTTGTGTGAAATTTTAAAGGTATTTGTTTTTTCCTCTGCGGAAATATTATTTTTCCTAAAATCAATAGATGCAATATCACTAATTCCATATAATTGTTTTTGAAACTCCACTTTTTCAGGAGAATTCACATCTTGATTTACAACAATTTCTTCTGGTTTTATTTTTTCCTTTTCATCTCTGTCCTTAGTCAACTCCACCTTATCTTCAAAAGCAGATAAAACATAAGCCAACGGATGAACGGACAAAACACTATCCTTTATATTCGCAACTGGAGATTGAGGTTCAACCTTATCTACAATAGTTGCCGAAGCTTCTTCTTTCACCACCTCTTCTTTCTTTTCTGTTTGTTTTTCCGCAGTCTTTTTTGTAGTTTTACGAGAAGAAGTAGTCTTTTTTTCTGTTTTAGGTTGTAATAGGAAATCAGAAAACTCATCTAAGAAATTTTTTCTTAACACTGAAATTTCACGGAACACACCATCAACTACCTTTTCCTTTAAAGGTGTTGTCTGTAATTTAACCAAAGCCGAACGGATACTATCCTTCCAATATTCTTTTTTTTCTACACCAACCTTTTCCCAATCCACAGATGTCATACGATTAAATACCTCATCTGAAACAGAAATAAAATCAGATATGGTTTTTATTTTTTCATCCATTTCCACCCTTGAACTGATTTGATTCAAATAATCTACTAAATTTGTTAAAACAGCAGATGATTCATCTTTGTTTTTCATATGGCTTGAAATATTGGTTGCCCACGCCCTTCTTTGATCAATAATATTCATAAAAGACCTCCTATATCCTATATACGGAATATATTATCATAAAAAAGAAAAGTAGTCAACTTGTTATAAAAAATTTGGAAACTGAGTTCTGAAAAAAGTTCTTTGTCGTTTTGCATATTGCCTTGTTAACAAAACTATTTCTTTTAACATTTCATCTTTTGAAATGACACCATCTATATACTTTTTTATTGTTTCAACACCAATAACCTTAAACACCGGTGCATTTTCCGAATATCCCAAAGCAAACAGATTAACAACTTCCTCAACCACTCCATTTTCAAACATAAGTTTTGTTCTATTTTGAATGCGTCGCTCTAATTCTGGCATTTCAAAATTCACAATCTTAAATTCAAAATTCACATCTGGCATGGGTTTTATTTTACTTTGCCTTTGCCATACCGACAACGGAGTCCCCGTAGCCCTAAACACCTCTATACCTCGCAAAATTCTTTGCCTATCTGATGAAGAAATTTTTTTTGCCAAATCCATATCATATTTTTTCAGTATTTCAAACAAATCAGAATTTTTTGCATACCTTGCTTCTTTCCTAACTAATACCCTAATATTTTCAGGTATATTAGGAATAACAGACAATCCTTCGGTAAGGGCTTTTATATAAAATCCAGTTCCTCCTACAACAAACGGAGTTTTCCCACATTCAAAAGCATTATTTATTTCTTTGACTGCCAACTCAACCCAAACGGCAACAGACATTCTATCTGTCCCTGAATTAAATTGATATAGTTTATGAGGAATTTTTGCATAATCTTCTTTTGTTGGACAGGCGGTTAATATAGGTAATTCTTTATACACTTGTTGACTATCGGCATTTATAATCACTCCGTTATTTGCCAATGCCATATCCATAGCAACTGCACTTTTTCCACTTGCTGTTGGTCCGCAAATTATAAATACCTTTTTCTCCACCATAGTTTTTTCCTTGAAATTTCTAAATAGTTTAGCAATAATTATAACAATAATAAAGTAAATTTTGATATAAGCAAAGGATTTTTATGTTTGGTAAATTTGGGCAAAAACTTTCCAATATATTCACTGGAAAAAAATTAGATAATAATACATTAGAAGAGTTAGAAGAACTTTTAATCACATCTGATATATCTTATGACATTGTTTGTGATTTAATTGAAAAAATAAAATCTCAAAGATTTAACAAAGAAACAAATGAAAAAGATGTAAAAAACATATTAAAAGATGAGTTATATAAAATATTATCACCTTGTGAAAAGAAATTAGAAATAAAAGACACAAAACCCTTTTCAATAATAATGATAGGTGTAAATGGTAGTGGTAAAACAACCACAATCGGCAAACTTGCCTATAAATTCGCATCTATGGGGAAACAGGTATCCGTCATTGCATGTGATACATTCAGAATTTCAGCCACCGAACAATTAAAGGAATGGACCGAAAAATCTAATACAAATTTAATTTCAAAGGATAAATCAGATCCATCAGGTTTAGCCTATGACGGCTATAACCAATCAAAATCCCGAAACGATGACATTGTTATGATTGACACAGCAGGAAGACTATCCAACAATGAATCATTGATGGCAGAATTAAAAAAAATAATAAAAACTATAAATAAAATATCTGATACCGCCCCTGATGAAACAATCCTTGTCCTAGATGGTAACGGCGGACAAAACAGCATAATGCAAATGGAAAAATTCAGCAAGGATATAAAAATAACTGGAATAATATTAACTAAAACCGAAGGAAGTTCAAAATCTGGTTTTATAATTTCTTTGGCAAAAAAATATAATACTCCTATCTACTTTATAACAGATGGAGAAAAAATTTCTGATATAAGGGAGTTTAATGCAAATAATTTTATAAACAATCTTCTTGAACTTTAAGTTTAAAATTTAAAATTTAAAAACACCAACTTTTAAGTTGGTGTTTTTGTTTTAGGAGGAAATCTCACTTTCTTTATGAAACTTTGCATTCCACCAGATTTTAAATCTCTGTCTTAAATGAACTCCGACAAGAATCATACAAGGTGTAACAACCAAAGTTAAAATAGTCGCAAATCCAAGTCCAAAGATTAAGGATTTTGAAAAGGCAGACCACATATCCATAGAAGGTGCTCCAATCGTAATATTTGCATTTATAAAATCAATATTAAGTTTTAATGCCATAGGAACCAAACCTAAAATAGTAGTTGCCGTAGTCAAATACACTGGTCTAAGTCTTTGAAGCCCAGTTCTAATAACTGCATCTAACGGATCGCTAACCTTTTCTTTTAACTCATCAAAAGCATCAATAAGCACAATGTTATTATTAACAACAATACCAGCCAAAGAAACCACCGCCAATCCAGTCATAACAATAGAGAAAGGATCTCTCATAATCACTAATCCAAGCAACACACCTATGGTAGAAAGTAATATAGAGAACAATATCATAAATGTTGAATAGAAACTATTGAATTGCAAAAGCAATACAAATCCAATAAAGAATACTGCCGCCATAAATGCAACCCCTATGAACGAAGAACTTTCCTGACTATCTTCATCTTCTCCCTTAAATGTTATATTTGCACCCTCAGGAGGAGGATTATCCTTCTGATATTGTTTCAAAGCAGTAATCTTTTCCGCAGCAAAACTTCCCGCTTCTACATCCGAAGATATTTTATAAACTCTTTTTCCATCAATACGTTGAACCATATTAACCTTTGGTGCAGGAACAATATTCACAAATGTTGATATAGGAACTGATACACCCGAAGATGTTACAACATAAAGGTTGTCTATCATATCCAAAGCCCTAAATTCCTTTGGAAAACGAACAAGTATATCTATTTCTTCATCTGAATCAATAGGCATATAATTTGAAACAGTTGCACCTCTGGTCAACATTTGAACAACCGTTCCTATTGACGAAATACTTACACCAAACTTTGCCGCTTGAGCCTTGTTAATAGACATTTCCCATTGTATACCAGGCAAAGGCAAGGTATCTTCTCTGTTTACAAAACCACCTATTTCATTCATTGCATTTTCAACATATTTGAAACCTTTTGTAATGACGTCCACATCGTCATAAGTAGAAGAAATTTCTATCTCAATAGGTTTTCCAGAAACAGGCCCTTTTTCCTCTTTTGAAATTTCCAAAATAACACCTGAAACATCTTTTAACTTATTTTCCATTTCTTGTATAATGAAATCAGCCCTAGGTCTCTCCTGCCAATCTTTTAATTCCACCTGAATATAACCTATAACATCTTCTGCTGCACGGAAAGATTTTGCACCAGTTCTAGAATATACATCTTTGAAATAAGGAAGTTCAAAGATAAGATCTTCCACTTGACTAACAAACTTATCCTTCTCTTCTATCGCTAAATTTCCTCTGGCATGAACATTTATATTTATGAAATCAGGTTCTGATTCTGGGAAAAATTCAACTCCTACTCCAAATTTTGCATAAATAAAGAAGGAGAAAAATAACATAAATACGATTCCCAAAATAACCTTCCAAGGACGTTTCAAAGCCCAATTTAATATGTTATAGTAAACCTTCATATACCCAGTCAAAGTTTCATAATGTCCAGTTTCCGTAGCAATTAAACGCTCTTTTTCCTGTTCACTCATAGCACCAGCCTTACCAAACAATGCACCTAAAACTGGGATAAAGACTAATGCCACAATCAACGAAGCAGTTAATATACAAATAACTGTCAAAGGTAAATATTTCATAAATTCACCAATAACACCAGGCCAAAACAAAAGCGGAGCAAATGCAATCAAAGTAGTAACCGTAGAAGCAATAACAGGCAAAGCCATTCTACTTGATGCTTCTGCATATGCATCTCTTCTGTTAACACCTTCTGTCATTTTTTTATCGGCATATTCGGTAATAACAATCGCACCATCAACCAACATACCAACGGCTAAAATCAAACCGAATAAAACCACCATATTTATTCCAACACCTAATGCCCCCAAAAATAAGATTCCAATTAAAAAGGATATAGGAATAGAAAAACCAACCAATAAACCAGTTCTGATACCTAACATCAAAACCACACAAACCATAACAAGGACTATGGAGGAAATAACATTATTTTGAAGATCTGTTAAATTATCCTTAATAGTTTCCGCAGAATTATTAGTCAACTTCACAACAATATTTTTAGGAAGAACCTCTCTCATCTCGTCCAAGGCTTTTTCTACTAAGGCAATGGTGTTAATAGTATTACCACCGGAACGTTTTTTTATTTCTAAGGAAAGACTTGGTTCCTTATTCATTCTAACAAATTCCTGGGCATTTTCAAAATTTCTTCGCACCTCTGCAATATCAGAAAGTTTTATAACTGCATCACCTTGCACCTTAATAGGAAGATTCAAAACATCATTCACATCTTCTATCAAGCCTGGAACTTTTATAGGAAATGCACCATTTTCACTTTCAATATTTCCAGCAGGAATAAGCATATTAGACCCCGCAAAGAAATTTCCAATATCACTTATAGATAATTTATAAGAATTAAGTTTTGCAGGATCTATCAAAATTTCTACCTGTTCATCGCGTTCACCACCTATTTCTGCCTCCAAAACACCAGGTATAGCCTCTAACACATCTTGCATTTCTTTTGCAATATTCATCAAAGTTTTTTCTGGTGCACTTCCATAAATATTAACAATAGCAATAGCAAATTCCGAAGTATTTATTTCTTTTATAATAGGTTCATCAATATCTTTTGGCATAGTTGCCTTTGCATCATCAACAGCATCTTTTGTTTCACGAAGACCTTTTTCAATATCATATCCTGCATCAAATTCCAACATTACCTGACAATAACCTTCGTAACATCTACTATCCATTTCCTTTAAACCACTGATAGTTTTAAATTCCTTTTCCAAAGGTTTTGCAATCAACCTTTCACCATCTTCAGGAGAAATTCCGGTATAAGTAACAGTTGTAATCATCATAGGAATGTTAACATCAGGGAAAGACTCTTTAGGCATAGTAATATAAGTATTTAACCCAAGTATAGTAAGCAAGAACAAAGAAAACATAAAAATTCTTGTTCTATTCATAGCAGATTTAATAAAAGACATAATATTCTCCTATATTACACAAACACTATATTTTAAATGTTTATTGTTGTTCATTATTATCAATAATTTCTGTTGTTTCAGTATTTAATTGTTTAGGGAACTTTGGATCCACCACCTCACCTACACTAACAAATTCACCACCTGCGACAATAACATTTGCAGTTTTTGGAAGTCCAGAAACCCATAAACCATCTTTTTCCTCTTTAATTATTTCAATCGGATAAAATTCAACTTTGTTTTCATCATTAACAGTTTTTACACCAACAGAACCATCATCACCAAAAGTTAAACAAGAAGAAACTGTTAATTTAGTTGCTGGAATTGTATCCAAAGGCAACCTTATTTCCGCAGTTAATCCTTCAACAATTTTATTATTTTTATTTTCTGCTTCTAATTCTATTGAAAAAGTTCTAGTAGAAGTATTAGCAATAGAAGCAACATAAGTAAGCAATGCATCAACCTTCATCTTGTTTGATAAATCAACTCCTGCAACCACACCTTTGTTAATACGAGAAACATATTTTTCAGGCACTTCTGCACTTATTTTTACAGGATTAAGATTCAAAAAGACTCCAACATTTTCCGCCATACTTACATAAGAACCCTCCTCCACATTTAATTCATTTATTACACCATCAAATGGTGCACGCAAAGTAGTATGTTCTATATCTAATACTATCTGATCCAAATTTACTTTCGCAGTCTTATAATTTGCTTCATTAGAAACAAAATCCACCTTTGAAATCAAATCATTTGCCAAAAGACTTTTCGCAGTATTAAATTCAATTTCTGCCTTATCTTTTGCAGATTGTGCAGCCAAAAGTTTTGCACCTCTATCTTCCATTTTAATAGTTAAGATTATATCTCCCTTTTTAACATATTGACCTTTTTTCTTATTTATTTTTTCAACGATACCAGAGGTTCTAACTTTCAAATCAACTTTTTCACTTGCCTCTGTATGACCATAAATCAAAATATCAGAAACAATATTTTTTTCCGACAACCTTTCTACATTAACACTAACTATTTCAGGAACAGGATTTTCAACAACTTCGTCCGAAGAAAAAATCATTCCTATTCCAAACCAAAGGATAAGACCAAAAAGTATAAAATAAACAAACTGAGTAGAATTTTTTTGTTTTCCAAATTTTGAATTCACATATTTATAATGTAGCTGACGGATCATTTTAACCCTCTTTTTATAAAAAATTTATTGCCAATATGGAAAAAGGAGTATATGCTTTTAAATATAATTTGTAAATAGAAAAAACTAAGGTTTTTTAAATTATTTTTTTAATCTGTCAACAATTTGGAAAAAAGGCAACAATATGACAAAAAAATATGATTTTAAATCAATAGAAAAAAAATGGCAAACAATCTGGGAACAGGAAAAGTTATTTGACACAACAATAGATAAAACTAAAAAGAAATTTTTTGGACTTATAGAATTTCCTTATCCATCTGGTGCTGGACTACATGTTGGGCATCCCCGTTCATTTACTGCAATGGATATAATTTCAAGAAAACGTCGTATGCAAGGATACAATGTCTTATTTCCTATCGGATTTGATGCTTTTGGACTTCCTACTGAACGATATGCGATAAAGGCAGGCATTCATCCCGCAGTTGCCACAAAACAAAACATAGAAAACTTTACAAGACAATTAAAATCCATGGGATTTTCATTTAATTGGGGCGGTGTAATAAACACAACCGACCCTAGATATTACAAATGGACTCAATGGATGTTCATACAAATGTTTAAGGCTGGACTTGCTTATAAAGGAGAAGAAACAATCTCATGGTGCCCTGAATGTAAAATAGGAATTGCCAACGAAGAACTAGAAAACGGACATTGTGAAAGATGCGGAAGTGAGGTTGTAAAAAAGAAAAAATCAGCATGGATTTTAAAAATGCAATCTTACTCTGATAAATTGATAGAAGGATTAAAGTCTGTTGATTTTCCTGAAAATATAAAGAAAATGCAAATTGATTGGATTGGTAAATCAACCGGAAGTGAAATTGATTTCGAGATAAAAGATACAAACGAAAAATTAAAAATTTTTACCACTCGTCCAGATACAATATTTGGTGCAACATATATGGTAATTTCTCCGGAACATCCTTTGATTGAAAAACTATCATCAAAAATAAAAAACTTAGATGCTGTAAAAGATTATCAATCAAAGGCAAGTAAAAAATCTGATTTTGAAAGAACACAATTACAAAAAAATAAAACTGGTGTTAAAATAGAAGGTTTAGTAGTTATAAATCCATTTAATAAAAAGGAAATACCTATATACACATCTGACTATGTTTTGATGGGATACGGAACTGGTGCAATTATGGCAGTACCTGCACACGACGACCGCGATTACGAATTTGCAAAAAAATTCAATATCCCTATGATAGAAGTTATAGCCGGTGGTAATATAAACGAAACCGCATATACAAAGGATGGGCCTCATATAAACTCCGAATTTTTAAACGGATTAAATAACGAAGAAGCAATAAATAAAATAAATACAGAAATAGAAAAACTTGGTATAGGCAAACAATCCGTAAAATATAAAATGACTGATTGGGTTTTCACCCGTCAACGCTATTGGGGAGAACCTATTCCAATGGTATATTGCGAAAAATGCGGTTGGGTTCCTCTTGATGAAAAGGATTTACCATTAACCTTACCTGATGTAAGCGATTATATGCCAACCGACGAAGGACTATCACCTTTGGCAAAGGCAACCGATTGGGTAAATACAACATGCCCTCATTGTGGAGGCCCTGCAAAAAGGGAAACCGACACTATGCCAACATGGGCAGGCTCTTCATGGTATTACCTAAGATATATGGATCCACATAATGATAAGGAGTTTGCATCAAAAGAAGCCCTTAACTATTGGGGACAGGTAGATTGGTACGAAGGTGGAACCGAACATGTTACCAGACACCTTTTGTATTCTCGATTCTGGCATAAAGCTCTTTACGATATGGGATTAGTTCCATACGACGAACCATATAAAAAACGTTCTGTTCACGGAATGATATTGGCTGAAAATGGGGAAAAAATGAGTAAGTCAAAGGGTAACGTCGTAAATCCTGATACAATAGTATCACAATATGGTGCAGATACTTTAAGAATTTATGAAATGTTTATAGGTCCATTTGATCAGGCTGCTGCTTGGTCTACAAATTCTATGATAGGTATATACAGATTCCTAAACCGCGTTTTTGACCTTACCGAAAAGGTAAAGGATATACCTATGACACAAAAGGATACCCAAATCATACATCAAACAATAAAGGATGTAAGCGAAAGAATAGAAGAAATGAAATTCAATACCGCCGTATCCGCATTGATGATATGCTCTAACTACATGGGTGAAAAAGAGGCAATTCCTAAAACAATGATGGAAACATTCACAAAGTTATTATCCCCATTTGCCCCACACATATCTGATGAAATGTGGGAGATATTAGGACATAATAACCGCTTGGCATACGAAAATTGGCCTCAATACGATGAAAAGGCACTACAAACAACATCTGTAAACATAGTAGTTTCGGTAAACGGAAAGAAACGATTCGAAACCGAAATCCCAACTA
The DNA here is from genome assembly GCA_944392955.1 of uncultured Alphaproteobacteria bacterium. GTDB lineage: Bacteria > Pseudomonadota > Alphaproteobacteria > Rs-D84 > CACZYB01 > CACZYB01. The sequence goes on along the minus strand of CALXYK010000008.1, from coordinate 1,405 downwards.
ATTTATCAGAAGAAGAAACAAAGGAAAAAATACTATCCCTTGAAAATGTAAAGGAATATATAAAAGGGAAAAATGTAAAAAAAGTAATAGTAGTTCCAAACAAACTCGTAAACTTGGTAATATAAAAAAGCCTCCATCACGGAGGTTTTTTTAATTCTTTCTTTTTGACTTCGCCACCACTTCCCAAAAATTATTCAAAAGCCAAGATTCTATTTTAGGACTCATATAGGCAATTGCCAAATCCTTGGACATTTGCGAAGAAAGATACTTACAAAATAAATTAAAATCCACATCTAAAAATTTAGAATAAGAGTCCAACTTCATCTCCTTCGTAAGAACAAAAACATCGTCATTTTCGTTATTTTTCAAGTTAGGCTTAATAAAAATATCATCTTTAACAATATTATCCACAATCTGAGAAGCCACTTCCGGTTTAGAAGAAAAATCCTTAATCTCCTCTAACGAAGGATTATGATTTTTTTCACGAACATCATTAAAATTTTCAACAACAACACCTTCTTCTTCGGGAAAAGCCTCTTGCTGAATTTTTCTCTCCCGTTCAGCCAAAGCCTTTTTAATCCTAGTCAAAATTTCATCCATAGACGGAGTATCAGAATAATTATCCATAATCACCTCATCAAAAGTTCACAGATATATCATAACAGATTTTAAATATAAAATAAAGAATAAAAAGATTTAAAAACTATAAAAAATATGCTATATTCAAAAAAAAGGAGAAATAAAATAATAGTAATATTAGAACCATCATTTGATATCCTAATCAATCAAAATAATTCAGTTATGTTGATATTGCTGGCTCGTGCAGATATTCCACAAAACCCATTCATTGTCTACGACAGGAAAAAGACATTAGCATTATTCCGCGACAAAAGGGAAATAATAAAACTGACGGAAATCCCTAAAAAAGTGTTAAAAGTTCTGAAATCAACCGATGAAATATCAATAACCGAAATGAATGAACAAAGCGAACCCATAAGACAATATAGCGCAAGAATAATTTACGATTCGCAACTTCAAAAAAAATTAAAAAAAGAAAAGAAAGTCCTTTACTAAAAAAAGCCTCCATTTTTGCATCGTAAAAGCAAAAATACAGCTAATGTAATAAATTACATATCTGTCTCCGTGCTTCGCACGGACTTTTTTCAGTAAGTGTAGTTCCGCCATCAGGAGCAGGTTCTTTACTTCCTGAAACAGTTTTTGATAGGGCTCATCAAATTTGTATGAATGGTTTCTCTGATGATAATCCTGTTTCTTCTTCTTCTACTGGACTTTCTAAAACTCAAATCTCTTCTCTTAACAAACTTCAAAGAACTTTGGCTGCTCAATCTTGTCAAGCAGATGGCGAAGAAACTGAGTTGATGAACTATTATATAAATGGTATTTG
>CALXYK010000007.1 GCA_944392955.1 uncultured Alphaproteobacteria bacterium | reverse complement strand
AGTATCAAAAATGTTGATATTGGTATTGTTTTTGTTTTCATTTGCTTCTTTTTCCTCCCGTTTGTTATATTGTTGTTTTGGAAGGGTGAAGAAGCCATGAAAATCCTCACCCATCTTTTGCAACAATCTTTGTCATAAGAAATTTTATATTTAGGTGGGATGTCCCTATGCGTTTTTAGGTTTGTGGGTAGGACATCCCATAATGAAATACTACTATTTCTTATGACATACTGCATATCTGAAAACATGTCGGGGAGTTCGAAAATCATGCATATTGAAATGACTCTTTGACCTTTAGGGAATTCCCTTGGACATACGCCAAAGACTCCCCAACAAAAGCCGGAGATTTGACGAAGTATGATTAGAATCATACTCCGCAATATGCAAAGGACTTTCGACGGTCCCGTATCTGTTCAAAGATACTAAATACAGCTTATGCCGTATCTGTTTTTCATTGTATCATTAAAATTTTAAAAAGAAAGTATTTTTTATTATTTTTTGTGTTTTAACAATCTTTACCCTTGCAAAATTTACAGACATTTTGTATCCTTTTGTTTGCTTGTTTAAATTTAGGAGTTTTAAAAATGAAAGTTTCAAAATTCAGATTTTTTTCTATTTTAGCAGTGGTGCTATTATCACTTATGGTTGTGGTTCCTACTTTCTTAGATAACGAACAAAGGGAAAAACTTCCTGACTTTTTAAAAGATTATCAAATAGCCTTAGGCTTGGATTTAAAAGGTGGTGCATATATATTATTAGAAGCAGATATAAATTCTGTTATAAGAGAAAAAAATTCTCAGATAAAAGATATTGTTAGAAAAGAACTTAGAGGCAATAGGGAAAATAATGTTGAAATGATACCTTATACAAACCTTAATGCAACTTCTAACTTTACTACTGTTGTTATTAAAAATAAATCTGATTTAGATAAGGCTGTTAAAAGACTTAAAAATGCTACTATGAACCAGGTACAAATTGAACAAGATGCTAATAAACTTAAAATATTTTACAATAATGCATCTATTGAACAAATAAAGTCTGATATACTTAATAACTCTATTGAAATAGTTCGTAGACGTGTTGATTCATTGGGTAATAAGGAACCTTCTATTCAAAAACAAGGTGATAGAAGAATCATGGTCCAACTTCCTGGTGTGGATAATCCTGATAGAGTAAAAGAACTTATTGGTAAAACGGCAAAAATGACTTTTCACATGGTTGATGAAGAGGCTATGCAAACAGGTAAAATTGGTGTAGATGCCGAAGTAATTGATGGTATAGTAATTAAAAAAAGAGTGGCTGTTAGTGGTGAAAATTTAACTGATTCAAAAGTTACCTATGATCAAAATGGAAGACCTGCTGTTACTACTACTTTTAATTCTATTGGTGCAAGGGCTTTTGCAAAACTTACCTCTGAAAATGTTGGAAAAAGGTTTGCAATAGTTCTTGATGGAAAAGTATTATCTGCTCCGGTTATTCAGGAACCTATTACTGGTGGTTATGGGCAAATAACTGGCGGATTTACCGCAGAAGAGGCAAAAGATCTTTCCACTATGCTTCGTTCGGGTGCTTTGCCTTGTGAATTAACTGTTGTAGAGGAAAGAACTGTTGGTGCAGGATTGGGTGCAGATTCCATACAAAAGGGAAGTTTCGCAAGTATCCTTGGGCTTATTATTGTTCTTGTGTTTATGGTATTGACCTATGGTATGTTGGGAATCTTTTCTGATATAGTTTTGATACTAAATATAATCTTAATATTTGCAGGTTTGGCAATAACTGGTGCGACCTTAACATTGCCTGGAATCGCTGGTATCGCCTTGAATATTGGTATGGCTGTTGATGCAAATATTCTTATTTTCGAAAGAATGAGAGAAGAAGTAAAAAGTGGATTTAGTGCGATAAAATCTATTGAAGATGCTTTTGATAATGCATTTTCTGCTATTATGGATTCAAACATTACGACTTTGGCTTCTGCTTTAATTATGTTCCAATTTGGAACAGGACCTATTAAGGGATTTGCCGTAACCTTAACTATGGGTATATTGGCATCTTTGTTCACTAATATTACCTGTCTAAAACTTATATTAGAGTTGTGGGCAAAAACTGGAAAACCTAAGAAAATTGATTTATAGTATGATGAGGATTGAAAAATGAAATTAACTGATTTAACTATTGCTGATGCGAAAAAATTACTTTTGAATAAAGAAATTTCCGCTGTGGAATTAACTGAGGCTTATATTAAAAATATGGAGAAATATAGTTATTTAAATGCTTATGTAACATCTACTCCGGAAATTGCTTTGGAACAGGCAAAAATTGCCGATGATAATATTGCAAAAGGTAAAGCAAGAGAATTAGAAGGAATACCTTTGGCAATAAAAGATTTATATTGTACAAAGGGTGTTAGAACTACGGCATCCTCTAAAATGCTTGAAAACTTTATTCCTCAATACGAATCTACGGTTTCCCAAAAATTACTTGATGCAGGAATATCCATGTTGGGAAAAACTTCTATGGATGAGTTTGCAATGGGATCTACTAACCTAACATCTTATTTCGGTGAAGTAAAAAATCCGTATAAGAGAAATGGTGAGGATTTAGTTCCGGGCGGATCTTCGGGTGGATCTGCGGCTGCGGTGGCATCTGGCTGTGCAATGGCTGCGACAGGTAGTGATACCGGTGGTTCAATACGTCAACCTGCAAGTTTTTGTGGTTTGGTTGGAATGAAGCCTACCTATGGTCGTGCATCAAGGTATGGAATGGTTGCATTTGCTTCCTCGCTTGATTGTCCAGGACCCATAACAAGATCTGTTGAAGATAGTGCTTTGTTTTTAAAGGTTATTGCTGGACTTGATGAAAAGGATCCTACAACTGCACCTAAGGAAGTGGTCGATTGGACAAAGGTATTAGGCTCATCTATAAAAGGGTTAAAAGTAGGAATTCCTCTTGAATACAAAAGTGATAAACTTAATCCAGAAGTTCAAAAACTTTGGGATGAAAGAGCTGAAGATTTGAAAAAACTTGGGGCGGAAGTTGTTGAAATTTCTTTACCTAATACAAAGTATTCTTTGCCTGTATATTATATTATTGCACCAGCAGAGGCATCTTCTAATCTATCTAGGTATGATGGTGTTAAATATGGTTATAGGACAACTTCACCTTTCCATTCATTGGATGAAATGTATGAATTGACAAGGACTGAAGGTTTTGGTGCAGAAGTTAAAAAACGACTTTTGATAGGGTCAACTATTTTAACAGAAGAATTTTATGAAAGATCTTACTTAAAAGCATTGAAAACAAGACACTTAATTTGTAATGATTTTGATGAGGCATTTAAAAAAGTTGATGTAATACTTACACCATCTACTACTGGTGCTGCATTTTCTAAAAATGATAAATTATCCCCTCTTGATGTTTATTTAAATGATGTTTATACGGTGGGGGCATCATTGGCTGGACTTCCTTCTATATCAGTACCAGTTGGAAAAGATAAAAATGGATTGCCTTTGGGACTTCAAATCATAGGTAAAAAATTTGATGAAGAAAATGTGTTTAAATTTGCTTCTCAATTGGAATTAGTTTCAAATTTTGATAATACACCTTCAAAGGTAATGGGAGAATAATTATGGTATATACAGTTAAAGGAAAAAATAAAGAATATGAAATAAATATAGGTTTGGAAATTCATTGTCAGGTAATTAGCGAATCTAAATTGTTTTCTTCCAGTTCTACAAAATTCGGAGCAAGTCCTAATACTCATGTATCATTTTTTGATAGTGGTTTTCCTGGACAACTTCCTGTTATAAATAAATTCTGTATTGAACAGGCTATAAAAACAGGGCTTGGTTTAAATGCAAAAATAAATAAAAGATCCGTATTTGATAGAAAACATTATTTTTATGCTGATTTACCAACAGGTTATCAAATTACTCAACAATTTCATCCTATTGTAAGTGATGGTTGGGTAGAAATTCTTGATGATGAAGGAAATCCCAAAAAAATAAGAATTGAAAAATTACATGTTGAGCAAGATGCTGGAAAATTAACTCATGATTTATCTCCTGTAAAATCTATGGTAGATTTTAATCGTGCGGGTGTTGCCTTAATGGAAATTGTATCAAAACCTGATATTTCCAGCCCTTATGAAGCGGGAGAATATGTGAAAAAAATTCGTTCTATTGTAAGATACCTTGGAACATGTGATGGTAATATGGACGAAGGAAGTATGCGTTGCGATATAAACATATCACTGCGAGAAAAAGGTTCTGATAAATTGGGAACAAGAACGGAAACAAAAAATGTGAACTCAATTAAGTTTTTAATGCAAGCTGTTGAGTATGAAGTAAGAAGACAAGTAGAAATACTTGATGAAGGATTATCAGTTTCCCAAGAAACCAGGTTGTTTGATGCAAATACTGGAACTACTAGAACTATGCGAAGCAAGGAAAATGCCATAGATTATAGGTATTTCCCAGATCCTGATATTATGCCTTTGGTTTTAGAGGAAGGTTTAGTAGATAGGATAAAGGCTTCTATGCCTGAATTACCTGATCAAAAGAAAAAACGCTTTATAGAGGAATATAACCTTTCTCAATACGATGCTGATATTTTAACAAGTGAACGTGCTATTGCTGAATATTTTGAGCAGGCGGTAGGTAAGGAAAAACAAAGAGATGGGAAAATTGTTTCAAATTGGATGCAATCGGAATTGTTTGCCATACTTAACAAAGAGGCCAAAGATATATCAGAATCTCCTATAAAGGCAGAAGAACTTGGGGAATTGATTGATCTTATAAAAGACGGAACTATAAGCGGAAAAATTGCAAAAGAAGTGTTTAAAATCATGTATGAAGGCGATGAAAAATCCGCAAAGAAAATAGTTCAAGAAAAAGGATTTAAACAAGTATCTGATACAGGTGCTATTGAAAAAGTAATAGATGAAATTATTGCTTCTTCACCAGATAATGTAAATGCCTATAAGGCTGGAAAACAACAACTATTTGGTTGGTTCGTAGGACAGACATTAAAGGCAATGAAGGGACAGGCAAATCCTCAGATAGTAAATGAAATTTTAAAGAAAAAATTAGGATAGTATGAGTAATATAAAATTTCATCTTAAAACTTTTGGCTGTCAAATGAATGTTTATGATTCATCGCGAATCGTGGACTTGCTTCAATTACATAATATGCAACAGGTAGATGATGAACTAGATGCCGATGTCATTATTTTAAATACCTGTTATATAAGGGAAAAGGCTTCTGCGAAAATATTTTCTGAATTAGGTCGAATCTATAAACTTTATTTAAGGTTTAAAAAAGCTCAGCCGGTCTTTGCTGTTATTGGATGTGTGGCAAAGGCAGAAGGTGAAAATATTTTCAAAAGGGCTCCGTTCGTATCTATTGTCTTATCATCTCAGAAATATCATTTATTACCGGAATTGATAACTCAGGCCTTAGAAAATATAGAATCTGTAAATTCATCTGAAAAAAAATCTAAAAAAGTTGAACATAAAATAAATACAGATTTGTCGGGGTTGGAAAAATTTGATTGTTTACCAAAAGTAAAAAAATCTGAGAAAGTAGCCTTTGTGCAAATCCAAGAAGGGTGTGATAATTTTTGCACATATTGTGTTGTTCCTAATACAAGAGGAAGGGAAGTTTCACGAAATGAAAAGGATATATTGTCAGAAATTGAAAACTTACAAAACTTAGGGGCAATAGAAGTTAATTTATTAGGACAAAATGTAGATTGTTATAATGGACTTGATGAAAATGGGAAACCTTCAAATCTGGCTGGAATAATTTCAAAAGTTGCAAAATTTGATAATGTAAAACGAATCAGATATACAACTTCGTATCCTTCTAAATTTTCTGATGATATGATTGAACTTCATAGAAATGAAAAAAAACTTATGCCATTAGTATATTTGCCAATACAATCAGGAAGTAATGAAATACTTAAAAAAATGAATAGAAAATATACAAGGGAGCAATATCTTTTTATAGTAGAAAAACTTAAAAATGCGAATCCTGATATTCAAATATCGTCCGATTTTATTGTGGGATTTCCAAATGAAACAGAAGAAGATTTTCAACAAACTTTGGATATAGTAAAAAAAGTTCAATTTATTCAGTGTTATGCTTTTAAATATTCGCCTAGACCTAATACACCTGCTCAGAAAATGGACGGACAGATTGATAATAAGATAAAGTCCGAACGATTAAAAAGGTTGCAATATGAACTTAGGAAATCACAGGATAAATTTAATAAGTCCTGTGTCGGAAGGGTGATGAGTGTATTATTTACAGATGTTTCCAAGACGAATCCTGAATATATCATAGGTAAAAATGAGTATCTTCAACCTGTAATAGTAAAGGCATATAAATCTTTGTTAGGTTCTATACAAAATGTAAAAATAACATCGGGAAGTTATGCAAATTTAAAAGGTGAAATTGCATAATTGGGATAGACGAGTTGAAGCAAAAACTATCAAAATACATTCTTTTACAACATAATATCATTTCTAAATAAGTTTTAGGTTTTTGTTCTTATTGAAAAATAGGATAATTTCCTGTAAATTCAATAAAAAAGGAGATGAAAATGTTTGAACTATCACAATACCCATTACCATACAAAAAAAATGCTTTGGAACCTTATATTTCCGAAAATACATTGAATTTTCATTATGATAAGCATGTGGAAACTTATATTTCCAATCTGAACAAACTTATAAAAGGGACGGCTTTTGAAAATGAAAGTTTGAAAAAAATTATTATTAAATCTAGTCATTCAAAAGAAACAAGGTCTATTTTTAATAATGCAGCACAAGTCTTTAATCATAATTTCTTTTTTAATTGTTTAAAGGTGGGGGCAAATACAAATTTCCCTAGAAAATTATTGGCAAATTTCACAGGTATAGAAGATTTTTCAAATCAATTCAAAGTAATTGCAAATTCCGTTTTTGGAAGTGGATATGTATGGTTGGTTGCAGAGGCAAGAGAATATAAAATAATTAAAACATCTAATGCTGATACACCTATGGCACATAATCAAACACCATTATTATGTATTGATTTGTGGGAACATTCATATTATTTAGATTATCAAAACAAAAGGGCTGAATTTATTGATAATTTCATAAACCACCTAATAAATTGGGAGTTTGTGGAAAGTTGCCTTTGAACCTATGTATTTATTTCCCATAAGGTTTTAATATAAATAATACAACAAGTGGGGATTCCGACTCTATGGTAAGGGTTAGTCCTTCGTCTTCCCTTTTGAAAGAGTAAGTGTTATTTTTAGAACTTTTTAATTCCCAACCAAGTGATGATAATGTTTCCTTATAAAATTTAAGGAATTCATCTTTTGAAATAGTTGTGCTGGAAACATATTGTTCTATTATACGAAAATCTTCGGTATCAAAGGAGAAGGGTTCCTCTTCCTGTATACCATCTTGAAGAGGGATTTCTTCGAATGCTGTCATAAAGCCTTCGGCCCTGATAGGTAAAGAAAAAGAAAGTAATAATCCTAATACAAATAAAAATGTTTTCATTTTAATCTCCTTAATAACCTGTATTTTAGTAATATACCTCACCTGTATCTTCGTCATATACATCACCTGTATCATCATAATATGCGTCATCTGCTCCATAAGTGTCTATATATTCTTGATTGATTGCAGTCCTGTTAGCATCGGTAGTATAATCTTTAAATGTAGTTGCCCCATCTGTTGAGTTAGAAGTGAAGTCATATAAAAAATTACCTCTTCTTGTATCCGTTACACCACTCTCATCCCCATATTTATATTTATTTGCCACATTGTCTCCATTTTCTCCATTTATTAACTCATCTATTCCATCTGTTGTGCGGAGCATAATGTCATTATTCAAAAATACCTGTATCCTGGTGCCAGAAGGAACGGTAAAAGGTATTTTTTGTTTTGCACTATCTTCAATCAATTTTTGCATAACTGATTTAAAGTTTTGTTGAATTTCCGCCTTTATTTTATCCTTTGATGACATATCAAGTTGGTATGTAGTATCATTCCAATCGTAACTATAATTATCATTATTACCATCAGTAATATCGAATGTGTTTGCAACTCCCTCTATAGTATTATATGTTCCATCGGAACGTCTTACACGGGTGACAAGGTTTGATGTTGATGGGAATATTGCCTCCATCGCGACAGGCAATGCACTATAAAGAAGTGGTTTTATAAATAGTTGTTGCATATATTCGGTATCGTTTTTACCAGGTACACCTGCACGACCTTGGGCATCCGCAGAATAATTACCAACGGCACCAAGATCAAATTCCGCACCATCAGGACGAATAAGTCGGTTCCAGCTTATGTTTATTTTTTGCACAGCCTGTATTCCAGCTGCATCCGGTAATTTTGCCACACCTATTAATTGGGATCCAGAAGGTATTATTATAGTGCGTCCATCACCACCGAAAACATTTCTTTCAACCGTAGCGGTTACATCCTGTAATTCACTTGTATCCGATGACATGTAAATAGGTCGGTTTAAAACAGCAGGTATAGGTTTTGATTGACGAAGGACATATCTTTCATCCTTTGGCATAGAGGAAACCTGAGCAGAATTTGTTATTGTAAATGGGATTAATTTTTTCTGTTGTTCTTCGTATATACCAAGGGTATCCTCTATCCTATGTAGTGTAGTGTAATCGTCGACTGGTTGGCTTGATGATTTAAGGGTATAACGATTGCTCATCACCTCCTCAAAATTTGGTTCAGGTGGGGTGCCAGTAGTTTGCATTATTTCATCAAGTATTGGTAGTGTAAGTTCAATTCTTCGCTCCTCTGACTTTTTCTTATCCATAACAGGCCCCTTTCCTATTATTATTCCGGTGCCTATTTCCATTACCATACCATCATCTTGCATAACACCTATTACATCAGAGCAATTAGGTGAAAAAACATCGTTATTTCCCTGAACCCAACCTATGAAAGTTCCACTGAAATCATAAGCCTTACTTGCATATTTTTTACAATCGTCCGGTTTTTGTGTTGTGCGGGGTTGTGGTATAGTTTGTTCAAAGAAGGTTTCTTCCTCTGGTGCTAAACTTTCATCAATTTCGTATCCTTCATCAAAAAACTGCTCCTGTTGTATTGGGGCAGGTTCAGGTGCAGGTGCAACAACAGGTTCAGGCTCTGTTGATTGAAGAGTCATATTTATTTTAGCTGTTTTATCTGCATTTTTAACTACATTATTATCTTCTAACTCGTTATATTTTACCATTATAAACAGACTTTTGTTTTCCTTTTTTTCCGGTGTCCATGTAAGGTTTATTGAACAACTGGAATTTGCAGATACCTTTTCCCGAGATAAACAATCACTGGCATCAAGGATAAGCCCCTCAACGGTGAATGATAATGATATATCGGTAAATTTAACTGGATTAACAGATACAGAAACAAGGATTTGTTTAAAAATTTCACTTCCTACCAACTGATTATCTATTTTCAAAGTATCAGGATCAAATAAAACAACCGGCGATAGGTATGGAACATCTTCTAACTTTTTTTTATCAACGGCGGTTTCCAATCCCTTTTCCGTAGAAGATATTTCTGCGCTGTTTTTATTTGCACTTAAAACTGCACCTATTATAAAAACACCTAACATACCTATGGCAATTATAACCAAAAGGGTATTTGTTTTTTTTGTTATGATGTCAGATTTGCTTTGTTTATTAGAAGGAAGCATTTCTGTATTTTCATCTGATACAGTTTTGCTATTGCTTATGCTTTTCTTCCTTTTAAACAAATCCATAAGATTACCCCTGCTTGACTATTGTGCCCTTACTACTCCACATGGAACATTTTGAAGTGATAGTTTTTGACATATTTCATCAGCAACCTCTATCTTTGAGAATGGACCTATCCTTAATCTATATAATTCACCACCATAATATCTTTGCTGACCTATTTCATCAACACCACTTGTTTCAACGGAATAAAATGGTGTGTATTCATCAAGCCATGGAAGCTTCTCACTTAGTTCTAGCCATTTATCCTCTAACTCAACAACTGACTTTCCTTTGAAAATTTCAACACTAACCGTTTGGTTATTTTGTTTTACAAGTGGAACATAATGGTTTGGTAAAACCGAAGCATTAGTTTTTGTCTTTGGCAATAAGGAATTGTATATAGCCTCGTTCTCACTGCTGTTGTAATAACTTACCCCTGGTTGTATTTGCATTGATGGGTAATATCCGCCCACCATCTGTTGTGGATATGCATAGGTTGACATAGGCATATTGGTATTGTATCCACCCTGCATATCATAGCCATAACCATAGTTGCCCAATGCCTCTACACCTGTATTCATGTAATCAACACCTGTTATATCACCACCAACATTACCCGAGATTGCCAATAAATCCTGTGGTGGTGGTGGGTTTGATAGAAGGTATGGTTTTGAACGTAGTTTTATGCAAACTATTCTTCCGCCATTTCTTAGAACTAAATCACCTATTGCTTCAACTACTAAAAGACGACTTTGTGGACCTTCGGTTCGGAAACCTACCGGAGATTCACCACCTTCTACTAAAAGAGAGACTACTGGTCTTTGGTTCATATTTAATGCCTTTTCACCAAAGTCAATATAAGTGAATATATTGTCTCGCCAAACTCTTTCCGGTGCGATTATATAATCATCTGGATTTGGGACAAAAACATCTAAATCAAAACGAAATTCTGTTGGATCAACATTTATACTTTTTATCCAGCCGAAATCTTCACCTTCCCAATCGGAATCTCCTATTTCCTTAAAACTTTGTCCGCCCATTATAGATTTCATTGTAGAAAAATTGCCATCGGAACTGCCTGACGAAGAACTTCCCTTACTATATTTATATGGAACAGATATATCTATAACTGATGATGTAATTTTTTCGGTATTTAATGGCTCTGACTTTAAATAGAAAACATATTTATTTCCACTACTTCCAAAAATAAATAAATTGGTATCAGCCATTGCCCTACCATCAACTGGAGAAATCATAAATACATTTTTTTCAACGGGACGACCATCAAAAAAATCCCTGTCGCCGACATAGGCATCCTTTATCGTTTCCCATTCAGGAAAATTTATAACTGTTAACATTCCATCTCTTAACTTTATTGGCATAACAGAACCAGGTTCCCATTGTATTTTTTGATATCCTGGTTTGGTTTGATTTTCACCCATATTTTGCATTGGATTATCCCATGCAGTTTGTGTACCAAAACCTGCGGCTGTATATTCCTGTGCAAAAACAAAAGTTGGTTTTATTAAAAAACTTAATAATAAGATAGTTAACCTTAAAATATTTTTCATTTTTAATCTTTCCTATTCTTCTCTCTTATAATTTACCTTGTTTTACTTTAATATTACAAGTGTTTTTTTTATTATTTTATATATTCGTATTCTGTTATTTTAAATCCAAGTGGGTTTTCCCATTCTTTTTGTGGAGTTAATGAAATTTTTCCAGTTGTAAATTTACTTTTTATCCTTATTCTTTTTGTTTCAAATATTGGATTTAATCCGTTTTCATCCGTTTTTTTCAATTTTACAACTGCAATCCATTCCTTTGACTTGCTTTGGTATTCTAAATCAGTGATAGAAGTTGTAATTATTTGCCTGTTGGAATTTATAATCCCTTGCTTATAGTAATCACTATTTACAAATTGATTGTAGACAGGTGTTGATGACAGATAAAAAATCTCGCTTTCGGTGCCCCAAAGATTTAACATTTTACCACGATTTAAAAAGATACTTTCCCTGTTTATGATATATTGTGAAATATAATTTTTTGCGATAACATAACCAACATTGTCCTGAGAAATATCTAAATCAGAATTGTTTTTCCTTTCTAAATATATTTTTGAAATATCCCTGTTTTCCCCTGTTATTAGAAAAGCTTCCTTCTTTGGTTGAGGAGATACCTTTTCAAATGCAACGATGAGTGTTATGTTTAAAAAAATACTTATTACCAAAAATATTCCAAATGCACGAAATAACCATAAATATCTTTGTTCATCTATGTGTCTCAATATATATCTCCTTTTATTCCCTCTTATCAACATTGATAATAATATCTTAACTTTAAAATTGCAAGAAAATATAGTCTTATACTATAACTTTTATCTGTTAGACAAATATTTATTCCTATGAAATCATTATTCTTGACCTAAACCTATTTTTAATATATATTTGACTTATATTTATGAGGTGTAATAATGGTAAAAAATTCTGTAAATTTAGGAATTGTCAAAGAAGTAGAAGGAAGTGTTGTTGTAGTATATTTTGAAAAAAAACTACCTGCTATTTATTCAAAACTTACATGTTTAATTAACAAAGAAACTAATCAAGAAAAAGAAGTTGTCATAGAAGTAGAAGACCATATTGATCAACATAATATTCGCGGTGTGGCTATTACATCTACTCAGGGATTGGCAAGGGGGGACAAAGTTGTTGATACCGGTGCTCCTTTGACTATTCCTGTTGGAAAAGGTGTATTGGGGCGAATGATAAATGTTATGGGAAAGCCTATTGATAATGCAGGGGAACTTTCTGATATAACTGCGTGGAGAAGTATTCATAATGACCCTATTCCTCTTATGGATAGAAATGTAAAATCCGAAATATTTTTAACAGGTATTAAGGCTATTGATTTATTAACTCCTTTGGAAAGAGGAGGAAAAACAGGTTTATTTGGTGGTGCAGGTTGTGGAAAAACCGTTTTAATCACAGAAATGATAAATAATATGTTTGGTAGGTATGATGGGGTATCTTTGTTTTGTGGTGTTGGTGAAAGAAGCCGTGAAGGTGAAGAACTTTATACCGAAATGAAAGAGGCTGGTGTTTTAGATAAAACCACTATGATTTTTGGACAGATGAATGAACCATCTGGTGTTCGTTTCCGTGTTGCACAGGCTGCCCTTACAATAGCAGAATATTTCCGAGATGATTTAAAACAAGATGTTTTGCTTATGATAGATAATATATTCCGTTTTGTTCAGGCAGGATCCGAAGTAGCCGGATTGATGGGCAGAATACCTTCTCGTGTTGGATATCAATCTTCCTTAGGTCAGGATTTGGCAGCATTACAGGAACGTATTGCATCTACACCTTCGGCATCTATTACTTCTATACAGGCTGTTTATGTGCCTGCTGATGATTTTACCGATCCGTCGGCTGCTGAAACTTTTTCTCATTTATCTGCAACTGTTGTGTTGTCTAGAAAAATGGCTTCACAGGGACTTTATCCTGCGGTGGATCCATTGGCTTCGTCCTCTAAAATGCTATCTATGGATGTAGTGGGCGAACGACATTATAATGTTGCAAAAAATGTGAAAATGACTATGGCTCAATACGAAGATTTAAAGGATATAATTGCAATGTTAGGTTATGATGAACTATCAGATGAAGACCAAGCAACAGTTATAAAAGCACGACAACTGGAACGCTTTTTAACTCAACCTTTTGCAACAACTAAACATTTTACCGGTATGGATGGTAAGTCGGTTGATTTAGAACATACTTTGACAGGTTGCGAACAAATTTTATCTGGAAAATATCTTGATCTTAATCCTAATGCTTTCTATATGATTGGGGATATTTCAGAGGCAAAAATTGATAATAATACGGCAGAAAAAAATTCTGAAAACTAAAAAGGAATTATAGCAATGAACCTTAAAATAATAACTCCATTAGAAACCTTTTACCTTGAAAATATAACTAAAATTCAGGCAGAGGGAACAGAAGGTTATTTTACTATTCTTCCTAAACATGCTGATTATGTCTCTTCTATAATTACATCTATATTTTCTTTTGAAAAAAATGGGAAAAAGGAATTTTTTGCTGTTGATTCCGGGATATTAGTTAAATATGGTGATAATGTTGATTTTTCTGTTAGAAATGCAATAAAAGGTCAAAACTTAATAGATTTAAAAAAACAAATGGAATTGACTTTTAAGGAAATGGAAGAAGATGATAAAAAAACAAAAACTGCATTGGCTTCTTTGGAAGGAAATATTGCAAAACTGATTCAAGATTTGGGAAATTCTTAACCATAAAATAGGAAATGAAAATGTTAAAAAAACAACCTCAAATACAATCAAAAGAAAACTTAAAATTTGATAAAAAGATGATTAACACCGTTTCAAAAAAGATAAATAAACATATCTGTGTAAGTGGGAAAAGATCTTCGGCCTTTGAATTTTTATATGTGTTTGGTTTGGTAGGTTGGGGTATCGGTGTTCCTATTGTTTTAATGGCATATCTTGGGATATGGTTGGAACAAAATTATCCAAGTGAATTTATATCTTGGCCTTTAAACTTTGTAATATTAGGTTTTATTTTGGGAACTTTTAATGCATATCATTGGATAAAAAAAGAAAAAATTAGATTAGATAAGGAGGATAATTGCTAATGCTAAATTCTATATTACATTATATGATTTTGTTTTTCGTAACTGGATTGTTTTCCTTGATATATTTTAAATTATTAAAAAACTCCATTAACAAGGTATTATCAAAAGAAAAATCTTTTAACTATATTTATTTCTCATTCATATTGAGAATGTGTTTAACACTTTTGTTTTTCTTTTTCGTATTAAAATATTATAGGTCGTTTATAGAAATTGCTATTATAATAGTTGCTTTTGTATTTTTCAGATATTTATCAATAAGAAAAGATAAAAATGTTATAAAAAAGAAATGAGGTAAGTTTATATGAAAATCAGCCCTGATGAAATAGTTTTTTATCAAATTCCAGTTTCTTTATTTAATAGGACATTTTCTATTGATATAAATATGACTATTGTCGGAACTTGGGGCATAATGATTTTCCTATTTTTCTTTTTTAGACATATTACAAAAGATTTCAATGATAGTTTGCAAATGACTAGATTGCAAAATATGGTAGAGGTCTTAGTGAAATTTTTAAGAGAACAAATAGAATCTATTATGAAAAGAAAAGCAGATCCATTTATTTGTTTAATAGGATCTTTGTTCATATTTATACTGGTTGCAAATTGGACTGCATTACTTCCTATTCCATTTATTGTTGATAAATCGTTAGAATGGTATATGCCACCTACTTCATCAATATCAACAACTGCTGGATTATCAATAGTTGTAATGTCATCTGTGATAGTGTATGGTATGAAAAAACAGGGAATATTTGGTTATTTCAAAAGATTTTTTGAACCTATATTTATTTTGTTCCCTTTGAATATTTTAAGTGAAATATCAAGTGGTGTTTCTCTTGCAATACGACTTTATGGTAACATAATGAGTGGCGGACTTTTGGCTGGAATTTTGTTTGTGTTAGCGCCGTTCTTTTTACCTGGACTTATAAACATTTATGGGTTGTTAGCTGGAACAATACAACCTTATATATTTTCCGTATTAGCTATGGTATATATATCTGCTGGTATGGGGGATCCATCAGAATCCGAGATGGAAGAGTTGATGTCTCTTCAATTAGAAAGGATTTGATGTTTAAACATAATTAACATATAATAAACTTAAATGAAAGGAAGGTATATTATGGATATGGGATTAGTATGGATTGCAGTGGCTTCTATTATAGGTGCTTCTGTCGCAGTAGGATTAGGTGGTATTGGACCTGCCCTTGCCGAAGGTATGGCAACAAAACAGACTTTGGCTTCTATGGCTCAACAACCAGATGAAGCAAGCACTCTTAGAAGTACTTTGTTCGTTTCAATGGCTATGTTGGAATCTACTGCTATATATGCTTTGCTTGTTGCTATGATTTTGATTTTTAGTAATCCTTTTTGGAACTATGCCGTTAGTAATATTGTCAGATAGTATTACTTAACTTTGTTTTAATAATACCAAAGGATTTATTATGAATATAAATTGGAGCACTGTATTTTTTCAGATAATAAATTTCTTAATTATTGTTTGGATTTTGAAAAAATATCTTTTCAAGCCTGTTTTATCCTCTATGGATAATAGGGAAAAAACTATTCAAAATAGGTTAAAGGAAGCAATGGCTGAAAAACAACTTGCAGAAAAAGAAAAGAAAAAGTTTGAAGAAAAAATCAAATCCTTAGAAAAAAGTAAAAGTTCAATTATCGCAGATGCATATAAAAAGGCAGATGCTGAATACTCTACTTTGCGTAAAACTTTCAATGCAGAAATGCTTGGCAAAAGAAAAGCTTTTGAAGAGCAAATAATTACTGAAAGGGAATTTTTAAGAAATTCTATCAGAGATTTGGCTGGAAAAACAATTCTTAAAACCGTATCTGATGCACTTATTAACCTTGCAAATACAGATGTTCAAACTCTTATTCTTAATAACTTCATTGAAAAACTTAAAAACAAAGAATTGGAAAAAATTGATGAACTTAAAAAATTTTATAAGAAAAATTCAAGTATAATTATCAGTTCATCTTTTGAAATAAACCAAAAACAACAGGCGGAAATATTGCATGAATTTTCCTTTTTACTTGGAGTAAAGGAGGTAAAAGCATCTTTTGAACTTGACCCTTCTATTTTATGTGGTATTGAAATTGCTTGTCAACCTTTGTTAATAAGTTATGGACTTAATACCTATATAACTGCTTTGCAAAAAAATCTTGATGATGGATTAGCAGAACTAACTAAAACTCAGAAAATTTCAAAAAATATATCAAAGGAGTAATTGAATGCTAAATGAAACTGTTAAAGATGCTATGGAAAAAGTAGAGGAAATTACAAAAAATACCAAATCAACTATTTTATCCGAAGAAATAGGTCAAGTAGTGGAAATTACTGGAAATATCGTTAGTTGCTCTGGACTTTCCAGTGTAAAAATGGATGAATTAGTGGAAATAAAAGATTCCGTTGGTATTGTGATTAACCTTGATGAAAACAGAGTTGGTATTGTTTTGCTAGATAGTCCTAGGAACATAGAATCTGGTGATAAAGTTAGAAGAACCGGAAGGATAGCAGATGTTCCTGTTGGTAAAGAATTATTAGGTAGAGTTGTTAATCCTTTGGGCAATCCATTGGATAATGGTCCTAAAATAATAACAAAAGAACGTTTTAATATAGAAAGAGATGCACATCCAATAATGGAAAGGCAGGCTGTTTCTGTTCCTTTGCAAACTGGAATTAAGGCTATTGATGCTATTATCCCAATAGGTAGAGGGCAAAGAGAACTAATTTTAGGAGATAGGCAAACTGGAAAAACTGCGATTGCTGTTGATGCTATTTTGGCTCAAAAAGATACAGGGGTAATATGCATATATTGTGCAATAGGACAAAGGGCAGATAGTGTCGCAAAGGTTATTGATGTTTTAAAACAAAAAGATTGTATGAAAAATACTATTGTCGTAGATGCAAGTGGAGAGTCCTCCCCTGGACTTTTGTATATTGCTCCGTATGCGGCTGCATCTATGGCTGAATACTTTATGGAAAAAGAAGGTAAAGATGTTCTTGTAATCTATGACAATCTTACTCAACATGCACAGGCATATAGGCAATTATCATTATTTTTACGAAGACCACCTGGTCGTGAAGCATATCCTGGTGATATATTCTATATTCATTCAAGATTGTTAGAAAGATCTACTAGATTAAGAAAAGAATATGGTGGTGGCTCTGTGACCGCATTGCCAATATGTGAAACTTTGGCTGAAAATGTTGCTGCATATATACCAACTAACTTAATTTCTATTACTGATGGACAGATATTTTTAACTAATACCTTATTTCAAAAAGGTGTTATACCTGCAATAAATATTGGTATATCAGTTTCACGTGTGGGATCAAAGGCACAATTACCTGCATACAAGGCAGTTGCTGGTGATATGAAAATTTCCTATTCTCAGTTTGAAGAATTAGAAGCCTTTTCTAAATTTGGAACTCAACTGGACGAAGGAACAAAAAAAATACTTACCAGAGGTGAACGAATTCGTGAAATATTAAAACAACCTCAATATCAACCATTAAAGGCAAGTGAACAAATTGTTGTAATATATGCTACAAACTCTGGTGCATTTGATGATATACCTTTGGATAAAATTGACGATTTAGAAAAGGAACTTATAAAACAGGCACATGAATCTATTCCAAATATTTTAGATGATATAGACAATGGTGCAAAATTAAATGAAAAGTTTATGCAAGAAATTAAAAAACTTGCCGAAACAATAACAAATAGATTTAAAGAGAAAAACGAAGGATAAATATGCAGACTTTGGAAGGTTTGAAACGAAGAATAAAAACTACTTCTTCCTTACGGGATATAGTAAGTAGTATGAAGACTTTGTCTGCTGTGAGTGTGGGGCAATATGAAAAATCTTCTAAATCTTTGGAACAATATTATGCCAATATAGAACTTGCTTTACAAGCCTTACTACAAACAAACAGCATTCCTTCTTTGGCAAAGAAAAATTTTAAAGAAAAGGTGGTAGCAATAATATTAGGTTCAGATCAGGGATTGGTTGGGAAATTTAATAAAACCATTGCCAACTTTGCTTTTGATTATTTAAAGCAAAATAATGTAAATCAAAATGATATTACCCTTATTGTTGGTGGGAAAAGTTTGTCTTCTAAGATTTTGGCTATGGGGTGGGATATAAACACCTTATTTACTATGCCAAGTTCTGTTAGATCTATGATAACAGTGGCTCAGAAAATATTATTTCGTGTAAGTGAAATACAAATGCAACAACAAATGGGAGAAAAGGATTTTTCCTTTTCAAATGATAAATTAAAATTGTTTATATTTTATAATAGTAAAGATGAACATTCTTTGCTTACACAAAATGTTATTCAATTATTACCCGTAGATTTAGATTTTTTAAAAAACTTAAAAAATAAAAAATGGCCTACGAAAAATATTCCTATGTATAGTAATAATACTAGAAAAAATCTATTTTCAGAATTTATGAGACAATTATTATTTGTAAATATTTATAAGGCAATTTCTTTAAGTTTAGCAGCAGAATATTTTACTCGAATGATTTCTATGCAAAATGCTGAAAAAAATATTGATGAACATTTAGAAACTATGAATCTTAAATATCAACAAAGACGACAAACTGAAATAACAAATGAACTTTTGGATGTTGTAATTGGGGCAGAAGTCCTTAATAGTAAAAAAAGTGTTTTATAATCTTTTGCTGTTGAATAAATGTCTTTTTTATAATATAATCTATTAGGGTAAACAAAATATGGGAGGTATAAAATGGCTAAAAATACAAAATCTGTAAAAAATAAAAATTCTAAAATTTATCTTTTGATAGCAACTTTGTTCCTTATTATCGCAATTGTTTTCGGAGTATTTTATCTCATTCCTTGTCGTGATTATACAAAGTTTACAATTAGTGATAAAGAAGGAAAGGAAAAAGTCCAACTTAAACTAGAAATTGCTGATACCAATGAAAAAAGACTTAATGGACTTATGGGAAGAGAAGGTCTTGATAAAAATACTGGTATGATTTTTGATTTTGAAGATCCTGGTTATTATTCTATGTGGATGAAGGATACTTTGATTTCTCTTGATATGGTATTTCTTAATAACAAAGGTGAGGTTATCGCTTTGACTTCGGATAGACTTCCTTTGAGTGAAGAACTAATCAATCCTTGTTCTGTTGAATTTGAAAAGGCATTTAGGAAGAATAAAAATATAGATGTAAATAGTTTCTTTGAAAAGTGTGAAACTAAATTCCTTAGCCCTGAATATTTAACAAGGTATGTGATTGAACTACCTGCTGGAACTATTCAAGAAAGTGGTATAATGCTTGGGGATATTTTAATACAAAAATAGTTTATTATTAAGGCTACTATATCTATGTGGGTATAGTAGTCTTTCTTTTGGAGTGTGCAGTATGAAAAAATTTTCAAAAAGACAACAACAAGTAGGTGAAGTTATAAAAAGAACTCTTTCCAGTATGTTTTTGGAAGGCATTTTTGAAAATAAGATCTCTGATATATTTTCTATAACAGAAGTAAGTCCAAGTCCAGGTTATCAAACTGCTTGGGTATTCATATCTGCCTTAGATACAAAAAAGAATGAAGGTTTGGTTAAAAAACTTAATGAAATAAGTTCAGAAATTAGATTTGTTTTGGCAAATAAATTAAACCTTAGAAATACACCTATGTTAATTTTCAAAGAAGATAATTCCATTGAATATGCAAACAGAATAGAAGAAATTTTAAATTCCCCTGATGTAAAAAAGGATTTGGAATAGATTATTTGATATCTATTACAGAATTTGCCTTTATCTTTTCAAAGTATTTATTAGCATAAGCATCAAGTTTGCTTTGTAAAATTTGGAAACGTATGTTTTCCCTTTCCTCTTTCGTTATTTCGGGAATATATTCTTGCTTATCACAAATGAAAAATATTGTTGTGGCACCATTGATATCTATTGCAGGTAAAGCCTTATTCAAGGCAGAACGAGAAAAGAAAGAATGTAATGATTTATCCATTTCAACATCTTTTAATGATATTTTTAAACCACTACCACTATTTCCATGTTTTTTTGCGTAATCAATAAAATCAGAACATTTTGTTATTTTACTTAAATCAGAATTGTATTTTTTAAAATCTTTTGCATCTTTGATAAATGAAACAAAATCATATTTAAAATATTTATTCTCCTTTAAACCATCTATAAAAGCATCTATTTCAGATTCGGAAACTTTCACATAAGAACGAAGGACACCATAGGTAAATTTCATCCAAATAATATCAGCCTCTACTTGTTTTTTTACTATGGAATCTTTTATTCCTAATTTTTTAATTAAATTATCATAACCACCTTTTGGTAATTTAAGATAATTTTCCATTTTTAACATTGCTTCTTTTAATTCTGTTTCATCAATTCGGATACCATATTTTTGGGCTTCGGCAATTTTTATTTTATCATCTATCATTTCATTTAGGACATTTGCTTCTATTTGCTCCTGTGGCATATCTATCTTATTTAATTTAAGAAGTTCCTTTGAAAGTTTTACCCTTTCACCTATATCAAACGAGGTAATAACTTCACCATTGACTATTGCCTTTATTTCAACAGATGAAGCATTCGTGTCTTCAAAAGTGAAAAACAACATCATAAAAATTATTAAAAATCGTTTTAGCATAATTCCCCTTTCCCCTTATTCATTTGAATTAGACTGAACTCCAAAACTACTTGAAATAGTTCCTAATGTCTTAAATGTAAATGTAAAGTAAATAGATCTGTCTCCTATGTAATCACGATCTCGGGTATTTTCATTTAAGAAGTTAATATTAAATTTAAAGCAATCGTTTTCATATTCCAAACCAGCAAAAAATTCTATTGTCCTACTTTCATATAAATCATACCTTTGTCCTGCAAATCCCCTCCACCTTTGTGTTAGTTGTGAGGAAATATATGTATTTAATTCATCCTTTCTTACTGATAATTCATCCTCTATAAACATATTTCTTAAATACACATAATTTAATGTGATGTTTAAAGCTCTTGGACCTATGTATAAATTAACATCATTACGATTTACCTTAAAATCATTATTGGAAATACGAGTTTTGTATTTGAACCTTAAATATTGAGATGGAGTATAAGTCATACTTGCAACTATATCAGATAAACCTTCTACATTTTTTAGACCACTGTTATCTAAGTAAATATCATCAGGAACATCTATGTTATAGTTTTGACCTATGAAAAACGCAAGTTGCTGATTGTTATTGTAATTTTGAATGTAGTTTATTCCATAATTTAATCTGGTTCCACTTTCAAAAATATCATAACCAGAAAATCTATCTGTGCTGAACAAATTTTCAACCTCTAATTCCATATATTTACTATCCATATTAGGAATTACTGAATTGGATTCTTTTTTAGGAGAGGCAATTATTTCTATCGTTGGTTCTATTATTTCTGTTCTATTAGAATATGAACGATAAAGTGGATATTTCCATGTTAAATCTGCACTAATGTTGCCTCTGGCTTCTGTTCCTGAATAGTAATTATCGTTGTTATTACTATCCATAATATCTTCTAAAACAAATAAATCACCTCTACCTTCTAGCCCTAATGTAAATAAATGACCCCCAGAGGTTGTAAATGGTTGGTTATACCTAAGTATAGAAGATGTTCTGAAATTTCGGGATGTCTTTCTGTCCGAATCTGTATAATCCATTAATATATGTGCAGTATTTAAATTTAAATCAAAGAATCCGCCAATAGAGTTAGGCTCGCTTACCCTTCTGTAATCAATAATAGGTACTACTTTTGGTGTATAACTATCGGCAATATCTCTTAAATCCTGATAAAAATACATATTGGCCGTTAAATAACTTCTATTTAACGAACCTTCTAACTCTATTTCAGAGGAAAGCCAAGGATCAGATGTAAAATCATACAACCTTAAATATGTATCATCTGAAGTTCGTGCGATATTTACCTTTCCACGCCAAACATCATTTATTTCAAAATAGTTCTTGGTATTGATATACCATCTTTTATCTTCGTCATCCCCAGATTGTTTGAAACTTCCCTCTGTAAAACTGGTTCCAAAATCTTGATTAGTCCTGTATTCCCCTAACCACAAAGTTCCCCTTTGCGATGTTATCATTGGAGTAATAGTCATATCGTTATAATCATTTATTTTTATAAAAATAGGTAATTGGAAAACCGTGCCTAGGTTAGATGAACTTCCAAACTTTGGATACAAAAGCCCACTTTTATTTTTTACCTCTGGTGTATAACTTCGTAGCATCGGTAAATAAAAAACCGGAATATCCCACATGTATAGAAGTGCATTTGTATAGAAAAGACTTCCTGTATCTCTGTTATGAGTTATTTTGCCAGCACCTATTTTCCAGGTAGGTGGATTTGAACATTCATTTAATCCTTCTTTACAGGCGGTATATTCAACATTTTTTAAAACTATTTCTTGTTGGCTTTTCATAACCGCATTTTCTGCCTTAGCATACGAATTTTCACCAAATTTTACATTTATAGCACCCAAAGATGCGGTTTCATCCTTTGTGTTTATAATAAGATTTTCCGTATCCATAACAGAAGTTGTATTAGTAATATCTACTTTGCCTTTTGCTGTTATTTCATTGGTGGTAGTATCATATTCCATTTCCTTTGTAAGGAGTTTATTATCCTTATAATCTATTTTTACATCGCCTATTGTTGTAAATTTCCCTGTGTTTTTATCATATATAACCGCATCTGTTTCAAACAAAGTATCATCAGGAGTTGCACAAACAACTTCGTTAGAAAAAATAAAAACCAAAAACAAAGGACAAATTTTATAAAATAATCTCATTTTTTCCACTTTATCCTTTTGAATTTGATTGTTTTTTCACTATATAATATTTTGTATAATAGTATTATTATTCCTATTGTAATTAAGTATACCAGCGGATATAAATGTCTGTTTACTCTTAATAAATTAAGCAATGCTATATATAACATTTCTACACCTATCATAGAAAAAACCGCAAAAATCATATTTTTACTATTGCTACGTTTATTAAGTGGTGATTTAAAAATTGCAACCAATGCTATCAAAGTAAATATTATATTATATAAAGGCTCTATCAATCTTTTATGTAGTTCAACTAAAAACTTAGGGTAAGTTTCATCGTTTGCATAACCTAACTCTCGGGCAAAAATAATTTCAAAAAACTTTAACTCACCTGCCCTTTTATTTCTAACGGAATTTTTTGCAACTACCCCTAAATCCGCCGTATATTTTTCAAAGGAACCAAAAGTATATTTACCATCTGATTCTTCTTGAACACTTCCGTTAACAAGGGCTATTGATATATTATTATTAGATGCTGTAATTATGCCCCTTTCTGCAAGTATTGTTCGTGGTTTTGTTGGAATTCGCTGATCGTTAATAAATATATCGGATAAAACATTATCCTTTGATCCCTTCACATATATAGTAAGACCTTTTGTAATTTCGTTAAATTCACCTTCTTGGATTAAAAGGGCAGAAATATCATTTTGTGCATCAAAGGCAAATGTTCTGTATTTTACTGCATAAATAGGAGAAATAAATAATGTAACATAAAAACTCATCAATGTAATAAGTATCGCTATATTCAATGCAGGTTTTGATAATTCCTTAACACTCATACCTACTGCTTGCATTATAACTAATTCCTTATCTGAAACTAATCTATTGTATACAAATAACACAACGGCAAATAATGCAATAGGTAAAATTATGACTAATAAATCAGGAAGTAATAGTGTTGTCATCCTTATGAATGTCCAGAAACCTATATTATTATTTACAAGGTATGACAGCAATCTTATAATCTGGGAAAACCATGCTATACCTAATAATATAGACGATACTATCAATAACCCAAACAAAATTTGTTTGATTATATACTTATCTATTATCTTTAAATTCGTTCTATGTAGTTTCATAGCCTCTGATTTTACTATAATATTTTTATTTTTAAAGTATTTTTTTATCTTATTAAAACTTAGTCATTTATCAACTAATTCCTATAATTTTAATTCCTGTATTAACTTTTCCGCCTCATCAAGCCATTTTTTTATAGATACATCTATACCCTGTTTCCAGAAATTGCTGTCTTTTGGATTAAGTCCAAATGGCTTCATTAAGCCTACGGCATCTTTTGTAGATCCACTTTTTAACATATCTATGTATAATCTTTCAAACTTTTTACTATCTTTGTTTTTCACTGCAAATAGACTTTGGGTAAATAATTCTCCAAATGAATAAGCGTATACATAAAATGGTCTCATAAAATGACTTACATAGGACCAAAGATTTTCAATGTTGTTATATTCAAAAATTTCACCAGAAGGTCCATACATATCCCTTGTGACTTTTAACCATGCCTCGTTAAAATCTTGACTGGTAAGTTTTCCAAGTTTCCTTTTTTCATGAATTATTTGCTCAAAGAAGGAAAAACTTATCTGTCTGTTGACCGAATTTATCCAATCATTAGATTTTGATAAAAGTAAAATTAGTTTTTCCTTTTTATCCTTTATATTGTTTAACATATATTCAAATGTTAGCATTTCTCCAAAAATACTTGCTGTTTCTGCATATGCCATAGGTGCCTGTGCCTGTAAAACTCCTTGTGCATTACCGGCTAGTTGTCCATGAACTGAATGCCCCAATTCATGAGCAAGTGTCATTACATCTCTGGTTGTTCCCATATAATTTAGGAAAGTCCAGGTTGAAACTTTGCCATTTTCGGATACTATGGTATAGTTATATGCACCACTTGTTTTCCCTTTATAAACAGGTGCATCAATTCTGTGATTGGTGAAAGAATCCTTTATTAAGGCTGATAAAGTTGAAGAGAAATTATTATAGGCATTTATCACGGTATCAACACAATCTGACCATGTATAATAAACTTTACTTTCAAATGGTAAAGGTGCATTTCTGTCCGACCAACTAAGAGTTTTCTTTTTTAATAATTTTCGCAAAATGTTATAGTATCTTTTGCCTTGTTTTGCACCATATTGAGCAACTGCTTTATGCAAAGCATTAACGGTTTCATCATCTAAATTATTTGATATATTTCGTGAAGACATAGGAGTTTTAAATCCACGTTCAGAATCTAAAATATTCTTTTCTCCTATAACTAAGTTTAATGCCCTTGCCCTTAGGTTTGCATAATTAGATGTTGATAAAACCTTATTTAATTCATCAAGTGCTTTTTGTCTTAACTTTGGATTGTGTGAATTATTACTTATGTTTATAATTTCAGATAAATTATATTTCTTACGTTTTAAGGTAAATACAAGTTTTGTTTCCATCTCGTCCATCATATCGTCCCATTCATTACTTAAAAACGGAGATAGGCGAGTCAAAATTGTTTCTACATCCTCTGTTAATTGGTATTTTGCATTTTTCCTTATATCATCTAGATATGGTTTATGTTTTTTTAGTATATCCGAATCTTTTATTTGATTTTCATAAGCGGTTGTTGGCATTTTGCCTAATTCTATATCAAAAAATGTTAGTTGAGATAAGGCTGTTGATAATTGTTCTGTTGCTATGGAAGTTTGTTTTTTTATTTCTTGATTTTCTGCATCACGACTACTCATAAGATAAAAATATGCAAATATTGTTGAGGTAATTTCTTCTATTTTAATTAAATCTATAATAGCATGTTCTAATGTAGATGATAATTTCCCCTTATAATTTTTTGGAAAGTTATTACATAAAGATTTTACCTTTTCTATATCCTTTGTAATTTTTTTATCGTGTATAGAATTATAAAGACATGATAAATCCCAACGTGTCTCCGTTAATTGTGTATCTTTTTTCATAATTTGTCCCCTTTTATTTTTTTTGAATTATAATATATCTATTATAGAAATACTAGTTAAAATTCTTATTTTATTTTTTGCTTTATTTTATTATCTCAACCTTGTATGATATATCCGTTATAAACAAAATAGGAATATTTATGACTAGTTATCTTGATAATATCAAAAACGAAAAGTTTGAGATAAGGCTTGCTAAAACAGAAGAAGAAGTAATTGCGGCTCAAAAACTTAGGTATAAAATCTTTTTTGAAGAAGATGGAGCTATCCCTTCTGAGCAAGTAAAATTAGAAGAAAGAGATTTTGATGAATTTGATCCTTTTTGTGATCATTTAATTGCTATTGATAAAACCGCAGGCGATAATCCTGCTGATTATGTTATTGGAACATACAGACTTATGAGGAAGGACGGGGCTAAAAAAGCGGGTAAATGGTATTCACAATCAGAATTTAATGTGGAAAAATTTAATGATTATAACGGCGAAGTATTAGAACTAGGAAGGGCATGTGTACACAAAGATTACAGAACAAAAATCGTTATGCAAATGCTTTGGAATGGTTTGGCTGCATATATGTTTGATTTTGATATAAAACTTATGTTTGGTTGTGGTAGTTTTTTGGGGACCGATGTAAATCAATATAAACAATCTTTGTCATATCTTTATTATAATTGTGTTGCAGTTGATGAATTGGCAGTGGAAGCAAGGGGAAAAGATAAATGCGAATACCCTGTTATACCTAAAAGTGAAATAGATGGTGTAGTTGCATTTAAAGAACTTCCTACTATGATTAAAGGATATCTTAGAATAGGTTGTAAGGTAAGTAATACAATCTTTATTGATTGGAACTTTAATTGTTTTGATGTATGTATAATATTTGAAACAAAAAACCTTAAACAAAGTTATTTGGAACATTATGAAAAAAAGATTAAGAATGCTTAGTCTTAGATTTTAGTTTTTTTAATATACATAACATATATTTTGATAATGGATGAAGCAGGACCTTGCCTTATGCTTTTTATATCCCTGAATCCTGCTGCTATTATATCTAAATCTATTTGATATTTTTCCCTACGAGTATTTTCAACAGAATAGTTTATTGGTGTTTTATATATAAATTCAACTGGGACACTCCACCAATCACCATTTTTTTTAGGTTCACCAAGAATCCTTACTGAACGAGTTGTATTATTTTTCATCAATTCGTTTATTTCTGCTAACTCCCCATCCTTTCCATTTTTGAAATTTTCATAGGCATCAGTCCATAAAATCTCATTATTTTTAACACCCCTATAACTTGGGTATTTAAGCATAAAACCACCTGATAAAGAATTTAAATTTTGTAAACCTAAATTATTTTGCATTTCATAAGCAGAACCGCTAACTGTATAACGATTTACTATATATTCCTTTAAAAAATTTTTCAGTAATTCGTTTTTTTCCTTTGATGTAGTTGTTTGATTAGTAAGGGCAATTATTTGCATATTGTCTTCTGTATTTGATACATTTGGAATCATTATACCTTCTATTACAAATTTATCCTCTGATAAATTATCTGAAAAAACAAATGAGACAAATAAGGATATCAAAACACTTACTAAGCAAAAAAATGCTATTATCCAAAGATAAATAAAATATTTATTTTCCTTATTTGTAGATGGCATTTGCTACCTCATTTGTTGTTTGTGAAAAATGTTTTTTTAAAACTTTATCATAGTTTGGATGAAATAAATAATTTTCAGAACTGATATACTTTATTGTTGGTGATGATTGGTTCCCTGTTACCTCTAAATACCCAGTTAAAACTTCGGCTCCTGTAACTTGTCCATCTTTTATATCTTCAATTATAAAATCAACCTTGTATCCATCATAGGTTTTATATATTTTTGGTTTAGAACTTGTAAATGAATTAAAAATATTAGTTAAAAAGGAAACCTTACTACTATCAGCCCTGCTATATTGTTTTTCTAGGTTTATGATTTCCACCCTTCTTGTTATTCCATTATCTGCAAATTTTTCGTATGCTGTTTTTTCATTATTTAAGAAATTTTTGTAAACAGGACCAGCGGAAAAAGTGCACAAATAACAATTCTGATTCAAATCAAATATTCCCATTTTATTAGGGCGAGTTTTTTCGCAATCGCACCAATTTTGATTATTTTCCACAAAAATATCAGATACTCCAAATCTTTTGTTAAGATAAGTATTTATGAAATATTCAGTATAGTAGTCATGTTCGGTCTTTGTTTTGGTGAAAGAATCCCCTTTCTTTGCATATTCATAAGGTTTAAAGGAAAACTTATTATTTAAATCATCCCAATAGATAAATGTTGGGCTGGTACTTCTAGAAAAAGAACGAAAAATAATTAAAAAACATAACACAACAGAAATCAATAACGATATATATGAAAATTTTGCAAACTTATATATACCGGCAAGATACTTCCTTTCCGGAAAAGAAGCAACATCAACAGTAAAAGGATATACTGCAACCGAATCTTTTGTTGTTGATTGTTGTTTGCTTTTTTGTTTTAAATCGTTGTTTGTATAAACCATTCAGGTAACCCCGGCTTTGTTTCTATTTGTAAGCAAGCGCAAGGTGACATCTTTAATTCGTTTGCATCATAGCCTACACCAACTGGATCCGGCTCATACAAGTTGCCGCCACAACCTGAAACGACTATAAGCAAAAATAATGCTAAAACTTTTTTCAATTTTACCTCCTTGATCCTATATGTTTAAGGATACAAGATACATTTTATATATTCAAGTATTTTTTATTTTTAATTGATTGACTTAATATATTTTTATAGTACACTTTACCTTATTGTAAAAATTTGAAATATTTACCGAGGTTATAATGAAAATATTAAGAAAAACATACGATTATGTATTAGAATTAAGTGAAACAAAATATGCTATGGCAACTTTGCTTTTCGTTTCTTTCTTTGGAA
Source organism: uncultured Alphaproteobacteria bacterium (assembly GCA_944392955.1). Taxonomy (GTDB): domain Bacteria; phylum Pseudomonadota; class Alphaproteobacteria; order Rs-D84; family CACZYB01; genus CACZYB01. Next base: position 87,421 of record CALXYK010000007.1, on the reverse strand, counting down.
GTATATTTTTCCCTTTCCCAACTGAAATTATAATGATACCTATGATTTTGGCGCGACCTTCAAAGGCTTTGTCTATATCTTCTATTGCTTTAATTTCAAGTGTGTTAGGTGGAATGGCAGGATATTATGTTGGTGCATTTTTCTTTGATACCATAGGAAAATCTATCATAAATATGTTAGGTTATAATGAAATGTTTGGTGAATTTTCCGCTTTATACACAAAATGGGGATATTGGTTTGTTTTTGCAGGGGGACTTACACCATTTCCTTATAAGGTAATTTGTATTGCAAGTGGACTTGTTAAAATGAATTTCCCTTTATTCATAATTGCTTCGGTTGTGTCTCGTGCTATTAGATATTATTTTATTGCATTTCTTCTTAATAAATATGGTGAAGATGCAAAACATTTTATTGAAAAGCATTTAGAATTATTAACAATTGTTGCATTTGTTTTATTGTTTATGGCAGTATATTTTGTAAAGTTAATTTAAGTTTGTTTTAATAATAAAAGAACATAAAAAAAACTTCATATTAAATATGAAGTTTTTTGGTTTTAAATCTTTTTTTGACCTGATTTCATAGCACTTAGTGTCGCAGAAACACAAAGTTTATCTTCCACCCATACTTCGGCTTTCCATTTTTCAAAAGGTCCCTTTTCCGCAATCTTTTCAACCTTGATATGAAGTTGATCGCCTGGTATCACCCTGTTTTTAAACTTTGCATTATCAATACCTGTAAGTAATACTATTTCACCTTTTAACTCATCTGGTGCTGTTGTAGAACCTACAAGAACCGCTGTTTGTGCCATTGCTTCAAGCATTAAAACCCCAGGCATTGTTGGAGTAGTTGGAAAATGTCCATTAAAAAATTCTTCGTTAACTGTTATATTTTTTATACCTGTTCCGGATTTGCCAGGAACAATATCAATAACCCTGTCTACCATTAAAAATGGGTAGCGATGAGGTAATATACTTTTTATTTCATCAATATACATTATTCCGTTTTCCATGATAATATCCTTCCATATAATCGGTTGTTATAATCTATTCCTTGTGGATAAAAAAGGCAAGTATTTTTTTTACAGGATAATATTCTTTCCTATAATTTGTCTTATTTTGGACTTTTCTTTTTAACCATTCTTCTTAAAAGAGCGGCTTGTTTTAAAAAGTCAGATACAGGCATAGCAGGATAACCACTTACTTTTTCCCCTGCCTTTAAATCTTGTATCACACCACCTCTGGCACCTATTTGAACACCATCTCCAATATTTATATGACCTGAGATACCGGCACCGGCACCTACTAAAACCCAATTTCCGATATTTGCTGAACCTGCAACACCACACATTCCTGCAAAAATACAATTTTGCCCTGTTTTTACATTGTGTCCTATTTGTATTAGGTTATCTATTTTTGTGCCCTTGCCTATTATAGTATCACCTATTGCACCCCTATCTATTGATGTGTTTATTCCTATGTCAACATCATCTTCTAAGATAACTTTTCCAAGTTGTGGAACCCATATATGACCGAAGGAACCACTATGCCAGCCAAAGCCATTACCACCTATGACACTTCCTTCCCCTATATTAACATTATTACCCATTATAGTATGACTTATAACTGCATTTTCCTTTATAATACAATTATCACCTATTTGAACACCTGTTTTTATTTTTGCACCAGAACCAATATAGCAATTTTTTCCTATTGAAACACCACTTTCTATCACAGCAAAGTGTCCTATATGAACTGAGGACTTATCTTTAAATTCTACATCTTCTGCAACAAATGCATTAGGGGATATTCCCTCGTATTTGACATTTTTATCCTGATAAAACACCTTTGTTAATTGTATGAAGGCAAGTTTTGGATCTTCTACCACAACAGGAATAATACCAGTTGGAAGGAAATGAATGTCCTCTTGCCTTATGAAACAGGCACCAGCCTGTATATGACTTAATTTCTCCTTATATTCCGCAGTTTTATCAAGGGCCGAACTTACCGCATTATCCAATGATAAATATATGATACTTTCCCTGTTTGCATTTTCAAGAGAACCAAGATTTTTTATTTCAAAGTCATTATATTTTTCATCAACTTTTCCATTTGTTAAGATGGCAATGTCTTTTAATTTCATCTTTTCAATTACATCATAAAACTTATCCATAAAAAACCTCCAATTTTGAATATAAAATTTAAACCAACCTAAAATAAATTAAGGGCAATTTTCTAATGTCAAAGAAATGTTTAATATCGTTTCATTAACATCATGTTCTGTGATACGACCTTGTTTATCTTTGTATCTATAAATCAAAACTTCCTTATAAAAATCGGGATCTTCGTTATATATTCTGTAAAAATTATTTATATTTGCCCTTAAATACTCCTTATTATTACAAATACAATCCTTTCTTACTCCCTTTATTATTTTAGCCAATGCCTTACTTTCAAAAATATCAGATATTTCCTTATTTGAGATGATTAAGCAAGTATCTTGAACAAAGTAATCGTGTGCATCACCTTTTAAAATATGTAGTAAGGATTCTCCATAAACTCCATTTTCCTTTAATTTTTCTGATATACTAGAAACACAACATGCAGAAGATGTTTGTAAAATATTTCTATAATTTTCCATTAAAAGATTTATAGTTTTGCTGTCGTATTCTTCGTCTTCTACTAATTCTGTTTGTTCACTTATATCATCAAGAAAATCTTCTACCTCTGTCTGAGTAAAATCATGAACTTGTTTATCCAAATTATATACAGGTTTTACAATTGTTTTTTTTACTTCTACCTTTTTTATTTGACGTTCCAATTGTTGATATGGAGGAATATCACCCTTTTGTTGTTTCAAATTTTTTAATGTATAGTCCATTTCTTCATATAAATCAGGTTCATCATCTGATGAAGAATCTGTATTTGTATCTTGTATTGTAGAAACTTTTCTCATACTTGCACTATTTAAAGTGGCAATATCTGATTTTTCAATGTTATCAGCAGAAGAACAAGAATACAAAAACAATATACAAATTGTTAAAAGTAATTTTTTAATATTTTTCATAATCACTCCCCTTTTTATATATAAGACATTATAACAAAACTTTATAATGGATACAAGGAAATAATATCCCGAAAATTACTTTGTTTCAAATGTAATATCTTTTAATTGTTGATTAAGTTGTTGTATAACATCAGCAGTAATATCAAGGCTTTCGTTTATAAGAATTGCAGTTTGCCCGTTTACAACTATTTCCAGTTTTTTCTTTTTCCCTATATCTTTAACTATATCATTAAGATATTGTTTTTGTATAAGTTCCAAAGCGTTAACATATCTTTTTTGTATATCACTCATACGATTGGAAATTTGCTTGTCATAGGACATAATATCCATTTGTAATATTTGAAGTTCCCTTAATAAATTTTCTTTATCAATTGAGCCTTCTTTTTCTTTGATTTGTTTTCTTTTGTTATCAAACTCTGACTCTTTTGCATCTATTTCTGTTTTTAATTTTTGTATTGCTTTTTCCTTTTGAAGATTAAGGTTATTTATTACCCTTACCTGTTGATGAATTGCATCAATATCTATTGTCCCAACCTTATTATAAATTTTTGTAGTAGCATTTTGAGGAGCATGTTTTTGTAATGATGAACAAGAACACAAAAATACAATTATAACTGATAAAAATAAATTTCTTGTAGTTAGCATAAAAAATTCCCCCTTTAATACTTTTTGATTATATCAAAAATTTAAAGGGGAAACAATAAATTATATCAGAAAAAAATTAGTATCTACTTAAATCTATTTCTGTAATTTCTTCATCTAATGCTTCTATAACATCTTCTGTAATATCAAGATTATCATTTAGGATAATAGCAGTTTGAGCATTTATAACTACTTCAAAACCTTTTGATTTTCCAATATCTCTAACTATTCTATCAAGATAATCTTTTTGTATAGTTTTTAATGCTTCAACATAGGATTTTTCCACTTTGCTTAGTTTTTGTTCTGTTTGTTTATCGTAATTCATAACATCCATTTGAAAAGAAACAACTTCTTTACCAAATGCTTCTTTTTCCATTAAGGACTGTTTCCCCTTTAATTCTTCTTCTTTTTTTTCAAACTCTTTCCTTTTAGAATTAACTTCGTCTTGAATTTCTTCAACTGCCTTATCCCTTTGGGCATTTAGGGATTTCATAACCTTTGCCTTATCATTGATTTCAAGGACATTTATAATTCCAACTGTATTTGTTGTTTCAGCCTTAACTGATGCTGTAAAAAAACCTAATGATAAAAATAAAAATAATAGAACTTTTTTCATTTTCTTTCTCCTCTTAGTTTAAAACGAATCTAATTATAACAAGTTAAATCAAAGAATCAATAGGTATTAAAATCCTGTTCCTATGGAAAATCTGAATCTTTGTCGTTCATCATATTCTTCGTATGTAATAGGATAAGCCCATGATAAGTTTATTGCACCTATTGGCGAATTCCATGATATTCCATAACCAGCAGAAGTTCTTACCTTACCGCTATATAATATTTGACTATAATCATCTAATACTGGTTTTCCAAGTTTTCCCCAATCATAGAATATATATCCAGAAACCTTATATTTCTTTGGAATTCCAATAGGGAAATTTAACTGGAATGTTCCGTTTACCTCCCAATTTCCACCATAAGCATAACTGGTATTTTGTTTACTACGAGCACCTATTCCGCCGTATTCGAATCCTCTTAACGAATCACCGCCTAGTAAAAATCTATCACTTCGGGAAAGAATCGTTCCATTTAATGAATTTATATTACCAGCATTAAATGAAATACCAAACTGCCATACATTGTCCCAAAATGAGAAAGTCTGCCTTGCGGAGAATTCATTTCTTACAAAATACTTATCACCACCGAATCCAGCATATTCATTAGATAATGTTAAAACATAACCTTGTTGTGTTTCATTTACAAAATCCATTATCTGATCACGATATGTAAGAACCTGACCTACCTTAAAGACATTATAATCTCCAACACCTTCTAATAATTCACCAGACAGAGAATCTGATATATTGGTCATCTTTTCATTTTTACCAGAAATACTAAATCTTTGATAAAGATTATCGTTATAATCCCAACCTATTTTAAAGCCTAGACCAACAGAATCTATATCATATCCGTATGTAGAAGCATATTTATATTGATTATAGTAGGCATCTACTCCTCCTAATAAATCCCTATCAAATAAATATGGTTCTATGAATGATAAACTGAAATTATTTTGTGTGCCTGAAAATGTAGAAACAAAACTAAGGGTTTGTCCCTTTCCCATAAAGTTGCTTTCCTTTATTCCAAATTCAAAAAATCCTTTATTTAAACTGGACCAACCAGCACCTAATGATAACTCACCAGTAGATTTTTCATTTACATTAACATCTATATCAACTTTGTCAGGTGTGCCATAAATAGGTTTAGGTAATATTGAAACATTTTCAAAGAATCCTGTCTTCATCAATTTTTGTTCTGAGGATTTTATTTTTGCAGAATTGTATATATCCTGTTCATCAAAATCTAAATTTTTTCTTATTACCCTGTCGTATGTACGAGTATTATTTTTCACATCTATTTTATTGATAAACGCCTTTTTAGAATTTTTTATTGTAAAGACTACATCAACTATACCAGTTTCAGGATTAGGATGTTTTTCTATATCTATATCTATAAATGCGAATCCATCTTCTCCCATTTGTTTTGACATATCTATTATACTATTAGTAGCAATGGTTTCGCTATACCACATACCCTTTTTCAAAAGTATCAGTTTATACAATTTTTGCTCGTCTAAATCAGGAATTTCAGATGAAATTTTTACCTCACCGACCTTATATCTTTTACCTTCGGATATATCAAATGTAATGTAAAAATTGCTTTCACTTAAATCCATTTTTGCAGAATAAGATAAAACTGCAAAATCAAGAAAACCACTGGAAGTGTAATGAGTTCTTAATAAATCGGTATCGTATAAAATTCGTTCTTCATCATAAGTGTCAAACATTTCAAGAAGTTTCCACCATGAATACTCCTTACTCATAATAACTTCTTTTAAAACGTCATCAGAAAAATTTTCATTACCATTTATTGTGATATTTTTTATATAAGCCTTTTTCCCCTCTGATATTTCAAAAACTATGTCATATTGGTTATCTTTTCGCTTTATTGTTTTTGCATCAACAACTGCCTTAAAATTACCCAAACGTTTATACATAGTTTTTATTGTTTCAACATCCTGTTTTATTGTTGTTGGGTCAAAAATACTGCGGGAACGAGTTTTTATTCCCCTTTGCAAATCTTCGGTCTTTACATCAGAATTTCCCTCAAAACCTATTTCCCCTATCGTAGGATTTTCCTTTACAATAATAGTTAATTTTCCATCCTGTTTATTTACCTTTATATCATTAAAATAGCCAGTTTTATATAATCTTAATAAAATCTCGTTTAAATCTTTTTCTTGTAAAGAATTTATTTCCTGTTTGCCTATTACATTTTTTACCATATCCGGATGTAAACGTTGAAGACCTATAATTTCAATATTATCTGTATTGCTAGAATTAGCAAAGGCAACCGAACTAATCAGTAATAAGAAAAATGTATATATAAATGATATTTTTTTTAACATTATTCAAACATCCTTATTATATCATTTATATTAGAAAGTAATAACAAAAATATTATAAACATAAAACCTATAAAAAACATTTTTTCCTTTATCTTATCAGATAAATCATGACCTAAAATACCTTCTATTAAATAAATAAATAAGTATCCTCCATCAAGAACAGGTATAGGGAATAAATTAAATAACCCCAAACTGATTGATAAAAGTGCAATTAAATACATAAAAGAATAAAATCCAGCGGATAAGGCATCTCCACTTACCTTTGCAATAGAAATCATTCCTCCTAATTCCTTTGATGAGCGGGAACCTGTTAATATTTCAAACAAAGATTTTGTCGTTTGTGAAACTATGTAAGAAACTTCGCTATATGCATTTGTGATAGAATCAATAAAACCTAACTTTTTATACTCATTAAACCGAGAACCATAACTGATACCTAGCAAATACTTATCATTAGTTTTTTTAGGTGTGGCAAAAATTTCAACTACCTTGCCATCTCTGGCGACTTCAAATTTTAATTTTTTACCATTTGATGAGTTTATAACCTCTGAAATACCAGATGGATGATTTACCTGTATCCCATCAATAGAGATTATACTATCTTCCTTTTGAAAACCTGCAATGTAAGCGGGCGAATCCTTTTGTATATCTATTATTACTGATGTTGTTTTAGGAACTCCTATAAATAAAAACAACATAAAAAATACCAAAAAACCAAATATAAAATTAAATAATGGGCCGGCTGCAACTATGGCTGCCTTTTGATAACGTTTTTTAAACTCAAAACTTTCACTTCTTTCCTTAGGTGATAAAAGGTTTATTTTTTTGTTTTTTTCCTCTGCACTTTCTGGTGTATCAGATTGTCCCAACATTTTTACATAACCGCCAAGGGGAATCGCACTTACCTTCCATACAGTTTTATATTTATCCGTCCATGAAAATAATGTCCAACCGAAACCTATGGAAAAAGACTCTACCTTTACCCCATTTATTCTGGCAAACAAAAAATGTCCAAATTCGTGAACAAAAACAATTACTGGTAATAAAATTATAAATGCTAATAAACCCATTTTCATCTTCCTTTAATTTATTTATTATATATTACATAAATATATACAAAGAATCAATAGTTATATTATTTTACAGCCCTTGCAAAAGTTAAAACATAAATTTTGTTTACCCCGTTTTGCTTTAATATCTTTGAACATTCATTAACAGTAGCACCTGTTGTAAACACATCATCTATTAGTAGGATATTTTTACCCTTTATCTTGTCAGGATTTTTTATAGTAAAAGCACCTAGTATATTTTGTTTCCTTTGGGTTAAAGAAAAATGTCCCTGTGATGCCGTGGCATGTTTACGAATCAATAATGAGTATAAAACAGGTTTATTACTTCTTTTCCCTATAAATTTACAAAGAAGACTTGATTGATTATATTTCCTTTTTAACATACGAGTAAAATGTATTGGAACGGGAATTATTATATCTGATTTTTCTATTATGCTTTTTCCACTTGTATACATTATCTTTGCCATAAATTTTGCAAAATTTGTCCTGTCCCCATGTTTAAAAGGTAATATTATCTTTTTAGATATATCATCATAACGAACAGATGAAATACATTCATCAAAACGATAATATTTAAGCATACATTTGGGACATAGTAATTTTTTATTTTTCCCTTCTATATTAAATTCAAATGGAATACCACAACAACTACATCTTGGTTTAGTAATGAAATTTATTTTGGATAAACATTCAAAACAAAGTCCATCTTCGCTTTCTAATATTTTCTTACAGACATAACATTGTGGAGGGAATACAAAGTTTACGATTGAATTTAGAATATTACCTATTACCATTTCATTACATTATATTCCTTTACATTTTCTTCTTCACCAAACATATCTACACCCTTGCTTACCCTGAATGTAGTATATTCGTCATTACTTATAATCCTAAATGCAAAAGAATCTTCATCTCTATTACTTAAAACTGGTTTTATTTGTTTATCGGAAATGCCCGCATTCCTTAAAATATTACTTACAATAGAAAGACGACGAGCTGTTAATTTTTTCTTTTTTATATCACTCATCACACTTTCTGGTATTGTAATTTCTATTGAGTTAGTTGGCTGATCTGTCGCAACCTGAGCAAAAGACCTTATTAAATTAACACTTTCGCCTGAAACTGCACTACTTCCATCCTGAAAATCTATTTTCATTTCTAAAACTTCACGGGTACCTGCCTTTAAAGGTCCACTTGCCCTATTGGACATTTTCTTTGTTGTTTGGATTTTTTCCTTTATCTCATTTATATCTACTGGACCATCACCTTCCAATGCATCCTTTACATTTCTTTGCGAAGAAAAATTCGTATCGTCTGCATATTCTTCGGCATAGGCTTCTGATTGATTTTCAAAATTTTCCTGAGCCTCATCCTCTAAATACTCATCTGCATATTCATCGGAAAAACTTTCTACTGGTGATAGGTATTGATTATCAGAAAGATATGTGCGGTGTAAATCCTTTTTTAATAATTCAGGATTCATATATGAAAGAGTTTTTTCCTTTTGTTTCTTTTTATTACTATAATTAGTGTTAGAAATTTTTTCTGGACGAAGAGCGGAAAAGGCACGAACAAATGGATTTTTGTCTGCCGAAGTTTTTTCGTCTTCTTTTATATTTGTATTTGAAACAATTACACCAAATGGATTAGTGTCGGCAGAAGCAACAACTGATGTTGTAGAAGGTTGAGTATTAGTTGGAACATTATCAACCTTTTGTTCATTTTGGGAAATAGTTATGTTGGAGGAGGTATCACTTTTTTTATTATCTATTTTTGATGGAGACATAAAGACTAAAACTTCTTCACCCTCTTCCACCTTTATATTTGAAAACTTATCATCTGTCTTCTTACTAGAATTAGTAGTATCAATATTTTTTTGTTTTTTTGAAGATGTTGTTTTATTTTCTTTTTTGGCAGTGTCAGTTTTGGAAACAATTTTTACTTTATCCTCAGCCTTTAAGGAACTTAATTGCTTTTCCTGTTTAACAGGGGTATCAATTTTCTTTGAAATTTCTGTATTTTTATTTACTCTTTGTTGAGTGCTAGTCATGCCAAATTCTTTTGACATATTTATACTATCATCATTTACCGAAGATATTTCATAGACAATTGCATCTTCTTCGGAAGGAAGAAATGCCTCGTTCGGTTTTAACCAAACCATATCATTTATTGTGGCAACGTTTGAAGACAAACCTGAGGCTCCGTTTAAAGAAGCCTCAGTTCTCCTCGCTTCAAGGGACGAAGCATTATTTAAGATGCATAAGAAAAACACCAAAAATAAAAATACCCTGTTTTGCATTCCTTTTGTCCCTTTCACTCCGTCTCCTTCTTTGTTTTACTATGCTTTTTTTTTTTTTTTAAGAAGAAAATTAAAAAAAATCTAATTGCTTTTGATTTACAAAGCATATATAGTTGATATTGATGGGGAGGTAGAATTATGAGTGGTGCATTTTTATCAAGTGAAGATATTAGAAATATCGTAACAGGTAGAGCGGATAATCTTTTTGCTTTGCTGGGATTTCATAAATTAGATAACAAAAAAAGTTCTGCTGTCATAAGGACATTTAATCCTTTTGCACAAAAAATATCTGTCGTTGCAAAAGGTTTGTCCGTTGAAGTCCCTATGGAAAAAATTCATGATGATGGTTTGTATGAAGCATTTGTAGACTTTGATGTTAATGATTACAAACTTTTAGTTACCTATGATGATGCAAAGGAAAGATTGATAGAGGATGTGTATAGTTTTCTCCCTGTTATAGGTGAATTTGATAACCATCTTTTGTTGGAGGGAAATCATCTTGAACTTTATAGGAAGATGGGTGCTCATGTAATTTCTCATCAGGGGGTAAAAGGTGTTTCTTTTGCTGTTTGGGCACCTGATGCATATAGGGTAAGTGTTGTTGGAGATTTTAATCATTGGGATGGTCGTGTAAATGTTATGCGAAAACATCCAGTAAGTGGTATCTGGGATATTTTTATTCCTCAACTGGACGAAGGAACCTTGTATAAATATGAAATAATTTCAAAGGACGGCCGACTTTTGCCTTTGAAAACTGACCCTTATGGATTTTATCAGGAGGTTAGACCTAAAACCGCCTCTATTGTTTGGAATAATGATAATTATAAATGGACTCAAAATCCACATTGGGAGAAGATAAAAAAGGCGGTTAATTCAATTGATGCTCCTATCTCTATTTATGAAGTGCATCTTGGCTCTTGGAAAAGGAAGGATGGAAATCAATTTTTAAATTACCGAGAATTGGCTCATGATTTGATACCTTATGTTAAGTATATGGGATTCACACATATAGAGTTGATGCCTATTATGGAATATCCGTTTGATGGTTCTTGGGGATATCAGACAATAGGGATGTTTGCGCCTACTTCTAGGTATGGAAATCCTGATGACTTTAAATATTTTGTAGAACAATGCCATAATGCTGGTATCGCCGTTATACTTGATTGGGTGGCTGCACATTTCCCAAAGGACGATCATGGACTTGCCTTGTTTGATGGACGACCTTTGTATGAATATCAAGATGATAGAAAGGGCGAACACAAAGATTGGGGAACAAAAATATATGATTATGGAAGAAATGAGGTAGTCAACTTTTTAATCGCATCTGCTACATTTTGGCTTGATGAATACAAGGTTGATGGTTTAAGGTTTGATGCCGTTGCTTCTATGCTTTACCTTGATTATAGCAGACAGCCTGGCCAATGGATACCAAATATTTATGGAGGTAGGGAAAATTTAGAAGCAATTTCATTTCTTCAAAAAGTAAATACTATATTATATGGGAAATTTCCTTCCTCTGCTACATTTGCAGAAGAGTCTACTGGATGGGGAAATGTTTCTAAACCTGTTGATATAGGTGGATTAGGTTTTGGATATAAATGGAATATGGGATGGATGCATGATGTTCTTGATTATATGAGCAAAGATCCTATTTACAGAAAATATATTCATCATCAAATGACACATTGTATTATGTATGCTTTCTCTGAAAATTTTGTACTTTCTATTTCTCATGATGAAGTTGTGCATTGTAAATCTTCCTTATTGAATAAAATGCCTGGGGATAAGTGGCAAAAATTTGCTAACCTCCGTGCATTTTACGGGTATATGTGGACATTCCCTGGTCGTAAGTTAATCTTTATGGGAGATGAGTTTGGGCAATACAACGAATGGAACGAAAACCAAAGTTTGGATTGGCATCTTATGGACGACCCTTATAACAAAGCAGTTCAGAAAGAAGTTAAATTCTTAAACGAATTATATAAATCTGAACCTGCCCTATATGAAAATAATTCAAGTCCAGATTGTTTTTCTTGGATAGATTATAATGACTCTGAAAATAGTGTATTTTCATATATAAGATATGCAAAAAACAGGGAAAATTATTTGGTAGTTCTTTCTAATATGACACCTATTGTAAGAGAAAATTATCGTGTTGGTGTTCCAGAAGAATGCGAATTTGAAGAAATATTTAACTCTGATGATTTTGAATATATGGGAAGTGGTGTTGGAAATAAGTATGATATTAAAACGGAAAACATTTCTTGGCATAATCAAAAACAATCTATCTCTTTGACATTGCCTCCGTTGGCGACTATCATATTAAAACCAAAGAAAAAGAAAGTTTAGTGGGGATTAACTTTCCCACTCTTTGACCCGGGCAAGATGAGTGTATTCAGAATATGTTTCTATTAAATGTCCTGTCTTATCAGGATTAGGGCGAGAGATATATGGTGTAGTTTCTTTTGAAAACTCGGATATTGTTTCTTTTAAATTGTTTATAGTAGTTTTAATTATTTCATCGTTTTCCGATGTATTTAATTTGTTAGGTAGTGTTTTTTTATCTTTACCATCTAATTTTATATACCTGAAATTTATATATTTAGGTTTTATTTTAATATTTTTAAAACCTTGATTTTGTAGGATTATGGCTTCTATTGGAAGTTGTGGAGAATATGTTTCCACATCTTTTTGTTTCGGAACAGATCCTGTTTTATAATCATAAATACAAGCTCCGAAATCATTTAAAATATCTATACGATCTGCCTTAGCGGTAATTTTAAATGTAGGTGTAATTTGATATTCGCCAGTTTCTTCTAAAAAGGAAATGTTGACTATATCCTTTAACTGCCTTTCATAATCAACAAACCATTTTGCAATAACTTTGAATTTTGAATACCAAAAATCTATTTGTGCAATAGTTTTATATGGTAATGATTTTCTTATCATAATATCTATTAACGAATCATATGAAGATAAATTTTTCTTTTTAAATTCTTCTAAACTTTCGTGAATTATATTTCCAAACTCTCTAAAACTTACTTCTTGATTTATTTCAAATAATTTTTTTAAATCAAGTATTTTACCAGCATATACTATATACGGATCCCTATACCATTTTTCTATCCAGGTGGCAGATAAAGTATCAGGTCGTGCATACAAAGGAGGACAAGGAGATGGCCTTTTACAAAGTTCCTTTTTCTTATATTCCTTATCTTTGTTTATCCATGATAAAACTTCTTTACTTACCTCATCTTTCCAAACTATGTGTCCTATATCCACTATTGCAGATAGTTTTGTAAGCCAACGAGATGTCATCATGCTGGTATTATCCATCTTTGATGCATAAGTCATAATTACATTTTTTTTACAGAAAAACTCAACGAAATCGTGAGAAGATAATCCAACTTTTCTTTCGGGAAGTGGTAATTTAAACTTCGCTTTCATAGGGCGATTCATCCATGGATCATCACTATTTACCCTTGGGAAAATATCTTCGTTTAAACCTGACATAATATATAAATCTGCATCCATCAATCTGGCTTCTATGGAATTCATTATTGCAATATTGGGATGTGTATTTATACTTGGGCGAAGTTTTAAAGATAATAGGTAATTTGAAATAAACTTAAAATATGCATTCGCAGTCATCTTATCTATTGGAAGATTATCTATTTGTATTGCTTTCAATGAATTTAATAGGATGCCTAACTCCTCTGATAACGAAGAGTGTAAATCAGTTGCCCATAAAATTTCAGAGGTATTTATATCAGAATATGAAACAAATTTTTCAACTAACTCTATGTGTTTTTTCAATAATTCATAAAGTGGGTATTTATCTTCGTTTTGCATTAAAGAATAAAATTCAGATGTTATAGTTTTTATTGATAACAATAAGTTGTGTATATCAGAATCTGTTTCTGTTAATGATAAAAGTTTTTCTAAATTATCAATACAACTATTTTCCCTTAGAAATTTTGTTTCTAACTTTTCTGTTAAATTATTTAGAGTCTCTTTATCATAATTGATACGAGTATATTCGTGTTTTAAAACTGATAATAATGAATAAGGGGAAAAATCATTATACAACATTTTTAATAGCAAAATAATATAATTACCAGTGGTTGTATCACTGGCTGGGACACCGGCGGAATCATCTACTATTATGTTCCATCTTTTAAGTTCACTGGATACTGATTTCGCAATTTTTCTGTCTGGTGTAATAAGTATCGTTTTTTTATTTTCTGCAACACTTTTCCTTAATAAACATGAAATTGCAAAAACCTCTTCTGCTTCGTTATCCAATCTGATTTCAGAAACACCATCTAATACACTATCTTCTAATTTGGGCATATTCTGCCAACTATCATGCATATCTGGCAAAATCATTATTTTACTGGATAGAAATTCCCTGTCAGAAGAACTTATATCTTTATAATCCTTAAACAATGGTAATTCAGGGATTTCGGATATTTTGATATCTAATTTTTTTAATAATTTTAATAGGCCATATTGCGGATGATTTTGATTTGTAAATGGAAAATCAGATGTTAGTAATTCAAAATCAGAATCTGAGATATTTTTATCAAGTCCAGGTAATATTAAAAAACCATTTTTAAGATTGCTAATATATACTAACATTTCAGAAATGGGAACCAAAGAACCGGTTGAACCTGCTGCGAAAATACGACCATGTGGAGGATATAATTTCCAAAATTCTATTTGTTTTTTTATTAGTTTTACATTCCTATCAACAGGATTTAATAAGTTAAATTCTTTTAATATTTTGGGAAATTCTTCGGTTATAATAGTTAAAAATTTTAATGTATTTTGCCAATGTTCCGAAAATTCCTCTGGAACTATGTTTTTAAGGTTGGAAAAATTTAACTCCTCCATCTCTACCGTATTCATAAGGTGAGATAAATCAACTGCCAAAGAATAGGCCTGTTCCTCTGTAATTTGTTCATTATATTTTTTTATAAAATAAGATAATAGTAAATTTCTTTCTATATTACTTATTGCTGGTGGCAAATCTGTTATAAGATCATCATTGGCATAATCTATAAATGAAACTCCATCTTCATCAACATCACCCAATGGTAAAATTTTTGGAAGGAGAGTTGCTTCTTGTCCTTTTAACTCAAAAAATATCTCTTTTAACCGGCGACATGCTCTACGAGTCGGTAATAAAACTATATCATTTGCTATGTTTATATTTGATTGTTTGCTAGTTTCTAATATATATCTAGCCAACACATCTAGAAAAGGGTAGCGAGGAGATATATTAAAAACATTTGCCATTTATAATTCCTGTTTGATTATTAATATTATATACGAAACATTTTTATTTATCAAACATTTGTTCGTATAAATCAAACGAAGGGTAACCATCTGGAATTACTGGCTTTCCAGATTTGTAAAATGTGATTTCCTTTCCTGTTTTTGAGACATCTTCATCACCATCTAATAACTTTTTTTGATACTTTTTTATAGCCTTCATAGTTTTTTTACCATATAAACCAGTTGCCTTTGAATCGTAAATATCAAGTGAGGCAAGTTTTTCTTGGATTTGTCGTATTTGATTTGTACTCATAGCCTGCATTTTATCCCAATTTTCAGGCCTATCAAATATAGGAATTGTATCTGTTTTTAAGGCATCTGATAATAGACCTATTGAAAGAGCATAGTTAGTTGAGGCATTCCAATTCATTATAAGTTTAAAGTTATTATATACAATGAAAACTGGACCTTCTACTCCGTTTGGGGCTATTAAACTTGCCTTTATATCTTTGTTTGCAACTAGGTTTCCATCTAATTGTTTTACACCTAGTGAACGGAAAAAACTTAATGGTTCCCATTCATTTGAATTAACATATTCCCAAATTTTTTTATCATCCTTTGCTATCAATACTGGGCGACCCCAACGGTATTTTTTATCCCAACCCATTTTTGATAAATAGTTGCCTGCTGAATGCATAGCATCTGATATATTACTTATAAGATTTATTTTGCCGTCGCCATCACCATCAACTGCATACCTGTTAAAAGTAGATGGTAAAAACTGGAAATTACCAAATGCACCAGCCCATGAACCTATCATCTGTGATGGTTTCATATGGCCCGCATCTATTATTTTTAATGCTTGGATTAACTCCGAAGAGAAAAAGTCCGTCCTTCGTGGATCAAATGCCAATGTAGTTAAAGAATCTATTATATTATAATTACCCAATATTTTTCCGTAATATGTTTCCATACCCCAAAAGGCAACTATTATTTCCTTTGGAACACCATATTTTTCAGAAACATTTTTTAATAATGTCTTGTATTTTTTTAACATTATACGACCATCGGCAACCCTTTCTGGTTTAAGGGCACTATCAAAATATTTCCAAAAAGTCCTCATAAACTCTGGTTGTTTTCTGTCTGATTTTATTACCTTTGGATTATACTTTATATTTTTAAATGCTGTATCTAACGTCTTTTGACTTATTTTATATTTTTTCCTTGCCTTTTCCTTAAAATCCTCTAACCACTCATTAAATTCTTTTGCATTATAACCTTCTATTTCCTCAGGTGCTTCGGTTAACTCCTTTAATGCTGGGGCATTTTGCGAATAAACTATTTTTATTGAACTAAAAATTACAAGACAGGTTATAATTAGTATTTTTTTCATTTTTATTCCTTTGCAATATCTTCTATTATAAATTGTATGTGTTTCTTTCCGTTCCATTCATTAGAACGAATCTTTCCTGCTAAGTTAAATCTGTTTCCTATTTCACTTAATAAAATTTCACCCATTTCTGTATCTATACATTTATAACAGATTGCAGAAATGCTTCGTCCATTATCAGATGCAAAATAACATCTTATATGACCTCCATTAAGGGCATCACTGCCTGTTAATTTTGCATGCAAAATTGCAAATCTAGGTTCGTCATTTGCAGTTCCAAAAGGTTCTAAAATTGAAAGTTTTTTTATTAACTCGCTGTTTATACCTGTTATATCAATTACAGAATCTATATTTAAGACAGGAATTATTTTTTGTGATTGGGTGCTGTGTTCTACATAATTATGAAGAAATTTTTTGAACTCCTCTATCTTGTCTTGGGATAAGGTAAAACCAGCAGCCATAGAATGGCCACCACCTTCGGTCAAAATTCCCATTTCCTTTGCCTTGATAATAGCAGTTCCTAAATCTATTTCTGGAATGCTACGCCCACTTCCGTTTGCAATACCATTTTCATCTATGGTTGCAACACATGTTGGAAGATTGTATCTTTCCTTTATCCTACCTGCTATTATACCTATTACACCTGTATGCCAATTATGACCACTTATGAATATAAAATTATCATCAGGTTTAAGTTCTGAACTTACCTTTTCAAATGCCTCTCTTAATACATTTGCCTCTATATCTTTTCTTTCTATATTAAAATTATTTAATTTGGTTGCTAAATTATCAGCAGTCAAAGGATTTCGTGTTGTTAAAAGATCCGCACTTATTGCTGAATTTCCAACCCTGCCACCTGCATTTATCCTTGGCCCTAATATATAACCAAGATGGTATACGGTTGGGCTGGTATTAACACCAGAAATATCACATAAGGCCTTTAACCCTACATTTTGTCGTTTTGCCATAACCTTTATACCAACGGAAACAAATGCCCTGTTGACACCTATCAAAGGGACGACATCGCAAACAGTTCCCAATGCGACTAAATCCAAATATGAAAATAAATCAGGTTCTGAAATACCCTTTTCCTTATAATATCCTTCGTCCCTTAATGTTTTATTCAATGCAACAGTTAGTAAAAATACTACTCCGCACGCAGCCAGGTAATTAAGGTGGGAATCGTCATCTATCCTTTTGGGATCTACTACCGCTATGGCATCGGGAACCTTAACTTCGGATTCATGGTGATCGGCTATTACTATATCTAAATTCATTTGATTAGCCATATCAACCGCATCAAAGCCTGTTATTCCACAATCAACAGCCACAACTAAACTTGCACCTTTTTTTTGTAATTCCTTTAACCCATCTGTGTTTAGTCCATAGCCTTCGGTTTGTCGGTCGGGAATATGAATGTAGATGTGTTTTACCCCTACATCATATAAAAACCTGTATAAAATTGCAGTAGATGTCGCACCATCAACATCATAATCTCCGAATATACCTATGCTTTCACCTTTGTATATAGCGGATACGATTCGGGATACTGCCTTATCCATATCTTTTAAAATAAAAGGTGAAGGAAGTAAATTTTTAATTTGTGGATTTATGTAATCCTTTGCCTCGTCTATTGAAATATTTCTTGAACATATAATTTTTGATATTATATCCGGCAAATTATATTTTTGCGAAAGCGACATAATCTGGCGTTCATCGTTTTTCAACAAACGCCAACGAAATTTATTAACTGATGTATTTTCGTCCACTAAAAAAGTCTGACTATCATCCATCGGGGATTTAATCATCTAATATTCTCTCTCTATATGTAAAATAAAAAAGGTAGCAATAACTACCTTTATCTTGTTAATAATTTATGTAAATTTCTGTTCTTCTGTTTATTGCTTCGTTTATAGGCATATTTTCTTCAACAATTTTTTCTGTATCTGATACTGCACTTATAAATATTTTATCAGATGGGAAACCATATTTAACAAGTGCATCCTTTATCCTTTGTGCCCTTAATAACGAAAGATCAAAATTCGCAATTTTGTTTTCTATTTCCTTCATATTCTTTGAACGACTGGATGAATTTCCAACAACCCTGATTATACCATCGTGTTCCTTTGCAAATTTAACAACATTTTTTAATGCCTTCATATCCTTTGATGAAATGTCGGCCTTTGTATTTGAATGATAAACGATAGTACTTAAAAAAGTTATATTTCTTTCCTTTTCCAAAGGTTTTACTTTTAACTTTTTATCAAAACTGGATTTTGCAACCAACATGTTATCATCTTTTACCAAAACAGATGATGTTGTATTCTCAGAAACAGAAGTTGCAGATTGAACCTTTTGTTCAACCTTTTTAGAAGGGGTAATACCTCTTCTTCGTTCTGCCTGCATAACTGCCATTTCAAAAGCAATGTCATCAGATGACCTTCCTGCATTTGTTGTTGTATATGAACTTTCTACAAAATTGATAGTAGAATCATTTTCAGCAGGTGGAGGAACTATTACTTTTATTTCTTCCTTTGAATCAGCAGTGTTTTCTTTTTGAGTATTTTTAATATCTGCCTTTGAAGAATCTGTTTCATTTGATGAAGTTTGAGTTGGTTGTGCAACCTCTTCCTTTTGTTTAACTGGTGTTGTTGTTTCAACTACTTTGGTTTTTTCTACTTCTTCCTCTGAAAGTTCGGTATCAGTTGTAGGAGAATCAAGATTTGCCTTTGGCACGGAAATTTTTTCAACATCAACCTTTACAGTTTCACTTTTGTACACTACACCTTGGTCTACCAATGACTCTGATGATAAAGGTATTTCCTTATCAATATCCGATGAAGTGCATCCGAAAGATGATATTAAAACTACTGCCAATAAAGACAAACTTTTTTTCATTTCAAACTTCATTTTTATTTCCTTATCAATATAAATTTAATTCTTTTATATATTACCTCATTTCATATTGATTTTTCAATAACTTTCTTTATTTTTTTATAAAATTAAGATAAATTGGTTTTCTGTTTTCTGAAATTGCTTTTCTTTCATACTTTGTCGTTTCCCAATCAAGAGGTGGATTTGTAAAGTCAGAAGATTTTTCCGCGGTCCACAAAAAGTTATTTTGCTTTGACATAACCATTAAAACCCAAGGTATATAAACAGGGTGATCACTTACTACAACAAGGTTTCCATCATGTTTTAATAATTTTGAAAATATTTCTATATTATTTTTGTTAATCATTCGTCTTTCTTCGTTTCTGTTTTTAGGCCAAGGATCAGGATATAAAATAAATATAGTGGAGAAAATTTCATCTGGAAGATATGGGAAAAGTAAATTGACATCATCTGGAAAAACACGGATATTTTTAATGTCATTAGCAATAATCTTTTTTATCAAAGAGGCATTTCCATTTATAAAAACTTCGGTTCCTATAAAAGCAATGTCTGGATTTTTAAGGGCCATATTTACTATATGCTCGCCGTCGCCATAACCTATTTCAAATACATATTTTTTAGGTTTGAAATCAAATAACTTAGAAAAATCTATTGTCCCGTTTAATGGAAGAGTAATCCCAAATTTTGGCAAATAATCTTCAAGTAAAAGTTCCTTTGCCTTACTCATCCCCTTACCTTTACGACGACCAAAAAATGTCTTTTGCTTATGTATATTATCCATATTATATCACCAAGACTTCCTTTAAAAATTCACAATCTTGCTCAGTCGCACCATATAATTTAGCAACCTGTATTCCCTTTTCTATAAAACCAATATCTTTTATAATTTTTTTTGTGCTGTCAAAATATATATCATTTATCCAAGAAAGACCATTTGTAACCCTGTCACTTTTTGTTTGTATGATTTTATAATCAACTTGCTTATGATTTTTTAATGCTTCTTTCACCGAATCGGATAATGTCCCCTTATCATTATCTGCAACTAATGCAGGCATACCGTTGTAGATAAAAAACTTTATGTTTTCAAGTTTATCTGCATCTCTTAATAATTTTGCGATTTGCATTGCTGTATATTTATCCTGTTCCGATAATTGTTTATAAAAAGGATTATCGTAATTTATTGCTAATCCATTATGAGATTCTATTGCAAATAAAAGTATTGGATTATTAAACCTTTCTATTTTGGATAATAAATCTACTGCATATTTCCCGTGATTAAAAATATGATTATCCAGTATATGCCCATCTGAATGTTGATAAAATCTTCCTAAATCATGAAGGATTCCTGAAAGTTCTACTAATTCCTTTTCTGTATCTGAAAATGATGAATATAAATCTTTTTCAGCATAAAATATATTCATAATTTCATAACTTACTCCGAATGTATGTTTTAACTTATGGAC
Organism: uncultured Alphaproteobacteria bacterium; assembly: GCA_944392955.1. GTDB lineage: Bacteria > Pseudomonadota > Alphaproteobacteria > Rs-D84 > CACZYB01 > CACZYB01. Next base: position 66,354 of record CALXYK010000007.1, on the reverse strand, counting down.
TAAGTATTTTATAACTTCTGGACTTTGATTTTTAATCTGTTCTGAATAGGTATCTCCTATCAATTTCGTTGCTTCGTAAATATTGTTCATTATTCCACCTATTTTATTATTGGTAAAAGTAATATTGTTATTATTATTAATATTGTCGTTATTTGATTTGTTAAAGGTAATACTGAATTTTTTAATGTGGTGCATACCACTGTATCTTTGTTATTTTGTAAACTATAAACCTCTATCGCATTATTTAGTAAAACTGAAATAAATGATGTAATTAAAATTAAACCTAATACTAATGAACCAAGTAATTCATAGTTTATATATGGTAATAAATATGAAATACAAGCAGTAAATAAAATTATGTATAAAAGCGTGCGAATCGCAATATATATTCGTGAAGTTTGCATATTTACATATTTTATCAAATTTATTATCTTTAAAGTATTAAAAATTGTAAATACTATACTGGTAAATAAACCTATTATGACATTATCTGAAAATATATTTATATTTATTTGAGTTTTATATATAAATTCTAATGTCTCAAAAAATATGTAAAACAATGCAATATTGTTTATTGTTTTTGCTATGTACTTATAAACTTCGGATTTGTGTTCGTATATATTTATGTTAGATGTTAATATAAATGAACTTATTAACCCTAATGATGTAATAGTAATACCATAAAAACCAGCATAATTTAAACAACTGAAAACTAAAATCGTTATTACCGCTATATCAAAAAAACTTGAAAAAAGTATATTAGAAATAGGATATAACACTTTTAAAATAGGTGTAGTTTTTTTACCTAATAATTTCCTATTATTTATAAATGTTGAAACCTTTTCTAATATATATTTAGATAAAGCCCCTATTGAAATTACCATCAGCATATTATATGATAATGGATAAAAAATAGTAATTATCAAAGTTATCAGTATCGGTATTATTGTATTTAAAAAATCATTTATATTTGTCCTTGTATCATCTGAAAACTTTATAAAAAAACTTTGTAGCAATAAACTGATTGATGAACTTATTATAAAACTTGTAATAAGTAAAAATGGCAAATTTATCAAATCAAACCTTAATACATCTGTTCCGAAAAATTTTGAAATTTCAACTATTGGAATTTGCGATGCTATAATTGATGAACCAAGTGTTATTGTTATTGCCATAACAAAATTATCAACTAATCTTAAAAAAGTATTTTTAATAGGTGTATATTTTTCCTTTATTTTTGCAAAAATTAAACAAGTTTTGAAAACTATATTCATTAAAATTATTGCAAATAATATCCATAAAGAATTTAAAGTATCATCTAAACTTAAAAAATAATCATATTTTATTACCCCTAAAAATAGTAATGTAATACTTCCTAAAAATAAGTTTATTAATTGAGAAGATTTATATTCCCTGTCAGAATCTTTTATTTTTGATAAATCCTTGTTCTTATTATATCTTTTGTATATTAAAACAAATGTATTAATAAGTCCTAATATAAATAGAAAACAAGATGATATACCCATAAAAAGACTGGTATTATCTATTAAAAAATAATCTAAAAATGATTTCATATATTTAACCCTTTGTTAATTTTTTATATTATATAACTTATTACACTTATTTTGCAATAGAGGAAAATATTTCTATTAAAATTTATTTATTTGTTTTGACTTATTTTATTTTATTTGTTAGGATGTTTTAGAATTTAAAAAAGGGTTTTGTATGAATTTAAATAGTGTACTTATTGCAGGAAAAGAAATATTACCTTTGATAGAAGGTGGTAAAGGAATAAATGTATCAACAGGAATTACCTCAGGAAGGTGGGCAAATTGTGGTGGGGCAGGAACCTTTTCTGGTGTTAATCCTGATTTTTATGATGAAGATGGAAAGTTTATTTCTCCTATTTTCAAAGGCAAAAGTAGAGCTGAAAAACAAAGGGAATTAATAGACTTTGGGATAAAAGGCTGTCTTGATCAGGCAAAAATTGCCCACGAAGAGTCAAGGGGAAATGGACTTGTATTTATGAATGTCCTTTGGGAACAAGGTGGATCACAAGAATTACTTAAATCCGTTCTTGAAAAGGCAAAGGGAACTATTAAAGCTATATCTTGTGGGGCTGGAATGCCTTTTAAATTGGCCGATATTTGTGCTGAAAATAAAGTTTTCTTTAATCCTATCATTTCTTCTGTAAGGGTTTTACAACTTTTGTGGAAACGTTCTTACAGCAGATTTAAAGAGTGGATTGGGGCCGTTATATATGAAGATCCATGGGTAGCAGGGGGACATAATGGACTTTCTAATAGCGACAATCCTAATGCTCCTGAAAAACCTATGCAACGTCTTATAGAAATACGAAAATTTATGAATGAGGTAGGGCTTAAAAGTGTTCCTATTATTATTGCTGGCGGAATTTGGTGGCTTTCGGAATGGCTTGATTACATGAATAATGATGAAATAGGTCCTGTTGCCTTTCAATTTGGAACTAGACCCATGGTTACTGTTGAATCTCCGTTGTCTGATAATATAAAAAAGAAATTTTTAAATGTTGAAAAGGGAGAGGTAAAATTACAAAGGTTTTCTCCAACTGGACTTTACTCTTCTGCAATTGAAAATAAATTATTAAAGGAATTGGAAGATCAACTTACAAGGCAAATATCATTTAAAGAAGAAAATACAGATGAAGCATTTTCTGTGCCTGTTGAAATAAAATCCTTAAATAAAACGGTTTATATAAACGAATCTGATAAAGAAAAATTTAAAAACTTTATAGAAAATGGATTTTCAAGTGTTATGAAAACTCCTTCTGATACGTTATTATTCTTAACACCTAAAAGATATAGTGACATAATAACTGATATGAAAAATTGTGTTGGTTGTTTGTCTGCATGTATGTTTTCTGGCTGGGATCAAAGAGGTAATTTGAATATAAAACCAGACCCAAGAAGCTTTTGTATTCAAAAAAGTTTACAAATTGCCTCTCATACATCTGATATTGATAATAGTTTATTATTTTCTGGTCAAATATCGTACAGGTTTAAAACTGATCCTTTTTATAAAAATGGAACTTTTATCCCTACGGTAAAGGAATTGTTTGAACAGATAATGACTGGATACTAATACTTTATTTTTGTAAGTGTTTTTGTTTTATTATACTGACTATTTGATTCCAATTATAATTTGGTTTTTTTCTGTTTGTTTTATTATAAGATGAATTATAATATACCTGTCTTATAAAAGGATAGTATTTCATTAAATAAACATTTTTGTATCCTATGTCTTCGGCATCTTTTATATTTGTAATTTCATCATCTATTATTATGGTTTGCTTTTCATAATTTGAATAAATATCCTGTTTAGAATAAGCAAGTGGTAAAATATGTATTTCATTAAAAGTATTTTTTCCATATAATTTTTCAAGGTTTGAAATTCTATCCTGTTTAATTTTTTGACTGGAACCACAAGATGTAACTACATCTAATTTATAATAATCTTTTAAATATAGTATTGGATTTTTTGCGGACTTTATCATGGGGATTTTTTTGAAATCATCACTTTCATAAAATAATTCTATACAATAATTGAAAAAATTCTCATTGCCTTTTAAAATTTTAACTATATCTATATTAGGAAAACGAAGCAAAAACCATTTAAGAAAGCCAAGGACGGGATCCAAAAGGACTCCATCACAATCAACTATTAAATGCTCTTTTTTCTTAGTATTCATAATCTTTTCCTAAATATTTAAATTATATTAGACAAAGATTACAACCAATCTTTTATTTTGTCAAAGAATTTTTTTGAATTTCCGTTCTTTCTTCTGTCCTCTTCAAATTCTTTTAACAATTCTTCTTGTCTTGATGTTAATTTTGTAGGGGTTTCAACTACTATATCAAGGAACATATCCCCTCTTATTGAAGAATTTATACCTGGCATTCCTTTGCCTCTCATCCTTAATTTTTCACCTGTTTGAATACCCTTTGGAATTCGGACTTCGGATTTGCCACCTTCTATTATAGGAACCTCTATTGTGCCACCTAATGCCGCCTCGGTAAATGATATAGGGACATTTATAAATAAATTTTTACCTTCTCTTGTGAAAACTTTGCTTGGTTTAACTATAATATAAACATATAAATCACCAGATGGACTTCCTCCTAAACCTGCTTCGCCTTCACCATTTATTCTTAATTTTGTTCCATTATCAACACCAGCGGGGATTTTTATCTCTAATGTTTTATTTTCAACTTCTATTCCTGAACCATTACAATTATGACATGGATTTTTTACAATAAATCCGGTTCCTCCACATTCAGGACATACCTGTTGTGTCATGAAAAAACCTTGCCTTATATTTATAACACCTGCACCTTTACATTTTGAACAGGTAGAAACATTTTCACCCCCCTTTCCATTACATTTGGAACATTTGCCATTACGACGGAAAGAAAGAGTTTTAGATGTTCCCTTGAATGCTTCTTCTAATGTTATTACTATATCGGATCTTAAATCTTGACCTTTATTTCTTGCGGAGCCCCTTCTTGCATTACTGCCACCCATAAAATCTGAAAAAATATCAGAAAATATATCTGAAAAGCCAGAACCTTCGCCAAAATTAAAATCAAAACCACCTGAATTAAATCCACCAAATCCACCTCGGGAACCGGCACCACCCATACCATTTTCAAAAGCAGAATGACCAAATTGATCGTATGCTGCCTTTTTCTGAGGATCCTTTAATACCTCATAAGCTTCGTTTATCTCCTTGAACTTGGCTTCTGCTTCTTTATTTCCTTGATTTCTATCGGGATGGTATTTCATAGCCATTTTACGATATGCTTTTTTTATTTCATCAGCAGATGCACTTTTTGAAACACCTAATAAGTCATAATAATCTGATTTTGACATTTAAGATATCCTAATTGTTTCTATAATAACGTTATAACGCTTTATATAGTAAATTTATCTTAAAAATTCAAGAGTGTTTATAGGTTATCTTTGCCCTAGTCCACTTTTTTTTGCTAACATAGAACGTTTTTTTGCATAATTAGGGGCAATCATAGGATAATCCCGTGGAAGTCCCCACTTTTCCTTATATTCTGATTCTGACATATTGAATTTGGCTTTTAGGTATCGTTTTAACATTTTTAATTTTTTACCATCTTCTAAACAAACTATATAATCAGGTTTAACAGAATCTTTTATATCAACGAATGGAGTCAAAGCATAACTTGAAGTTTTATCAGAAATAGAAACAAGAGTGCTGTATACATTTTCTATTATACTGGAAATTTTGTTTTCCTTTACCTCATTATTCGAAAAATATCCCGCGGTTATTTTTGCAGTGGATTTAAGAATTACTTTCTGCATATCTTCGGATAAATGTTTTGTTTGTGTTGTCATTTTTTCTCCAATAAATTTTATTTTTCCCTTGTATTATAACAGAATTTAAGGTAAAAGTAAAAGTAAAAATAGAAAGGTGTGGTTATTATGTTTTTAGAATCTTTATGGGATAAGTTTAGTTTTGATTTACTCCCTACTTTACCAGTAAAATTAACTTTTACTTCTTTTATTTTATTGTTTTTGTTTGTTTTCTTTCCTGCTTATATCGCATATGCAAAACAATCTATACAACGAAAAAAAATCTATTTATTTTCTTTGATAGATTTTGTTTTATTTTTCCTTTGTTGTTTCACGGTAATAGAAAAATTTTATTTTGATAGGGGAAATCTAACAATATTTGCAAAAACTTTGTATGTGTTATTATTAATAGGTGCAGTTTTAGATTTTGAGGATAAAAAATCCTTCCCTTATAAGAAAAAGACTTTCTTTAAAAAATTTATTTCTCATCCATTGGAAGCATTTTTTGCCCATGTATTTTATTTATTATTTAAATTATTGCCTCCGACTTTTGCTTCGTGGTTGGGTGGGAAAATTGGAATTTTAATAGGAAAAACCCAAGGAAAATATAATAAACTGATAGATGCCAACCTTAAAATTGCATTTCCAAAAAAATCTTTGGCAGAAAGAAAAAAAATTAGAAAACAGGTATGGGAAAATTTAGGACGATATACCGCAGAACCTGCTCATTTCCAATATATATATAGAAATTATGATAAATATCTTACTTTTGAAAATGACGAAATTTTAGAAGAACTTAAAAATAAACCTTATGTTGTTTGTTTATCTCATTCTGGAACTATGGGATTTATTGCTATACCTTTTGCTTTGCATAAGGCTCCTTGTTCAATTATATATAAGTATCCTAGCAATAATCTTACTAATAACATTATTACTAAATCTTTTGGTAATGGTATAGGAAAGTTAAAGTTCGTTCCTAATACCCAAAATGGCACCAGAGATGCAATGAAAATATTGATGAGTGGTAGTGCAATACTTGCAATTCCTGATCAAAATTTCCAGACAGGAATTAAAACTAAATTCTTTGGTGTTGATGTAAAAACACCTGTTGGTATTGCAAAATTATCTTCTCATTTTGATTGTCCTATTTTACCAGTTCAGATAGTAAGAGTAAATGGAATACATCATAAAATCATATTCCATAAACCTTTTATGCCTTTTAAATCTAAAAACAAGGATAACGATACCATAAAAACTATGCAAAAAATAAATGATATTATAGAGGGCTGGATTAAAGAAAATCCTTCGCAATGGTTTTGGGTCCACGATAGATGGGGAATAAAAAACTCTTTGTGTAAAAAGAAAGGTGCCAAAAATGCAAAATCAAAAAACTATAAAAAATAAAATTTCTTTTTCTGGGATAGGTCAGCATAAGGGAACCTTAAACTCTATTGAACTTTGTCCTGCTGATGTTGATACAGGAATAATATTTGAAATTAAAGGGAAAAAATACAAACTGAACCTTGATAATGTTTTTGGTGAAACCGGATATACTTGTATAGGGGAAAAAGATGGAGTAAATGTAAAAACTATTGAACATTTAATATCATCTATACATGGCTTGGGAATAGATAATTTAATTATCAAAACAGATGATGAAGAAATCCCTATACAAGACGGGTCTTCGGAACCTTTATTAAAAGAAATCGAAGAAAAAGCCGGCTTTTTAGAACAAAATGCTCCTAAAAAATTTATTAAAATTTTAAAAAAAGTTGAATTTAGTGATGAAAATGGAAAAGTTTCAATAGAACCAAATATAAAAAATATCCTTACCCTTGATGTAATGATTGATTATAAAAGTATAAAACCTATTGGAATAGAACACGAAGTAATTGATTTGAATACTGAGAATTATAAAAATATTATTTGTAAGGCGAGAACTTTTGCAAGAATGTCCGATGTTGAATACTTACATTCAAAAGGTTTGTGTTTAGGTGCAACACTTAATAGCGGTATTGCAGTTGATGAAAATAATATCTTAAATCCCGAAGGATTAAGAATGGAAAACGAATTTGTTTTTCACAAAATTCTTGATGCAGTTGGCGATTTGTACGTCCTGGGGCATTCTATTATTGGACTTTATAAAAACTTTAAGGGTGGGCATTATCATAATAATCAATTGATTAGAAAGGTTATGTCAAATCCTGATAATTATGAAATAGTGGAATAAATATGATAATTATGGGCATAGATCCTGGTTTAAGGTTTAATGGTTGGGGTGTGATAGAATTTGTTGATAACCAATTTAACCATATCGCAAATGGAACACTGAAAATAAATGAAAAACAGACTTTGCCAGAAAGACTTGTTGAAATACACAATAAACTGATAGAAGTCCTTAATATATATAAACCTGATGAAGTTGCTGTGGAAAAGGTGTTCGTAAACATAAATCCCGAATCTACTTTAAAATTAGGACAAGCTCGCGGTATTGCTATTTTAACCCCCTCTTTATTAAAAATACCAGTTTTTGAGTATGAACCTAACCTTATAAAAAAATCTGTTGTGGGGGTGGGGCATGCAACAAAAGAGCAAATACAAATGATGGTGGGTGTTTTACTTAATAAACCTAAAATAGACTCTGAACATGCAGGAGATGCTCTTGCTATGGCGATATGTCATGCTCATAATAGAAAATATATATAAAAACCAGCCTATTTTGTTTTTGAATTAGATAAAATATAGCTATTAACTTGTTTCATTGTAGGAGTTATGCTGGTATCACAATTAAACTGAGTAACCAGTTTCCCATTTACAAAGTGTTCTTCTGTTTGTAATTTTTCGTTTGAATCGCTAGTGAAACAGATTTCAAATTTTTTTGTTTTACCATTGATTATATAATCCCTATTTAAAAAGATATTTACTAATTGTCCGTTGATATATAATCTTGAAACCCTTAGGTTTGTGTTTAAGAAATCAGTGTTATAGATAATTTTATCTTGTCCTTGTCGATTCATATTAAATCCTTCTTATAAATTCTATATATGGTGGGTGTAAGTGGGCTCGAACCACCGACCTCTACGATGTCAACGTAACGCTCTAGCCAACTGAGCTATACACCCATCTTAGATTCAACTTTTACTATATATTATATTATTTTTCAAGAAAAAGATAAAAAATACTTTACATTGTTTTATTTTTCTTTTATATTGTCCTTAGATGCAGGAAAAACCTGTATTAGTATCATTTGATACGGGGTTGTGAAAGGCCTTTTGAAACAAGCGATGTAGGATAACATCGTAATTGCTATTTTATATATTTTATAAATATATTTAATAGCCTAGTTATATTCCTCAACTTTGTGGTTGGGGAGCCATAGTTATAAAACAGGAGTATTTCTACTTCGAAACCTATGGAATCATTGCTTGTTTATGATCTTTCAACTCTCCCGACCTTTATTTGATATATTTTTTGATTTTTTATGGGGTGTCTGATAACGCATACGGACGCCCCACCCCTTTTCATATAAATCATTAAAAAACCCTCAGTTGAATGAGGGTTTTTATTGTAAATTAAATATTGATTTAGGCTTCTTCTTTGTGTTCTACACCTTCTCCTACTGCAAATCTTACATATTTAGTAATTTTTGCATCACCGCCGATAGAAGCAACTATATCCTTTACTTTCTTTGAAGGTTCCATGAAAAATGCCTGTTCGTTAAGAACCACTTCTTCGTAGTATTTATTGATTCTGCCGTTAATCATTTTTTCTACTATTTCAGCAGGTTTTCCAGATTGCAATGCTGTTTCACGGAATATTGATTTTTCCCTTTCCAAAGCAGCAGGATCAACATCTGCAATATTTAGAAATAGTGGAGATGATGCTGCTATGTGCATTGCTATTGTTTCGCCAACTTCTTTTATTTTTGAAACATCAGCACTGGATTCTATTCCAACAAGAACTGCAATTAAACCTTCGTTATCTGCTACTTTGTTATGAACATAGGAAATAACTGCACCATTGGAAACTTCTACAATATCACTTCTACGGATATTTAAGTTTTCACCAATTGTTGCTATTTGATTTGCAAGTTCATCTTTTGCTGGAACACCATCAATTTCTGATTCCATAATTTTTTCTAGGTTTCCATTTGCAGCAAATGCAACATCCGCAACCTTACCTACAAATGTTTGGAATTTTTCATTTCTTGCAACAAAGTCGGTTTCTGAATTTACTTCTACAACTATTCCTTTGTTACCTTCTACTTTTACAGCAACAACACCGGCAGATGCTTCTCTATCACCTTTTTTTGCTGCTTTTGAAAGACCCTTTTTCCTTAAAATATCAATAGCATTTTCTATGTTACCATCTGCTTCGGTTAGTGCCTTTTTACAATCCATCATACCGGCACCAGTTCTTTCCCTTAGTTCTTTTACTAAACTTGCTGTTATTTCTGCCATTATTATTCTCCCTTTTTTGTTTCTACTTTTGGATTTAATGCGGATCCAAGATCTGCACCTGATTTTTTAAGTTGTTCTTCTAATCCATCTAGTATTGCTTTTACTGCTAAATCTGTATAAAGTTTTATAGCCTTTATCGCATCATCGTTTCCTGGGATCACATAATCAACATTTGATGGATCAGCATTAGTATCACAAACTGCAACTACTGGAATACCAAGTTTGTTTGCCTCGGTTATTGCTAAATCTTCCTTACTTGCATCTATGATAAATATCATATCAGGAGCGCCGTTCATATCAAGAACTCCACCTAAAACAGAATTAAGTTTTTTGTAATCTAATTCCATTTTTGCAATTTCTTTTTTTGTAAGGCCTAGTTTATCTGCATTTGCAATATCTGCTTCTAACTTTTTAAGTTTTTTTATTGAATTAACAACTGTTTTCCAGTTTGTAAGCATTCCACCTAACCAGCGGGTGTTTATGTATGATTGTCCGCAAACTTCTGCTGCTTCTTTGATTATATCTTGTGCTTGACGTTTTGTACCTACAAACAAGATTTTTCCACCCTGTGATGCAGTATTTCTTAATGCCATAAGAGCAGCATGCAACATAGGAACTGTTTTTTGTAAATCTATTATATGAATTTTATCTTTTACACCAAAGATGTATGGTGCCATTTTTGGATTCCATCTTCTTGTGTGGTGACCAAAGTGGCAACCTGCTTCTATAAGTTCTTTCATTGTAAATTTTGGAAATGTCATTTTTTTATCCTTTCTTTTTTATTAGTTATTTCCTCTATCAGTTTACCGACATTTATCGGACTAAAAGGCTCAATTGAAAGTCAAAAGATAACCAATACTGATATGTGTATTTATCTTTAAGTAAATAAAGATGTTCGGATTTTATATCAACAATGAACAAGAGTCAAGATGTTTTTAAACTTAACTATATGATTTCCCGTATAAATTCATTTAATTAAAATGAATAATCTGTATATTTGAAATCACGGCGTGCCTGTGTTACAGATTCACTGATATCAAAGGCATTTTGCTTAGGATTAGATAATTCCAAACTTCCGAAATTAGCAGTCAGCCCTTCACTTAGATTGTCGTTTATATCATAAACCCAGCGGTTAGGTTCAACATTTGGTTGTCCGTATTTAGATAAAACATAATACCAAAATGCCCTTCTCCGCTCTTCCCTTTGATATTGGAAATTTTTTGCAGGTCCGTATTTTTCATTAACTTTGTTAGTATAAACAACCTTCCAAACTTTGTTATCTGTTATAGGGCTGGTAAAATAAACACTGATATTTTCCTCTGTATCATGTTTTGTAAAGTCAACTCTGGAAATGTATTCCATCTTATCCTTTTTAGCCAAACCTTTTATACATGCATCAAGGTTTTCTGGGATAACTATATCTTTTTCTCTACATATAGCATCATAGTTATACCTAAAATACTCTGGAATTGTATATTCTATATCTGTTTGTTTGTATTTTCTATCCTTTAAGGCCTCTTTGACCTTTTCTAAATCTTGACCTAACATAACACCTGCTATATCAAAATATTTTACCCTGTTATTTAAGTCAGAAACTATATACTCCTCTTGCCCTTCTTCTATATAATCTTCGTATTCCTCTATATTACCAGAATCGTCAATAAATTCTAAATTTTCTTCTGTATTTTCCATATCCATAAATTCCTGTGCAAATGTGGGTTGAACAGAAAAAAAACAGAAACTTAATAACAATGGTAATAATTTATTTATTTTCAAACTCTCTCTCCATATTGGATATGTTATAATATATTTTTTTTTTATGCAAGAGAGTTTTAATTTTCTAGTATTTTATTTATTTCTGAACTTTGGATTATTAAATTTAATTTATCAGTAATATCATCTATAAACAATTTTCCATCCGTTGTTTTGGTAGAAAGAAGTTTTGAATTTTTATTTAATGCTATAAAATAATAAACGGAATTTTTAGGATATTGTAATATACTTAGTGTATTAAGTTTACCAACTTTTTTATTCCTTTCTATATAATCAGAAATAGAAGACCAAGTCGTGATAAGATATCTGTTTTCTAAAAAAACCTTTTCCATGGCTTCATCAATAGTATTTGACGTATCATAGATTTTACCTTCTATTTCTTTGAAATTTTGAGATTTTATTATAACACCTTTCTTATTTTGTGAAAGGTTGTCTATTAAAGCCTGTAAATTTTTTTTAAATTCACCTATGTTTGATGGTAAATTCTCTTTTTTTAAAACTACTACCTTATAATCTGTATATATGGGTATTGGAATGTATTCTAGGTATTCCAGTTTATCTTCGTCAAAAAGGGCTCCTAAAATAATTTCAGGATTGTTGTCAGAATTATTATATATCATTGTTTGTTGTAAAGCCTTATCATAACTATTATAAGGAATGTAATTCAGAGAAATATCTTCGGCTGGAAAAAGTATTTTTGCAAGATTGTGAAATCCACCAATATAATTTTTTTTATAAGAAGTATTACCTTCTAAATAACCACTTAATTTACCAATAGATGGCATAATAGTATAATTGATAATACGTAAATCAGCACCTCTTACTAAATTAGGAGTAAGGAAAAAAAATAACAAAACTAAAAATGAAAAAATCCCCTCTTTAAACATTTTAGCCGTCCTCGTGATAAAGTAATACGGTGACACAAATTAAAATTGCAATTATTGGAACACTTACCGAAGAGGTGAATAAAGATATCCTTCCTGATGCCCCCATTGCCTTTATAACTTGTTCAAAGAAGAATATACCGAATCCTAACAACACTCCACCAGATAATTTAAGGATAAGGTTGCTTTGATTCCTTTTCGGAGAAATAGAAAATATTGCGCCAACCAAAAGCATAGCACATAATGTTAATGGCATAAACAATAACGTATAAAAGTAAGATTTATGTTTTCTTGCCGAAAAACCTGCCTTTTCAAAAAAGTCTATAAATCCTGGTAATTCCCAGAAAGAAAAAGTTTCTGGGGCTGAGGAATTTTCCTCTATCTTATCAACGGTCAAACTTGTTGGATATTCGTAATGTTCGTATGTTTCTGTGAATAACCTTGGGTCTATCATCTTTACATTTTCAAGGGAAAAACTTTTATCGTTTAGTGTTGCGGTTTCCGCCTCTATCCTTTTTATAAAATTATTTTTTAAATCAGTTATGAATATTATAACATTTTTACCGCTTAAACTCTTCCCTGTTTTTTTTACATATTCTATGTTTATAAAGGATTGAATGAAATCGGATTTTTCCTTTAACCATAATCCCCGTTGTGAAAAAAGAAGTGGGTTAGAATGGCTAACTTCGTATTTATAACTTAGTCTAGATATCCTTTTTTGAAGGGCAGAATTTATTGGACTTAGCACCATCATATTTAACACACCTATTGAAATACAAACTAGTAATATAGGGCTTATGAACTGCCAAACGGATAATCCTATTGAACGGATAACTGTTAATTCAGATGATCGTGATAATCTCCAAAATGTTAAAATACTAGCCAATAATACAGATAGTGGAAGTGTTGTATTTAATGTATAAAAAACATCTAAAAGTGCAAATTGTGATGTAACTGTAAATGGAATGTTTACTGATTTATTCGCAAAAGATTTTGAGTTATTTATTATTGAAAATAATGCAATTATTCCAGATATGCAAAAAAACACCATTCCAAATGATTTCAAGAAATGGACTGCTAAAAATCTATAAAGAATATTATATTTTTTTATCTGCATATATACCTTATACTATATTTTTTTAGAAAATAAAGTATTTTAATTAAAATTTTGTTGAAATTTAACAATCTTATCCTTATCCAACAATGGAAGAAAATAACCGCCCAAATAACCTGCAAACCTTATATTTATTCCATTTATTGTCTCGTTTAGTTTGAATACAAAATCCTGATCTGATAAAATTTTTTTAGAAATTTCTATTAAATGTAAAACAGTTCCATTAAAAATCGCAGTTGAATCTATTATTTTATATAGTGGAATATTAGCCTTGTGTAATGCGGTTTTTAACCAATTATTAGTAATAGTTTCCGAAGTAGCAACTACTATTATACTTCTATCAAATCCATAATAAGTAGAAGTTTTACCTATCAGATAATCTTCGTCTTTTGTATCGTCTTCTATTAACGGAAATTTGTTTATTATTTTTATGTTTTTTTGTTCTGGGGATAATAGAGAAATCCACCATACATCCTTTGGGTTTGTTTTAGTTGATGGAATAGATGCTAACATATTAGGGTTTGTTTTTATTCCATCTATAATATCAGTGTGTTTTGAAAAAGCCTTATAATTTAATGAAGGAAAAAAATTTAAAAAATTCCTTATGTTTGAATAAACTTTATTGAAATACGATACTGCCTCTTTTTTAATTTGAATACCTATATCAAAATTTCTACCATATAAATTACTATTATTTAAAATGCCTGCCGTAAATTTTAAAATATCCTTATCATATTTACGTTGAGATGTTATTTTTTGAATAGAGTTTGAAATTTCAGTTGATAAATCGTAAAGGCTTTTTTTGTTATTTGTATCTAATGCTTTTCTTAACTCCTTCCTTTTTACAAGAAGATCATAAATAGATATGTCTATTATATCTAATGTATCGTTTATTTCTTTTACTTCTTCTTCGGTTAAAGTTTTTTTACGAACTATCATTTATTTTTACCCCTTTTATACTTCTTTGTATTATATCAAAAAAATCTTATTTATTAAAGTATAAAAAAAGATTTTGTATGTTTTTTATTGTTTATTACTTAAATTTGTTGTATAAATTATTATGTGAGGGAATTATGGCTAATGAAGTTTTACTTTCTACTTTGAAATATCTATCTAATTGGTATTTGCAATCAAATATTGAAGAAGTGGCCGTGGACAGGGCTGGTGAAATATGGCTTAGGCTTCGCGGGAGGAGAGAAATCCCTTGGGTAATGGAAAAAGATGAAAACTTATCAAAACAATACTTAACTGATGTAATGTATATTATTGCAAATTCTTATGAGGTACCTTTTGACCCCGTGGAAGGAACTCCTGTTGTATATGCAACCTTGCCTGGTGATGAAAGATTTACCGGAATTATGGGTAAAAATGTCCTGTATAATAATGATGATATAGAAGGTGGTATTGCTATTGCAATTAGGACTAAAAAAGAGGTAGTAGATTTTAACTTTTCTGATTATGGACTTGTAAAAGGAGAGGAATTAACAAAATTAAAATCTCAAAATATTGAATTATCAGAAGATCCATATGAAAGGCTTATGCAATATATTGCAAATGGCGATCATATACTTATAAGTGGTGCGACCGCTACTGGAAAAACAACTTTTTTAAATAATATATTAAAACTTTTATCTCCTAATTTAAGGGTAATAACTATTGAAGATAGTAGAGAGTTAATAGTGCCTCAACAAAATCATGTCCATTTAATATTATCACGAACTCAACAAACAAACCAATTTTCCTATAAAGATGTTATAGATTTAGTAGTAAGAATGACACCAGATGCAATAATGGGGGGCGAAATATCTACGGAAAATGCTGCTACTATATGGGAGTTGATGAACACTGGACACAAACACTTTTATTCAACTATACATGCAGAATCCCCTGAATCTGCATATAAGGCATTTATTGATAGAATAATTCATACATTTCCTAACCTTAACCAAGAAAAGGCTTTGGAACAAATGAAAAAAAGTTTGCGTGTTGTTCAAATAGGCCGAGAAGGAAACATTCGTGCTATTACAGATATAGTGTAATTACTAATGTAATATTTAGTTATTATTACCTAATAGTTTATTTTTTGATTTTAATAGTGATAAGGATAGTTTTTCCATAGCCCTGTTTTCTATTTGACGAACCCTTTCCTTACTGATTTTTAGTTCAATAGATAAATCGTCCAATGTTGCGGGTTCTTCTGTTAAACGACGGCGAGATATGATAAGCTGTTCCCTAGGATTTAAGGAATTCATTGCCTCCTTTAACATTTTTGTTCTTAATTTTTTAATTTCTTCGTTTGCCATAATTTCCTCAGAATTAGGGGTATCAGACACAAGCATATTTACACCCTCTGTATTATCTTCGGAAATAACTTTGTTTAAGGAACTATCTTTACTAACCCTGCGATTCATTTCTATTACATCTTCTTCACTTACGGATAGATCCTTGGCAACTTGCTTTGTTTCTGCTGGTGTTAGGTCAGAATCGTGGTAAATTCCCAATTTAGCCTTTATTTTTTTAAGACTAAAAAATAATTTTTTTTGTGCAGCCTGTGTCCCTATTTTTACCAAACTCCATGATGAAAGTATAAACTCGTTTATTGTCGCCCTTATCCACCAAAGGGCATATGTGGATAATTTAAACCCCTTATCAGGATCAAACTTTTTAACTGCCTTCATAAGTCCAATGTTTCCTTCGGATATGATATCTGATATAGGAAGTCCGTATCCCTTATACTCAAATGCAGTAGCGACTACTAAAAATAAATTGGATTTAATAAGTTTTTCCGCGGCTTCTAAATCATGTTCCTTTTGCACCTTAACCGCAAGTTCGTATTCTTCCTCTGGTGAAAGATGTGGTATGTTTTTGACCATATTTATATAAGAACCTATACCCCCATCATTAACTGATGCAGGTAATCCACCAGAAAGGGAAAAATTGACTGATTTTGAAAGCATTTTGTTTGAATGATTTTTTTCCATAATCTACCTACCACTCTTTTATTATATAAGTTTTTTTTGAAAAAGAGTCAAGATTTTTAAAAAAGATGAAAAACCTATTAGTATTTAGGGTAAGTCCTTCTGTAAGTTGCATTTTCTGGTTTTGAAAGGCTTCCCTTTACACCACATGCAGTTATGGAAAACAAAACTAATATCAGTAATAATATACGTTTACCCATTTTTTACTCTTATTTATATTCTACACTTATTATTTCATAATCCCTTGGACCTTTTGGAGATACAACGGTTATTTCCTCGCCTTTTGATTTACCTATCAATGCACGGGCAATAGGACTATCAAAAGAAATTTTACCATGTTCTAAATCAGCTTCTTCTTTACCAACTATTTGGTAAACTTTTTCTTCATCTGTTTCAACATCTACTATTGTAACTGTTGCACTGAATCTTACAACATCACCCGACATTTTTTTAGGATCTATTACTTCGGCTGAACCTATAATACTTTCTAAATAAGAAATTCTGCCTTCTATAAAGCCTTGTTTTTCCTTTGCACTATGGTATTCTGCATTTTCTGATAGATCACCTAATGCACGTGCCTCAGATATTGCCTGTATTATAGCAGGGCGTTCATTGTATTTTAAATTTTTTAATTCTTCTTCTAATTTCAATAATCCATTTGGAGTCATAGGGATTTTATCCATCATTTTATACCTCCTAACTAATTAAAAAAAATAAAGCCACAGAATCGTAATAGATTCTAGTGCTTTTGTTGAATTTTTTTAGTGTATATTTTCTGTATAACACATAATTTTATTTTTTGCAATTGATTTTTTTTTACTTTTAAATTAAAATGACTTTTCAACTATTATAATAATGTGAGGTTTGTTATTATGCAATACAATGCAATTGTAAAAAATATTAAGGATATAACTCCTGAAATAAAGTTATTCTTTATTGAATTTAAAAACGGACAAAAGTTTAATTTTAAGGCTGGTCAATTTGCAGTTTTAGCTTTGCCTGATGATAAAAATGACCTTGATGGATTATGGCATAAACGTGCTTACTCTATTACATCTTCTCCTTCACAAGATCAGGTGGAATTTTATATAGTCCTTGTAAAAGAGGGTAAACTTACTCCTAGGTTATTTAGTCTTAAAGCTGGCGATGAAATATTTATGGGTGAAAAACCTGCTGGGTTAATGAATTTTGATGGTGTAAGTGATACAGATAACTTGATATTTATCAGTACTGGAACTGGTATTGCGCCATTTGTAAGTATTATTCGCGAACACAAAGATGAAATTTTAAATGGTAAAAGGCAAGTAGCTCTTATCCACGGGGCAAGACATACCTATGAACTTGGCTTTAAGGGTGAATTAGAAGAACTAGAAAAAAAATCACCTTATTTCCATTATTTCCCTATTGTTTCAAGATCGGAACAGGAATTGGGTGTGGAATGGAATGGGTATAAGGGACATGCTCAATCCTTAATTACAAATGGAGTTGTAGAAAAGAAGTTAGGTGTTAGTATTTCTCCTGAAAATTTTCATGTGTTTTTATGTGGAAATCCTAAAATGGTTGATGAAACTGTTACTATATTTATGGATAAAGGATTCAAAAGAAATACTATAAAGGAAAAAGGAAACCTTTATTTTGATAAACACTAGTTCCAAAATATTTATTTTTACTTTTATTTTTATGTAAAAATTTATATAATATCCGTATGGATGAACTTTTTAAAAAATACTTAGAAATGATGGTCGCAGAACATGGTGTTGCAAAAAATACTGTGCAGGCCTATCTTTCTGATTTGAATCATTTTAAAGATTTTATTAGCGCCGAATGTAATATAAAATTATTAGAAAATGTAAAAAAGGCTGATATAAAATATTATCTTGCTTATTTAAGGGAAAATGGATTATCCGCAAAATCTCAGGCCAGAAAATTATCTGTTATCAATTCTTTTTATTTATTTTTATTATCTGAATCTAAGATAATTGAGAATCCTGTATCCGGAATATTTTCACCTAAGATTGGAAAATCTTTACCTAAATACCTTAGTAAAGAGGAAATAGAAAAGTTAATACAAACAGCAAAGAATATAAATTCGGCTTCTGGTATAAGATTAGAGTTTCAAATGGAACTTTTGTATGCTACGGGATTGCGTGTTTCAGAATTAGTATCATTACCTTTTAAATCTATAATAAAATCGGAATATATTGAAGTTATGGGGAAAGGAGCAAAGGAAAGATTAGTGCCTTTAAACGAAAAAACAATTCAATTATTTAAGGAATATTGCAAGGTTAGGAAAACTTTTATTCCAAAGGGGAAAACTTCGTCCTTTATGTTTCCATCTAATAGTTTAAGCGGACACCAGACGAGAGATGCTTTTTATAAAAACTTAAAAAAAATTTCCGTACTTGCAGGAATAAACCCTTCAAAAGTTTCTCCTCATGTATTTAGGCATTCTTTTGCCTCTCATCTTATTGCGGGAGGGGCTGATTTAAGGGCCGTGCAGACTATGTTGGGACACTCTGATATTTCAACTACACAAATTTATACTCATATAATGTCTGATAGGTTAAAATCAGTAATAGAACAAAACCATCCATTAGCCAATATGTTAAAAAAATAACTACTGCCCTTGTTTTTATAATCAAAATTTTATATAATTAAAAGATTATGTTAAAAAAAGAGGAAAAAATTTTTAGAAAATGTGAACATCCTGGTTGTGAAGCCGAAGGAGAGTTTCGCGCACCAAAAGATAGGCAATTAAAAGATTATTATTGGTTTTGTCTTAAACATGTTTCTGAATATAATAAAATGTGGAATTACTATGATGGTATGACACAAGAAGAAATAGAAAGAGAAAACAAACTTGATGAAACATGGCATAGTCCTAGTTGGAAATTTGGTATATCCCTTGATAAATTAGCAAGTCAAGGTAAGTTAGAAGATCCATTTGAAATTTATGATAAGTTTTTAAGAAAAAGACCGGGAAATCATACTAATAATTCAAATTTTGTAAATGTACCAAAACTTTCCTTAGAGGAATTAGAAGCCCTAAAATTTTTTGAAATAGAATTTCCATATACCAAAATACAACTGAAATCTAAGTATAAAATCTTGGTAAAAAAATATCATCCTGATTTAAATGCGGGATCAAAAAATGCAGAAGAAATGTTTAAAAAAGTAGTTGAAAATTATTCTATTTTACTTAAAAAAATTGAAAAAAAATAGGATATAAAAACTTATTTTATATCCTTAATTTATATATAAAATTATATAATGTTTAACCTTGGTTATCCTTTATAATTTCTATTATTTTATCCTTTACCTCATCTATTTTAAATGTATCAGGATATTGTTTTTGTAGTCCTGAATATTTCATTTCAACTACACCATGTTCTATATTTTTAGGACTTACTATAACCCTTATTGGTGCACCAATTAAATCTGCATTTGCGAATTTTGAACCAGCCCTGTCATCGGTTGTATCTATCATAGTTTCTATACCAGCGGACAAAAGATAGTTGTATAAATCATTTGCCAAAGTTTTTGCTTGTTCATCACCTATTGAAATTATATGAACCTTATACGGAGCGACTTCTAAATTAAACACAGCCTTTGATTCATCACAACTTTGTTCCAATAGGCACCCAAAAACTCGGCTAACACCTATACCATAACATCCCATAATAGGAGTTTGCTTTTTACCTTCCTGATCAAGATAACTTACTCCCATTGATTTTGTGTATTTATCACCTAATTGGAAAATATTTCCAACCTCTACACCCCTTAGTTTTTTAAGTTTATTTCCACATTTTGGACATATCAAAATATCTTCGGCATCGGCATCAGTTAATACCTCTTTATTAGCCCTGTAATCACAAGATGAACAAATGTAAATAGTATCTTCACCTATATCACTTATCATTTGAAATTCGTGGGATATTTTACCTCCCATATCACCGGTAGGAGCCAAAATATCTATTACATTATCTAGACCTAATCTTTTATATATTTTATGATATGCATTTAACATAATGTTATAGAAAGAATCTAAATCTTCCCATGAAATATTAAAGGAGTATGCATCCTTCATCATAAATTCCCTACAACGAATCAGCCCTGCCCTTGCCCTTAATTCATCCCTATACTTTGTTTGTATCTGGTAAAGACAAAGTGATGATGGTGATAGTGGTAATTGTTTATAACTTTGAAGGACATTTCTTACATAATCAGTAACTATTTCTTCGTGTGTAGGATTTACGACTGCATCCATTCCTGAACGAATCTTAAACTTTAACAAAACATCAATATTTTCGCGTCCTGTTTCCTTCCATAATGAAAGTGGAGAAACAATAGGCATATTCATTTCCTGGCATCCTATTGCATCTAATTCCTGCCTTATAATGTCTTCTATATTTTTAAGAACCTTGAACCCAAGAGGAGAGTAAGTATAAAGACCTGAACCTGTTTGATGGATATAGCCACCCTTTAATGCTAATCTATGGCCTGGTGTAGTTGCATCTGATGGTAATTCCTTCATCCTTTTGATAAATAATTTTTCTATTTCCATCTTTTCCTCTGTTATAATTCTTCTTTTATTGTGCCTTGTTTATCCTTATATCTGAAAGTAATACGACCTTTGGTTAAATCGTATGGAGTCATTTCTATATTAACAACATCGCCTACCATAACCCATATTCTGAACTTTCTCATTTTTCCAGCGGTATGTGCAATAACTTGATGTCCGTTTTCAAGTTCAACCTTAAACATTGCATTTGGAAGTTTATCTATAACTGTGCCTTTGAATTCCAATAATTCTTCTTTTTCCATTTATATAACACCTTTTTCTTGTTTTTATTTTTTAGTTTATTTATACTTATAAAACAATTTGAATAATTTTTCAAGAAGGATTTAATATGACTTATTTAGAACATTTTCATTTTGATAATATACCTTTTCCTACTGATGATACTTTTTCCTATCTATATCCTAGAAAGAAGCACCTTAAAATACTTTCTGAAATAACAAATGGTTGTAGATTTTATAATGGGGTCTTTCTTATTACAGGAAATAAAGGTGTTGGGAAAAGTGTATTGATTAACCTTATTATTAACACTATTAAAAATAACGAAGTTGTTGTTTTTATAAAGGCTAATGAAAAATCTAATATCATAAAATCTATTGCCGAGCAGATAGGTGCAGAAAATCATAAAAATATTGAAAGTGTTTTCGCAAAATTACAGAATCTTTATTGTGAGGGAAAAAATACTATACTGGTTATTGATGATGCACATAATTTAACAACTGAACAATTAGTAAATCTTTTTTCGTTGATAAAGGTAATTCCTTCGTTAAAAGTTATATTATCAGGAAGAAATTCTATTAAAAAAAACCTAAAATCAAAATCACTAACTGGATTTAAAAAGTATCTACTTAAAACTTATAAGATAAGACATTTATCCTTCATTGAAGGAATGAAATATGTATTGTATATTTCAAATTCTGCTTTGGCATTAAGTCAATATAAGAAAGTAATATCTTGGCCCGCATTGATTTTGCTTTCTTTTGTATCAAACAGGAATATTCATAATATAAATTATATTGCAACAGATTCATTTAAAAATGCATTTAATGAAAGAAAAAACAAAGTGTGTTTTAAAGATGTTTATAATGCGTCTAAAAACAATTTTGATTTTGTAAAAGAAAATTTATATCTTAAATTTCAAAAAATATTCTTTTATTTAGTATTGTTATTATCTATATACTTTGTTGTAAAAATTGTTGTAGATAGATACGATCTTATTATAAATATGAAGGCAACAAAATCTATCCGTATTCAGGAAAGAGAAATTCAAAATAATTTGTTTTAGAAAACATATTTGAAATGGGGCGAATGACCAGATTCGAACTGGCGGCATCCAGTACCACAAACTGGCGCTCTAACCAACTGAGCTACATTCGCCATAACATAAAACTATATTCTTATAACTTAATTACTTTTAAAAATCAAGAAAAACTATTTATGTTTCATTAAACGGGCTTTTTCCCTGTTCCAATCCCTTTGTTTTATAATTTCCCTTTTATCAACTTTGTTCTTACCAACACCAACCCCTATTAAAAGTTTGGCAATTCCTTTTTCTGTAAAATATAGTTTTAATGGGACTATTGTTATATGTTCCTTACTATATAAACCTATTAACCTTTTTATTTCTTTTTTATTTAATAGAAGTTGTCTTTTTCGTTTTTCAGTGTGAATAGTAAAACCATCGCTATTATCATATTTGCCTATTGTAATATTATTGACAATCATATTATTGCCTTCGGGGGTAATAAAGCCGTCTGTTATATTCACCCTACCTTGTCTGAGGCTTTTTACTTCGGGACCTGTTAGGCAAAGCCCTGCTTCAAAAGTTTCGCTTATTGCATAATTGAATCTTGCCTTCCTGTTTTCAGAGACAAGTCCCGATGAAATAAAATGTTGTCGTGTTTGTTTTACCATTATTTACAAACTTCCTCTATTAGTTCTTCAACTGGGCTTTTTACCTTATCTATTTTTACTTTTGGCAATTCAAATTTTACATCTAAATCCAATTTATCCGAGGATAAGTCTGAAAAATTTATCTCTGGGAATTTCATATCAAGGTCAATATTGTATTTGCCCCCTATTTGGTTTGAAAAAACTCCTGTATAGTAATCTACTACCTCACTTATCCTATCCATTGGGAAAGCACAGGTTAACTCTTTACCATCAGCAAAAATTTCCCTTGTCTTACATACATTATCTTCCTGACCTATAATTTCCTTTTCCGAATCAGAAGAATCCCTTGTAGATTGAAATTTTGCCTTGTATTCTTTACAATCTTTTAAATTATCAAGATAATCCTTTGCCTCCTTACTTAGATTATCTGTATCAGCCGGACTATTAAAATTTATTGTTGTATTTAATGCGGCTTTTTTATTACCAATTTTTTTTGCTACATCATTTAATTCTGTTTTTAAATCTTTGTCAGAATCGTCTGAATTTTCCTTAGTTGTATTTACTTCGGAAACTGATTTTTGATCTGCTGTTAATTCGTTTTCAGCCGATGATGATAAAGCTAAATTGGAATTTAGAATCAATGTAAACACAGCCAAACTTAATCCTATCATATATGATGTTTTTTTCATTTTAACCCTCCTGTTTTAATTTTATACCTATATTATAAACTATTTTTTTTGAAATGGAAAATGTATTTCCGATAAATTCACTTGCATCCTTTAAACTCATCTTTGATAAAAGAAATTCTAACATATTTTTTATTTCTGTTTCGTTGATAGTTTCCGTATCTTCGTGGCCTTTTATAAGTCCAACTATCTCACCTTTTGCAGGTGTTTGTTCAAAATGTCTTATTATATCGGAAATTTGCCCCCTTTGAACATCTTCATAGATTTTGCTAATTTCCCTGATTATTGCGATTTCCCTTTCACCAAATACCTTTTTTATTACTGATAATGTATCTAATAATCTGTTAGCAGTTTCAAAAAATATGATTGTTCCTTTTTCATTAACTACATCTTTAAAAAAACTTTCCCTTTCATTAACCTTAGCAGGAACGAAGCCTATAAATAAAAATCTGTTAGTAGGAAAACCTGATAAGGTAAGTCCTGCAATAGGCGAAGTAGGACCTGGGACAACAGTTACATAGAATCCAGATTTTCTTAACTCACTTGATAACTTATAACCAGGATCGGATATTAAAGGTGTCCCCGCATCAGAGATAAGAGAAACAACCTTGTTAAGTGATAGTTGTTTTTTTATATAATCAATTTTATCTGCCTCATTATAATTGTGAATACTTATAGTAGGTGTTTTTATTCCATATTTTTCTAATAGAATCTTTGATACTCGGGTATCCTCACAGGCAATTAAATCACTTTGCTGTAATGTTTCTATCGCCCTGAAAGTGATATCTTTTAGGTTTCCTATTGGTGTAGAAACTATATACAGACCAGATCTTAAAATATTTTCATTATTTTGTTTCATTTTACTTGTCTTATTCAAAATCTTATTCTATTATATCTCATATATTTTCATACTAACACATTTTTAAAAAAAAGCGAGAATTATGTTTAAATTTTTATTGAATCGTCTATTATTATCTTTGTTTTTTATATTAAGTGCTTGTGCAACATATAATGGTGTGCCAAAGGCAATTAACAAGCCTCAAAAACTTCAACTTGGGGATAGAAGTAAAATGACTGCTCCTATTGAAGATGTTCAGAAACAAGCCTTATATTCCTCTTATCCAGAAACAAGTGAAACTATTAGAAAATTATTTGATTTTTCTTCTTATAAAACTGCTTCTTTACCTCAAAGTAATAAGACTTTTACTTCTTATACACCTGATATAACTATAAGCGCGGTTGAAGAAAATATACAAATGGAAAAAGATGATGGAATATTAAGGATTGCTGTTATTTTGCCTGTTGAAGCACAAAATCCTCAGGCTGCGGAAGATTTGAAAAATGCTGCTACTATGGCATTGTTTGATGCAAAATCCGAAAATACTATTTTGCAATTTTATAACTCAAATGGAACATACGAAGATGCAAAAGAAAAGGTTCATAATGCTATTAGCGAAGGCGCAGATGTAATAGTTGGACCTTTGTTCGCAGATGAAGTTAAGGGAGCTAAAAGTGCAGTTGATGATACTCCTATTATTTCCTTTACAACTGATACAAATGTTTTATCAAGAAATGTTTTTTCTATCGGCTTTTTGATGGAACAACAAATAAAAAGAATAGTTGAATTTGCTGTGCAAAATGGTATTACCAAATTTGGTGTTATAGTATCTGACTCGGATTCTGGAAACTTTGTTTTAGATAACTTTAAAAAATATGTATCTGCCTATAATGCTGAGGTAGTTGCTGAAAACAAATACACCACGAAAAAGAAAAATGATCTTATGGCTGCAGTAAAGGAAATTTCTGACTTTGATAATAGAGTTAATGAGTATAATGAATATAAAAAAGCAGCAAAGGAACGTTTTGATTACTTAGTAAAACTTAAAGATGAAAATCCTGATGAATATGCTGTTGCCTATGATTTAGAACAATATTTTTCAACAGATGATGAAGTTTCATTTTTGGAAAAAACTTTGGAGGATTTAGAAAAACAAACTACTATTTCTGATCCTGAATATGAAGCAATATTTGTTTTTGGTGATGATATAAATGACGTATTGATGATAGGATCTTCGTTAATGTATTATGATGTACACCCAGATAGGATAAAATATCTTGGAACATCACAATTAGAAAACTCTAAAATTTATACAGAAAGGGCTTTCCGTGGGGCTTGGTATCCTTCTGTATCTACAAAATATACAGGTCAATTTGATAATGCATATAGAAACTATTTTAAAAGAAAACCTATTAAAATTGCATCTTTGGCCTATGATGCAGTATCCCTTGTTAACTCTTTAGAAAAAGATGGTGTAATTGAAAAAGATGACTTACTTAATCCTAATGGTTGGACAGGAATAAACGGAAGTTTTAGGTTTAAATCCAATGGTGCAAGTGAAAGAAATATGGATATAAAAGAAATTGTTGGTGGTAGTGTCACAAAAACAAAAGTTATATCCCCTGCTCCTGTTAATTTTTTAAATTAAATTCTTATAAAGGTTAGAAAAATGAAAAAAAATATAAAAAATAAAAATCAATCTAATCCTGTATCTAATGAAAAAATAGATGATATACAACTTTCTAGTAAAGAAATAGATATCTTACTCTCTGAAATAGAAATAGTTTCTAACTCTATTAATGAAATATATACTTATAAATCTGCTTGTCCTGAATATTTAGGTGGTAATTGCGATGGATTTGATACAGATGGATGTAAAAGTTGTAAAGATGCAGGAATATATAATAAAAATAATGGACTACCAAAAGAAAATACTATTGAAAGAAAACAATACAATAAAGAAATAAAAGATATTGTTAGCAATTTTTATAAAACTTGTTCTTTAAAGTTTAATAGAAAATATTGTAAATATAAAAATGCTTTCCAATTTTGTACTTATTGTAATTGCCACTTTAAAAGGGAAAGATAATATTATTGTTGGCGATGTCTTTTAGTATTATAGAATAAAAGCCCCTATATTACAAAATGCTAGGATAAGAGCCATTATTGGAGCTACAAATAAAATACTATCAAACCTATCTAAAAAACCACCATGTCCAGGTATTAACTGGCTGGAATCTTTAACATCGTTAAGTCTTTTTATCCAGGATTCAAATAAATCACCACATTCTGAGATTATTGATAACACAATGCTTATCATACCCCAAAGGGCAACAGTATTAAAATTATTACTACCTGCACCCCACAACATACTAATGATAAAGGCAGTTCCAAAAGTAAATGCACAAAGGACTCCTCCTATTGCTCCACTCCATGTTTTTTTAGGGCTGATTTTAGGCCAAAGTTTTGGACCTTTTAAACTGCAACCTATAAAAAATGCACCTGTATCGGTAGAAATGGTAATTATAAACATATATAACACAGCCATTATACTTGAATAAATATATGAATATAAAATGGACATTATTCCAAAACCTATATAAATAGGTGGTAAACTTTCTAAAAGCCAGTGTTTTCTATCCAATGCGATATTAATAAGCATAGAAATACAAAATAAGCATACTAATATAGAAGAAAAATAGTAATTAGGAAGATTCCAAAATACTTTGTTAAGACAAAATGCAGTTAATGTTCCACATATACTTATTGTATCCCATATAAATTTTTTACTACCTTTTCTACCAAATATGTTATTAAACTCATAAATCATTGCAAATGAAACTATTAAACATAATGCTGAAAACCCCCAAAAGCCTATCTTTATAATTAAATATGCGAGCAAAAGCATTATTGTCGCAGTTGTGATACGAAGTCTTTTGTTAGTACCTGTAAAAATTTCCTTAAACTTTTCCATAACGTCTATCCCTTTTTGTATACTCTTCTATTGCTAGTTTTATTTGTTCTTCATCAAAATCTGGAAAATGTATTTTTGGAAAATACAATTCAGAATAAGATGATTGCCATAGTAAGAAACCACTTAATCGTTGCTCCCCACTTGTCCTTATTATTAAATCAGGTGCGGACTGCCCCTTTGTATAAAGATGATTTTCAAATAATTCTTCGTTTATATCTTCTACTGCGATTTTACCTTCCTTTACTTCCTGTGCAATTTCTTTTGTAGCCTTTACTATTTCCGCATGTCCACCATAATTCATTGCAACATTTAATGTAAATTCATTAAAATCCTTTGTCGCATTTTCTAATTTAATCATCTTTTCCTGTATTTCAGGCGAGAAACGGGATTTGTCCCCTAATACATTAAATTTGATTTTATTTTCTATTAGTTTATCAAACTGATTTGTTAAATATCGTGAAAATAAATTCATAAGGAAGTCAACTTCTTCCTTTGGTCGTCCCCAATTTTCAGTAGAAAATGCAAAAACAGTAAGTGTTTTTATATTATATTTTTTACAGGCTTCTACAACCCTTTGTAATGCCTTTGCACCATTTGTATGGCCGACACTTCTTGGCAAACCTTTACTTTTTGCCCATCTTCCGTTGCCATCCATTATTATGGCAATATGTTCTGGAATTTTTAATTCCTGATCCATTGTTTATCCTTATATTGTCATAATATCTTTTTGTTTATCTGCGAAATGTTTATCTATCTCAGCAATAGTTTTATCAGTTAGTTTTTGTATTTCATCTTCGTATGATTTTTTATCATCTTCGGAGATAAGTTTATCCTTTTCCATAGATTTTACAGACTCCATACCATCACGACGAATATTTCTTACTGAAATTTTACTTTGTTCTGCATAACCACTTGCAATTTTAGAAAGTTCCTTTCTTCTTTCTTCTGTTAATGCAGGTATAGGAATACGAACTAAACTTCCATCAGATGCAGGATTTAAGCCTAAATCAGAATCTCTGATGGCTTTTTCTACTGCTGGAGCAAGTGATTTATCCCAAACAGATACACAAATTAAACGAGCTTCCGGTGTAGAAACACTTGCAACCTGATTTATAGGTGTTGGCGTTCCGTATGCCATAACCATTATACTATCTAATAAATTAACAGAAGCTCTACCTGTCCTTAAACCTGATAAATCGCGTTTTAAGATTTCAACAGCCTTTTCCATTTTTATTGTTAAATCTGTTTTTAATTCTGAAAAATTTGAATATGACATGCTATTTTCCCTTTGTAGTTAATATAAAGGAAAATTTACCATACGAAAAAAATAATGTAAATAGAAAAAATGAATTTTTACTTTATTTCTGTTGGTGTTGGTAATGTTATATTTTCTGATATAGTAGTTTGAGAAACAGGCATTTGCCAAATAGATAAAAACACTAAAACAACAAATGCTATAATCCATAATATTTTTGCCTTAGAAAGACCTTCTCGTCTTCTTGAACTACCCAATGTTATTTTTTTATTAAACATATTAACCCCCGTTAAGCTTCTATTGTAGCACTTAGTACCCACTGTGAATTTTTAGATATTAAATTTTTAGAAAAACACCAAACATCTTTTATTGTATCTATTTTATTATCATCACCTTTTATTATTTTACCAGAATTATCCTTTATAACACCTGTTTGTTCTGTTATAAATTCTACTATCACATTTGCATAATTTTTAGCAACTTT
This sequence comes from uncultured Alphaproteobacteria bacterium, assembly GCA_944392955.1. Taxonomy (GTDB): domain Bacteria; phylum Pseudomonadota; class Alphaproteobacteria; order Rs-D84; family CACZYB01; genus CACZYB01. The sequence continues at coordinate 37,075 of CALXYK010000007.1, read as the reverse complement.
TATGTCCTTTATCGCCACTTTTTTAAATCTTATAATTTCCGAACATATGGAATATTTATGTTTTTCCAATTCTTTTATACTATTTTCAAAAGTATCGTAAACATTTTGAGAGATTTTTGATTTAAGAGACTTCATGTCTTTCTCACAAAAATGTTTTAAAATATACTCAAACTCCGCTTTTGCATGTAGCATAAATGATAAAGTATCAAATGTTTTATCAACCTTTAATAATTTTTCTACTTTCTGTTCTGCTGTATCAGGTTGAATAGTATCATCAAGACAATATTCCTGCTTATTATGAGTTTTTAACACCCTGATAAGTTTGGTAGATTGCCCTTTAGAATCTGGAAATGGAGGGAAATCCATATCGGGATTATCTGACTTTAAAGTCTTATACACAGAAAATGAAACTATTAAGAATAAAATCATTATTATTATATCAAAGTAATTCAATGAACTCATATTGCACCTAAATTAAAATTTTTCTTGTTTTATTAGTTTTACTTCTTATATATTATATATAGTATATAAAAAAACAAATTTAAAGGAAAAAATAAAATGACTGAAAAAACAGAGCAAAAAAAATTTGAAATATTAAATCAATTTATAAAGGATTTGTCTTTTGAGGCACCTAATTCACCTCAAATATTTTTTGAGAAGATAGAAGAAAAGCCTAACATAGAAATTTCTTTTGAAATAAAAGCCGTACCTTCTGGTGAAAATCTTTTTGAATCGAATTTACATTTAACTGTTAAAAACTCATTAAAAGACAGGGTTTTATATCTAGTTGAACTTTCTTATAGTGCTATGATTGCAGTAAACAAAGATAATTCAAAGGAAGAAAATACCGAAATTTTAATGAAAAAAGTTCCTTCGTATTTATTCCCTTTTGCAAGAAGTGTTGTGACTGATTTAACAAAAGATAGTGGGTTCCCTCCTTTTGTGCTTGCTCCTATTGATTTTAGTAAAGTAGAAGCAAAAAAGCCCGAAGAAGTTAAACCTGCAAATGCTAATTAGTTTAAAAGGATAAGTTATGAAAACTCTTTTTGCTTATATAAGGATAACCTTATTACTTTTGTGGATGATTGTTATGATGCCTATACTTTGGTTAGTAAGCAAGACTAAAATCTTTGCTCCGTGGTATAACCAAATGTATTTTAAGGTAGTTTGTTTTATGCTTGGAATAAGAATAAAAGTCAAAAGAGGGAAACTGGCAAACATAAAAAATTTATTATTGATTTGTAATCATAACTCATATTTTGATATATTTGCACTGGGTTCTTTGATAAAAACCAACTTTATTTCAAAAGATGATGTAAAAAATTGGCCTATATTTGGTATTATTACAAGGCTGGGAAATACCGTTTATATTTCAAGAGATAAAATGAAGGCTGGTAGAGAGGTAAATTTAATAGAAAAAGAGTTTGAGAATAGATCTTTACCTTTGTTAGTATTTCCTGAGGGAACTTCTACTGATGGAAACGAAGTTTTACCTTTCAAAAGTTCTTTGTTTGCTATGTTTGAAAATCATATAGGTAAAAAACTTGAAAATCAAATAACAATACAACCTATTTCTATTGCCTATGTATATCAGGGTAAAAAAAGAATGTCAGATGAAGATAGGCACAATTTTGCATGGTATTTGAAAGATCAAGGATTAGTAGAGCATCTTGTAAATGCTATGAAACATACACCTTTTACTATTGAAGTAATATTTCACGATCCTATTGATATTTCTACTGGTTTTAATAATAGGAAAGAATTGGCTCTTTATTGTCATGATATAGTAGAAAAAGGCTTTAATGAGTTATTAAATAGATAATAAAAAATACTGAAAAAGCCGGTTTTTATACTTTGTAAATTTATTATTGAAAGATTTTTTCTATATTTATATAATAGAACATAATTAAAACAAACGAGTAAAAAAAATGAATATTATACCTGATTGGTTTAATAAGTTGAATGCTGAACAAAAGGTTGCCGTTGAAACAACAGACGGACCCTTGTTAGTGTTATCCGGCGCAGGAACCGGGAAAACAAGAGTTCTTACTTCTAGGATTGCTTATATAATACAAAATGGACTGGCTATGCCCTGGCAAATACTTGCTGTGACTTTTACTAATAAGGCAGCAAATGAGATGAAATCGCGAATAAAAAAAATGATAGGTGATAATGTAGATAGTTTGTGGATAGGAACTTTTCATGCTGTTGGGCTTAAAATATTAAAAAGATATACTGAATTAGCCGGCCTAAAACCTAATTTTATTATATTTGATGAAAATGATCAAAAGTTATTGATTAAAAAAGTTATGGAAGAAGACCTTATGATAGATACTAAAAAATGGTCTCCGGCTATTGTATTGGATAATATTGCTCGGTTAAAAGATAAAGGTTTTTATTTTGATGATAATAATATTAAAATGATTGATGTAGATACTATAAATGGACGATTATTGGAAATATATAAAGTATATCAGGATAAATTAAAAGAATTAAATGCTGTTGATTTTGGGGATTTATTACTTTATCCATTGATGATTTTTGAAAAAAATCCAGCTATTTTAGAAAAATATCAAAAAAAATTTAAGTATATAATGGTTGATGAGTATCAAGATACCAATGCTGTTCAATACAGGCTTTTAAAACTACTATCTGATTTTCATCATAATATTTGTTGTGTTGGTGATGATGATCAATCTATTTACTCTTGGAGAGGTGCAGAGATAGAAAATATTTTACACTTTGAAAATGATTTTGAAAATGCTGTTATAATAAGGCTGGAAACAAACTATCGCTCTACTACACATATATTAAAAGCAGCCTCGTTTCTTATATCTAAAAATAAAGACAGGCTTGGAAAAGAACTTAAACCCTGCCCTAATATGGTAAATGATACTGATGCAAAGAAAATTCAAATAACCGGTGTGTGGACCGGTGATGAAGAAGCGATACAGATAGTAGATAAAATAGAAATGTATCAAAGAAAAGGTTTTAAATTATCGGAAATGGCTATACTTGTTAGGGCTGGATATCAAACTAGGTTATTTGAAGAAAGGTTAATTAGTGCCGGGATTCCCTACAAAATTATAGGTGGTTTACGTTTCTATGAAAGACAAGAAATAAAAGACGTAATAGCTTATTTAAGATTGCTTGTTTATCCTCAGGATAATTTATCGTTTGAAAGAATAATAAATGTACCTAAAAGAGGTGTGGGTGATAAAACATTAAAACAAATATCTGACTTTGCAAGACAACACAAAGTTTCTTTGTTCCAATCAACAGAAATGTTGTTAAAATCTAAACAAATAACCGGAAAAGTATCTATAAACTTACAAAAATTTATAGATGATTTTTATAAATGGAGGTTAATGTATAACGGACAAAAAGAAGATTTATTAGATGATAAAAACCCTACACATGCAGAAGTAGTTCAAACTATCTTAAATGATTCTGGTTATGTGGAAATGTGGCAAAATTCAAAAAAAGTGGAAGCAGAAGCAAAATTACAAAACATAAGTGATCTACTTGGAACTATAAAAGAAAGATTTGAAACTATAAATGAATTTCTTGAATATATAACATTATTTACGGAAAGTAATCAAACAACTATTGAAGATAATAATTTTGTATCTTTGATGACACTACATGCTGCAAAAGGACTGGAATTTGATATAGTATTTTTACCTGGATGGGAAATGGGAATATTCCCAAGTGAAAAATCTATGTCCGAAGGTATGGCAAGTTCTGTTGAAGAAGAAAGAAGACTTGCCTATGTAGGTTTAACAAGAGCAAAAAAAGTAGTAGAAATATATTATGCTGGTAATAGATATGTATTTGGGCAATGGCAACAAAACCTACCTTCTATATTCCTCCAAGAACTTCCTCCTGATAACATAGAAGTATGTTCTTTTTCTGATGCATATACTTATAGATAATTATAAACCTCTGTTTATTTTTCTTTTGATTTCTTTATAATCTATTGGCTCAGTTACACTATCATATTTTTTTAAAGATAAAACTTTTTGCCATTCGTATATTGCTTCTTGCTTTCTGTTGTTTTCCCAATATGCATCGGCTAAATGATTTATAATAACCGGATTTATCGGATTGATTGATTTTGCTAATTCAAGAATATTTATAGCTTTTTCTATTTCTCCTCTTTTAAACAAAGCCCAGCCGTAACTATCTAAGTAATAAGAATTAAAGGCATCTTTTGTTAATGCTTCACTAATTAGTAAGATTCCCTTATCCATATCTATTTCGTTTATGATTAAAAAATAACCATAATAATTTAAGAAAGGTGCGGTTTTATTATTAAGCTTATATGCTTTTTCCAGATTTAATTTTGTATTTTCCTTGTCTTTTAATATATCATAAACCTGAGCCTTAGCAAAATAAATATTTGATAATAGAGTATTATCACTTGCATATTTTATTGCCTGTGAAAAAGCCTCTAAAGATTTTTTATAATCATACTTTTCCCTATAAAAATTACCCATTCTTATATATATTTGCGGATAATCCGGATATTTTAACGCTAATTGTTCATACATATTTGATATAGTATTATAATCGTTATTTTCATTAGATGAAAATAAAATCTTATTTAATTGCCCTGTTATATATAGATAATGTGTGGTAGGAATTGAATCAGTAATACTTAAAAATAGTTCTGAATTACCTATACTTTTATATAATTCGGCTTGCATCAATTTTGCCATATAAAACTCTGGATATAATTCTATTATCATAGATAAATACATAAGTGTTAAATCTTGTGTAGAAGTAAATACAAAGTTAATTATATTAGATACATCAAAAATAGCCTTTGCCATACCCTTATTTACACTATCTATTCCTGATGGTATATAAGTGTTATTTTCTATACTTTTTAAAAATGATAAAGCAGATACTGAATCCGGCGATTTTTTGTAATAATCCTTTATTATTTCTATTGCTTTGTTTTTATCTTTCTGTTTTATAAAAAATGCTGATATATTTTCTAAATCAAATAAATTGATATTTTCAGATTTTAAAATTTCTTCATAAAGTTGTTTTGCCTTTTTTATATCTCCTGATATTTCATTTTCAGCAGCCAAATGCATCAATAAGTATTTTTTAAAAATTTTATTTTTATCATCATCTAAATCTTTTTCTAATAATAATTTTGCTTGATCATATTGTTTTTGTCCCATAAGAACCCATGATTTTAATAACTTTATAACAAAATTATCACCTTTACCTTTTATACTATTTAATAATTCCATAGATTTTTTATAGTCTTTTTTCACAAAATAATGATTACTAATATACATAACAGGAATTATATTGGTTTTATCTTTTTTGTATTCTTCTTGTGCTAATTTAAATATATCATCACTATTGCTATTCATAGAATGTAAAACCAGTAATTTTCCAAGAAAATCTTTATCATTTTGTTTTACCGCTTCATCATAAAAAGATAACAATCTTCCATAATCTGCTATTTGATTTGCATGGAAACTTGATAAATATAACCCATATTTATTTTCGGGTATATTACTAATTACACCTTTCTTAATTTCTTTTATATCACCTTCTTCAAAAAATTTTATAAAGATAATAAATGATATAAAAAGAATAACAAAAATATAAGATATACAATTTTTTATTGTTTTATTATTCATAATATTCTATATTCCTTTATTATATTATTGTAATAATTGTATCATAATTTTGATTAAAAAAAAAGTATAAAAGATGAATAAATTTGATAAAAAACTTTTTGATAATTATATAAATACTTTACTAAAATGGCAAAAAAGTATAAATCTAATAAGTCCAAATTCTGTAAATAATTTATGGGATAGACATTTTTTAGATAGTTTATCTTTATATGATTTTGTAAAAAATAAAAATAGTATATATGATATAGGTAGCGGAGCCGGTTTTCCTGGTATGGTTTTATCAGTTTATGGTATAAAAAATATTACTTGTGTTGAATCCGATGAAAGGAAATGTTTTTTCTTAAAAGAGATAAAAAGAATATATAACACTGATACTAATATTATAAATGATAGAATTGAAAATATAAATAATAACAATATAAATTGTATAATAGGTAGAGCTTTTGCTCCGTTAGATAATTTTTTAAGTTTAGTTAATAGTATCATAAATAAAAATACTGAAATGTTTTTATTAAAGGGCCTAAATATAAATAAAGAGATAGATATTGCAAAAAATAACTGGTATTTTGATTATGAATTATTCAAAAAAAACAATGGATATATAGTAAAAATTTATAATATTTATAAAAAATAAAATATTTTATACAAAAATTTATTTTTAACTAAAATTGTTTCACATGAAACAATCTTTAATATTATTAGTAAAAACAAAATGTTAAATGTTATTTTTATTACTTTGTAATATAAAATTATTCTTTTAAACTATAAAAAAATTTAAAAATATATTGAAATATACTTTTTAAAAGTGTATTTTTATTTATAGTTAGTATCTTTTAGGAGGAAAAATGAATATATTTCAAAATACAAAAATAATATCAATAACTAATCAAAAAGGCGGGGTTGGAAAAACAACAACTGCTATAAATTTAGCAACTGCACTTGCAACTGTTGATAAAAAAGTTTTAGTTATAGACTTTGATCCACAAGGAAATGCAAGCACAGGTTTAGGTATAGAACAAGATGATAGAATAAAAGATATTTATTCTCTTTTATTTAATAAAAATAATTTTCACGAAGCAATACATACAACAAAAATAAAAAATCTTGATGTAATTCCTGCTTCTATAGATTTATCAGCAGCAGAAATAGAATTATCAAATATAGATGATAAAACATTAAAATTAAGACATTTATTTGAAAAAAATTCGTTTTTAGCCGGATATGATTATATTTTAATAGATTGCCCACCTGCTTTGGGATTCTTAACATTAAATGCTTTGTGTGCTTCTGACTCTGTTATGATTCCTTTACAATGTGAATTTTTTGCATTAGAAGGAGTAAGTCATCTTATGAACACAATACAACTTGTTCAACAAAATTTTAATAAAAATTTACAAATAGAAGGTGTATTACTTACTATGTATGATAGAAGAAATAAATTATCAGAACTTGTAGAAGATGATGTAAGAAAATGTTTTGGTGAACTTGTATTTAATACAGTTATTCCTAGAAATGTTAGAATTTCAGAGGCTCCTTCTCATGGAAAACCAGTTATTTTATATGATTTAGATTGTATGGGAAGTCAAGCTTATATAAATTTAGCTGCTGAATTTTTAAATAAAAATGATCTTTTACAACAAGTTGCATAAAAATTTTTAATGGAGTAAAAATTATGAAAATAGAATCAAGATTAGGAAAAGGTTTATCTACTTTTTTTGAAAATAAACAACAAGAAGTTCCTGTTTTTCAAAATCCAACTAATAATACTAATGAAAATACAAATGATGTAAAATATATACCAATATCAAATATAATACCTAATAAAAATCAACCTAGAAAAAATTTTAGTGAAGAACAATTAAAAGAGCTGGCTTTTTCTATTGAAAAAAATGGAGTTTTACAACCTATTTTAGTAAGATCAATAAAAAATCAACCTAATATGTATGAAATAATAGCAGGAGAAAGAAGATGGAGAGCAGCAAATCTTGCTGGTATATATGAAATCCCTGTTATAATAAAAGAATTAAATGATACAGAAACTTTTGAAATAAGTTTGATAGAAAATTTACAAAGAGAAAATCTTTCACCAATAGAAGAAGCAAATGGTTATAAAAATCTAATAAATGTTTATAATTATACACAGGAAGATATATCAAAAATAGTAAATAAAAGTCGTTCTTATGTAGCAAATGTTTTAAGATTATTATCTTTACCACAAAAAGTTCAAAATATGGTAGATGATGGATCATTATCTTATAGTATGGCAAGAAGTTTAATAGGCGTAAAAAATCCTTTGGAACAAGCTAAATCTATAATAGAAGGAAACTTAACAGTTAAACAAGCAGAAAAAATAATTAAAAATAAAAAGAATATTAAACAACTTAATATTTCCAAAGTTAATGAAGAACTTATATCAATCAAAGAAAATATATCTAATATATTGAATGCAAAAGTAGATATTAAACTTAAAGGTAAAAAAGGTGAAATTATTATTAAGTTTAATGATTTGTCTGAGCTTAATAATATAACAACTAAATTAAATAATATATAAATAATAATGTTTTTGTTGGTCTTGTGAATTTGTTTATTATTTTTTATATTATTATTTATTAACAGAATATAAAATTTTTAAATATATTAAAATCCCTGAATTTACGGGATTTTTTATTTAATTATTAACAAGTTTTATATATTTATGTTTTTTATTAACATGTTTATAAAAATGTTAATTGATTTTTTTGTTATCTTATTTTATAACTTATTAACAGGTTATTAACAATTTGTTAACAAAAATGAAAAAAATTGCTATTGTAGATAATAAAGATAAAGTAATAGATGGGTTGTATCACTATCAGATTACTGATGAAATTAAACGTATTGCTGCTGTTATTATTATAAAAAGTAATGGAAATATATTACTTTCAAAGAAATCTTTGTTAAAAGATAAAAAAGAAAGAATAGGTTATTCTGCTGGTGGTCATGTTAATTTTTTTGAAAGTTATGAACATGCAGCAGTTAGGGAAACAATAGAAGAATTAGGTGTTTCTGTTGAATTGCAAGAAGAAATAGCTTATTTTCCACATTTTAAAGATGGAAAACAAAAATCATTTCATAAAGTATTTCTTGCAATAAATGATGGACCTTATTATCCTGATGAAGAAGAAATACAAAGTATAGTAGAATTTAATATTGATACTTTGAGGAAAGAAATTCTTAATAATCCTGCTCAATTTAATAAAAACACATTGTTTGCTTTGAAAATTTTATTGGAAAAAAATATATGTCGGTAGAAATAGGTAAAAAATATAAACATTATAAAGGAAATGTTTATGAGATAATTACATTTGCTAAGCATACAGAAACTATGGAAGATTTAGTTATATATAAATCAGTTAGTGATGGTAAAATTTGGGCAAGGCCTTTGGTTATGTTTAGTGAGAAAGTAAAAGATATAAATGGTGTATTAGTAGATAGATTTAGTATAATTGATTGATAGTTTTATATTTTTTACTTGATTTTTTAGTATATTGTATTAGAATAGCCAGTAATTTATTGGGGTGTCGCCAAGTGGTAAGGCAGCGGGTTTTGGTTCCGCCATTCGTTGGTTCGAATCCAGCCACCCCAGCCAAAGTCTGTTAGCTAGATTTTTTTTATTATATCAAATATATTTTCTAAGGTTTCTTTTTTAGTGTAAAAATTTATAAATATATTGAAAAATATTTTCTTCGGAGTATTGTTATATATAATACTTATTGGGTGAAGAAATGAAAAAACAATTGCCTATAAATTTAATGAAAAAAGCAGTTAAAGGAGTTTCATATTTGGGACATCCTATAAGGTTAAGGATAGTAGAATTTTTGGATATTTATCAAACTTCTTCGGTATTAAATATTGCAAAATCTATAAAAGAAGAACAACTGATAGTTTCACAGAATTTAAAAAAATTAAAAGATGCTGGTTTGGTTCGTTGTGAAAGAAAGGGTAAATTTATCTTTTACTCATTAGATGGAGAATATCCTGCAAGTTTGTTTAATTGTATCAGAAAATTGTATGGTTATATTGCTAATTCTTATGATTTTTTAGTAGATAATTACAAAGCTATTTTGCCAAGAGATTTTACTATGATGGTCGCTAACCAAATAAAATTATTTTGTCATATTGATAAAATGCGTATTTTAGAGTTCTTAGCTATTTTTGGTGAAAGTTGTGTTTCTGATATTTCAAAGGGTGTTAATATAGAACAAATGAAATTATCTCAATATTTAAAACGACTAAAAGATGATGGTTTTGTTGTATCTAGGCGTGATGGTAGACATATATATTATGATATTACTACGGGTATACATAAAACTATTATAAAATGTATGCATAATAAATTTGAAAAAAATCTTTGATTAAATGAGGTTGTTATGTTGAAGTTTAGCGAAAAATTTGAATTAAAAACTTATCAATGTAATCAGTTTGGTTCTATGAAACTTAAAACATTGTTTGATTATTTTCAAGAATTAGCAGGTGATCATGCTGATAAATTGGGACTTGGGTATGAAGAATGTATAAGTAAAAATTGTGCTTGGGTCTGTTCAAAGTATCATGTTATTATTGATAAATTACCACAATTAAAAACTAAGATTTCCATAGAAACTTGGCCTAGTAAATTTATTGGGCCTATGGGATTAAGGGAATTTATTGTTAAAGATGCTGAAAATAATGTATTAGTTAAGGCAGTTAGTCAATGGGTTATGGTTGATTTAGTTAATTTTAAACCTGTTAATATAAAAAGTATGTTTGATTGTTCCAGTATTCAATTTGGTGAAAGTTTAGGAGTAGATTTAGAAAAATTATCAATTGATATTTCAGATGAATTTTGTACCTCTGAGATATTACGTTATGATGATGTAGATGTTAATCATCATGTGAATAATGCGGTATATATCTCTTTGATAGAGGATAATCTGTTTAAAAAGTTGAATTCGGATTTTAATATATCTGATATTGTGGTTGATTTTAAAAAATCTGCAATACTATCTGATGATAAGATTTTAGTAAGAAGTAATATAGTAGGTAATTCTTCAAATTTTTTGTTATCAAATAATGATAAAAGTATTGATTTTTGTTTGGCAAAGATAAAATTTGATAAAAAATAAACCTTAAACTTGACTTATGTATTATTATTTTATAATTTATTAATCATTGTTGGGGTGTCGCCAAGCGGTAAGGCAGCGGTTTCTGGTACCGCCATTCGTTGGTTCGAATCCAGCCACCCCAGCCAAAACTTTATTAATACAATTTATAGGGGATATTTATGGCTAGGCATAAAAAATACACATTTTGGGAAAATTTAAAAAGAATCTTTAAAATGAGGTTAGTTGTTCCTATGTTAAGGCTTAATTTACCACCAGAGGTGAAGGCGATGGGGGTTGGTGTTGGGCTTTTTTGGGCTATGACCCCACTTGTTGGAATACAGATGTGGTTGGTTTTTATGACTTGGATATTTTTTAGACGTATTCTAAAAATAGATTTTTCGTTGGTTTTAGGTATTGCTTGGACATGGCTTACAAATGTATTTACTATGATTCCTGCCTATTATGTATTCTATATAACAGGACAGATAATGAGAGGAAACTTTGCTAGTAGTAGTGGGTATGAAAGCCTTTCTCATATAGTAACAGATACATTTATGGGTGAATTAAGTTTTGTTGATAAATGGCTATTGCTATTTAAAATTTTGTTAAAGGATTGGGGGGTATCTATGGCAGTAGGTTGTTTACCATGGGCAATAATTTCTTCTATTATTGGTTACAGAATAACACTTAGGTATGAAAGATATCGTCTACAAAGAAAAAATAAAAAACTATCTTCCTAAAAATACTTGTATTATTTATTATTTCCTTGTATAATTAGGCTGTAATATTTGATATTATAAGAGGGGTCTTTTGAAAGAGGAATTACTTAAATCGGTGGCTCAACCTATGCAGATTTTTTATGCTCCGTTCGGATTATTTATGATGAATGTGGCTGTTTCTGTTGTGCTTATGTTACTTCTGTTAATACTTAACTTAGGTGTGTATATTTGGGTGAGTATTGTTTCGTTTGTTGTTTTACATTTTTTGTGTGTTTTAATAGGTAAAAGAGAACCTCATATTGATAATATTATTGCATCTAGGACTAATATTAGGGCTCATACTAAAAATTTGTTGAGCGAAAATGGAAATAAATTTACAGCATAGAGGTGCAGAATATGGAATTTAATTTAGAAAATGTTTTAGTATCTGGTCTTTCAAATGTATATTACTTGTTTTTAGTAATTGCAGTTATTGCTGTATCTGTTTTGGTAGTAGTTTTTTTATCTCAGAAAATGAACTTATTTTTACCAAAACCTTTTGATACTAGGTTGGTTGATTATTTACCTTTTGAAAGAATTTTAGATGATAAGAAGACTGTATTATGTTTAAATGGAACCTTGTTAAGGGTTTTTAAAGTTTCGGGTGTTTCAATTGCTTTTGCAAAAAGAGAAGTTATACAGAACTTTTTAGAAGAGCGGAAAAAATGGATTGATAGTCTTTCTGAAATTAGTGTGGAAACTAGAATTTTTACTATAAGAGAGAAGACAAATAATGAAAAGTTAGTAAATAATTATAATAAAATATTAAAGGACATTAGCGAAAAGTGGAATGAAGCACAAAGTGAGATATTTGTTAATTCTCATTATATAGTTATTTCTGTTAATGATAGAAAGGATGCCTTAAAGGATTTAGATACGGCAACCTCTAATTTAGAGGCTATCTTATCAAATTTTGGGGTAAAAATATTAAAAGAGGGAAGTAAAGATTCCGAAAGCCCACTTACATTCTTCGCTCATATAATAAATCCTATCAGTCGTCCTCATCCTAGTTCGGATAATATAATTTATGATAGTGTTTCCGAATTATTGGTATCTGATGAAGTATTTTTTAGTAATAAAGGTTATATAAGGTTTAGTTCAGGAAATAAAACTAAATATATGTCTGTTGTTGGTATTAAACAACAAGCAAATTCCGTAGATGAACAGATGTTATCAGATATATTATCACAAAATTTTGAAATTACTGTTTTGCATAATTTATTTCCTATTTCAAAATTAAAAGCCCAAATGGTTTTAATAAATCAGCGCAGGATGGCAAGTTCTACTACATTTTCTTATGATGTATTAAGGCAATTTGATGATGCGTTAGCATTGATAGAGCAGGGGGACGAAGATCATCAAACTTTGGTTAATTATGCGGAAACTTTTTTTGTTAGTGCTGAAAAATTGGAAGATTTAGATAAGGCTGTTTTTGAGATAGAAAAAATTTGTCGTCTTTATGGAATTACGCCTGTTCGTGAAGGTTGGGTGGCACAAGCATCTTGGTTTTCACAATTCCCTACTTATGATAAATATCCTAGAATGTATAAGATGCTTTCTAGGGCTGTTGCGGCAAGTTTTAATTTTGAAAGGCAACCTGGGGGATTGTCAAAGTGTGATTGGGGAGAAGGTCCTATTACAATTTTCCCTACTTATCAAGGAACGGCATATCAGTTTGAATTTCATGTGTCGGAAGAACCTACTGCGGTTGCTCATACAGTTGCAATTGGCCCTACGGGGCAGGGTAAAACAACCCTATATTCTTTCTTGGCAGGACAGGCATTAAGATTTAAAGATTTAAAGTGTTTCTTTTTTGATAGGTATAGAGGTGCAGAAATATTTACTTATGCTATTGGTGGGTCCTATATAAATTTTGAGGGTGATACAAAGGATAAAGATGTTAAAAAAACGGGAACTATTGCTCATTTAAATCCTTTTAGAATAGAAGATAATCCTGAGAATAGGGCCTTTTTAAGACGATGGTTGAAAGAAATTACTTTGGTAAATGATGCAACAAGTGAGGCAGAAATTGCAAGAGCTGTTACTACTGCATTTGATTACTTAGAGCCAAGCAAAAGAAATTTGAAGAATTTATACAAATCCTGTTTTTCTCCCGCTGGAAAAATGAGGAGAGAGTTGTTCCGTTGGGTTGACGATTCTCAGTATGGTTTGTTATTTAATAGTGAGTCAGATAATTTAGATCTTTCTAATAGATTTACTGCATTTGATTTTACTTATATATTTGAGGATAATACTTTGGCTCCGGCAGTGGTAAGTTATATTATGAATAGAATACAAAATATAACAGGGAGAACAGGCGATCCATCCTTGATTATTATTGATGAAACAGCGCCTATGTTGCAAAATCCTGAGTTTAGAAATAATTTTGTTATAGGTCTTCAAGAAGGTAGAAAAAAGAGACAAGCATACCTTGCTGCATTCCAACAACCTAATGTTTTAGATAAACTTGGTATAGGTGAGGTTATTCGTGGCCAATGTCAGACACAAATATTTTTCCGTAATACACAGGCAATGGTAGAAGATTACGAAAGTTGGAATCTGACACCGAAAGAAATGGCATTTATTCAAGGTAAAATTTTTAAAGACTTAAAGTATGCAATATTGTTTAGAAAACCTTCTATTGATGAATCTGTTATATTGAATGTTGATTTGTCCGGACTTGGTCCTTATTTACAGATATTTAATAGTGGAAGAAAGCAGGTATTACTTGTAGAAGAGTTAAGAAAACTTCATGGAGATAAATTTGTGGAGGTTTATCTTGACTCGTTTAAATAAAATTATACCAAAATTTATCAAAATCACTGGGTTTTGTTTTTTTTCTTTGTCTGTTTGGGCGGGTGAAAGTTGTGATAGATTTTATAGAGAACCTAATATAATAACTAGGGTAAATTATGGTAATGTCTTATATAAATCTGTTCCCAAAAGTGAAATCTTAAAATTTGATAAATTACATAATCCAGATAAAACTATGGGAGTTACCGTTGCAAATATAGAGATAAAATATGATTTTGACTTTGACAGGTATAAGGTTGGTGATGGTGTATGTGTAAATTTATCTTCTATTGATTTTTTTGTTGGCTATCCATCATTAGATGTTTTGATAGATAGTAAGTATCCTGTTGATAGTTGTGAATATAATGCGATTAAAAATCATGAGAAACAACATGTAAATGTTTATCAAAAAGAACTTAAATATTATGGAAATTTATTGGCAAAAGAACTTAGAAATATAATTGATGATTTAGGTGTTATGTATTTCCCAAAATATGTTACAGAAAAAGTTGTTGCTAAGAAAATAGATAAAATTATTTCAGAAAATACAAATATATTACTTTTGAGGGAAAAAATGGAAACGGAAATATTAGAACAAAATTCTCAATTAGATACTGATACAGAATATTTACGGGTTAATTCAATTTGTGATAACTGGTAGTTAAAATTTTTCTTGACATTTTTATATATGATTGTATTTTTCCAATTAGTCAACCTTTAATTCGTGAGGTAGTTATGGTTAAAGATAGTTGGGGTAAAAAGCATATATGTCCATTTTGTAATGCCATGTTTTATGATATGAATAAAGAAGTGGTTGTATGCCCAAAATGTTCTAAAAACTTATCTATTGAAGATGAAGTTGAGTTTATTAGAAAAAAGAAAAAAACAGAAATAAAGGAAACTGACAAACAAATAGATGATTTGAATGTTAATGATGATAATGCTGATCTTTCTGATTTAGAAATGTTTTTTGATATGGATAATGATGAAACTACTGTTTCGAAGACAAATTATTATTCTGATGAGGATAGAGAAAGTAATTATTAGTTTTTATTCTTTTTGAAAATATACTCATTTTATTGAAATTGCTTTTATGTTATTATTACATACATGTGTGTGGCTTGTTTTGTGTTATAGGGAGGTAAATTATGGTATGTAATAAATGTATGGGGAAATCTAATCTTCCTCAAAAAAATTATAATAAAAAGGTTGGTGAACTTAAAAATAACATAAATAGGGCTTTTGATAATTTCTTTAATATTTTGGATTATCCTTTAACATCTGTTGGGGATTTTAGTCTTGTAGAACCTAAGATAGAAGTAGTAGAAACAGATGATGCTGTAAAAGTATCTGCTGAATTACCAGGACTTGATGAAGATGATGTAGAAGTTAGTGTATCAGAAGATGGTTATTTAACTATTAAAGGGGAGAAGAAAAATACTTTTGAAAATAAAGGCGATGGTCATTATTTTTCTGAACGTTCTTATGGTATGATAAGCAGGACTATACCTTTGCCTGATGATATAGATTTTAAAAAGGTTAGTGCCGATTTTGTAAAAGGTGTATTAAGAGTAAATTTACCAAAGGATCCGGTGGCAAAAAAGAAAATCAAGAAGGTTAAAATAAAAAAGACAAAGTAAAATTTATAGGGCATATATGGATATGTCCTATATTTTTATAGTTATAAATTTTTCTATATCTGGGATTTTATTCGTAGATGTTATTTTTGCGATATATTCGTGGATTGGTTGTTTTGTTTTTACATTAAACTCTACTACTAAGATGCTTTTTAAATCTTTGAGTATTTTTTGTTGAGTTGGAGGAATATAATCAAGGATTATTGTTTCATTTGGAGAGCGATATAATAGAGCATGTTTTTTTCCATCATATAGAATTTCGGGATTTATTGCAGGTGTTTTTGGAAGTTTTTCAGGTGTTAGCAATATGCATTTTTCGTTTCGGTCATTTGTTAGTATAGCATATAATTTTGATTGTTGAGGCATTTTATATTCCTTTTGTTATTTTATTATATTTTAATCTATTTTTATTTGAATTACTATATTTATTTATTGACAAAATGATTTAAGCAGTTTATATAATTTGCCTATATTATTTAAGATAGGATTTTATTATGAACAATATTTCAAGTTTTATTATATATTTTAATAAATTTTCCGGTAAGTTAGAGGAGGTTCATACTCTTTTTGCTCAGGATTTTATAGATTCTGATGGGAAACATTCTTTGAAAACATGTGCTTTAGGACATGAAAATTGCTATAAAATTCTTAAAAAAAGAAAAATACCTTTAAGTGATATAATTTTATTTGGCAGTTTCGTTGAAAATAATAAGAATTTTTCAGTTTTGAATATAAGACCTGTTCCTTATTTATCTTTTAATAGTCAGGATATTAGGGAAAAGGCAGCAGAGAGAAATATTTCTATGATGGAAGAAAGAAAGCATTTTTCCGATGTGGTATTAAATTTTGTTTTGGGAAGTATTTCAGAAGAAAGGTTTAGTAAAATTATGCAAGGAAGAATTTTCGGTTTAAAATCATTTCTTACCAAACGGGGATTAATAATAAACAAGTTATATAAAGAGGTTGTGTCAGATTACCAACATTAAAAAACTGGGTAAAACCCAGTTTTTTTATGCCTTTTCTATATCAAATGTTAAATCGGTATCTTCAAGATTGGCATTACATTTGCTATCTGTTTGTATTAAATCTGTTGCCAAGGTTGTAGAGCTTATTTCGTCTTTGAACAGATTGATACCATTTATAATCTCATTGTCATTAGAGTTATAATATATCTTTATTCTATCGGAAATATTAAAATCTTTATTCTTTCTTTCCTCTTGAATATTTCTTATGAAATTTCTGATGATACCTTCGGTTTTTAATTCTGGTGTTATTGTTGTATCTAATAATACAACAGCAGAATTATCAGAAGTAGATTTACCTTTGAAATTGCCAAGGACCTCTACCTTTATTTCATATTCATTACTAAATAATTCATAACCTGCAATAGAACATATTCCATCTTTTATTGTGTAGTTATTTTCTTTTGCAGATTTTTGAATTTCAGCTAAGGCACGGCCAAGTCGTTTACCGACTATTGGTGTATAGATGTATAAAATCTTTTTAGCATATTTATCTATATCTGTTGTGAAAATAACATCTTTGACATTACATTCTGTTTTTATTATGTCAGTATATGTTTTCAGATGTTCTGCCTTTGGTGAAGCGATAGTCAAACTTTGTAAAGGTTGACGATTTCTGATAGATGCTTCTTCCCTTAGGGTTTTTACACTTGAACATATGGATATTATTGTATCCATAGAAGTTATTAAATCTTCTTCTTTATTACCACTTGCCTTTGGATAGAAAGTGAGATGCACTGAATCCTCACCTGTAAGATTTTTATAGATATATTCTGTTGTAAATGGCATTAATGGTGCCATGATTTTTGATATATTTATTAAAACAGAGTAAAGGGTATTAAATGCCTTTATCTGGGTTTCCTTTGATACATTTGTTCCCCAGAATCGTTCCCTACATTGGCGGATATACCAGTTGTTTAGGATATCAAGGAATCTTTCTACCTCTGAACAGAATGTTGCAATATCATAATTTGACATTGTTTTATCTGCAATTTCTTTTAATTCTTCTAATTTAGCCAATATGTACCTATCCATCAATTCATTTGATGTTGTATTATATTCAGCCTTTATAGAATCGGCATTTGCATATAGTGTAAAGAAGTGATATGCATTATAGTATGGTATCAAGACCTTTCTGGTTACGGCTGATACCTCAGTTCCTTCTTTTGAAATTTTTGCAATTTCACCTCTTAATAATGGGGAAGATAATAATAGCCAACGGAAAGAATCAGAGCCATATTTATTAAAAAATTCCGTAGGTTCGGAGTAATTTCCCAGTTTTTTTGATAGTTTTTGCCCTTTTTCATCAAAAACGAAACCAGAGCATACACAAGTTTTGAAAGGTGCCTTGTCAAACAATGCTACACCCATGACTACTAGTGTATAAAACCAACCGCGAGTTTGATCTGTTGCCTCAGTAATGAAATCAGCAGGAAAATTCTTTTCAAACCATTCTTTGTTTTCAAATGGATAATGACATGATGCAAATGGCATAGAGCCACTTTCAAACCAGCAATCAAATACATCAGGAATCCTTACCATCATGGATTTTCCAGTAGGATCATCAGGATTTGGATATGTAATTTTATCTATGTGTGGTCTGTGTAAATCGGTTACCTTCATACCTGATGCTTCTTCTATTTCCTTTATAGAGCCGAAAACATCAATCCTTGGGTATTTAGGATCTGTTGATTTCCAAACAGGTAGAGGTGCACCCCAGAATCTGTTTCTGGATATGGACCAATCCCTTGCTCCTTCTAACCATTTACCGAATCGACCATGTTTTATATGTTCAGGTATCCAGGTAATAGTTTCATTTGCCTTTATTAATTTATCCTTTATTTGTTCAACACGGACAAACCATGAACTCATAGCTTTATAGATAAGAGGTTTGTCAGTTCTCCAACAAAATGGATAAGAGTGGGTTAGTTGATCTTTTTTAAATAATTTGTTTTCTTCTTTTAATCTTTTAAAGATAGCGTCATTTGTATCAAAAACTTGTTGTCCACTGAAATCAGGAACTTCGGAGGTGAATTTTCCGGTGCCGTCTACTGGACATAGGATAGGGAAGTTAGGGCTGAAACTTTTACATAAGTTAAAGTCGTCTTCACCAAATCCAGGTGCCATATGGACTATACCTGTTCCGTCTTCGGTTGATACAAAGTCAGCCTTTAATACTTGAAAAGCATCATATTTTTCCCTGTAATCTGCAAAGTAAGGGAAAAGTGGGGTGTAGTGTAATCCAACTAGTTCCTTTCCTTTTATTTCTTTTATGAAAGTTGCTTTTTCAAGTTCCTTTTTGTATGCATCTACTCTGGATGTTGCTAAAACTAATTTTTCGCCGTTTAATTCGTATATTGAATAGGTTATATCTTCACCTACTGCCAACATTAAATTAGATGGTAATGTCCAAGGTGTTGTTGTCCATACCAAAAGAGTTAATCCATTTTCAAGGTTAAATTTTACGGTTGCGGTATTGTCTGTTTTATCTTGGTATGCCTGATTTACCTCAAAATTTGATAATGGGGTTTCTGCACTCCATGAATATGGAAGTATTCTAAAATCTTCGTATAATAGTCCCTTTTCATATAATTGTTTAAATGCCCATATAATACTTTCAGAATATTCCTTATCCATTGTTTTATAGGCATTGTCCATATCAACCCAACGTCCAAGTCGGTTTATTATTCCCTTCCATTCATTTGCATAAGTTAAAACATCTATGCGGCATTTATCGGTGAATTTATCAACACCAAATTCTTCTATTGCTTTTTTGCCAGATATTCCCAATTCCTTTTCTGTTTTTAATTCAGGTGGTAGCCCGTGGCAGTCCCATCCCCAACGCCTTTTTACTCTTTTTCCCTTCATTGTTTGATAACGGGCAATAGTATCCTTTGTGAAACTTTGTAAAACATGACCATAATGAGGTAATCCATTTGCAAAAGGTGGACCATCATAGAATACAAATTCATCCTTTTCCGATCTTTCATCTATACTGCGTTGAAATATGTTATTTTTATTCCAAAAGGAGAGTATTTCCTCTTCTATTTTAGGGAAATTTGGTTTGCTATTTGTTTCTGGATAAATATTTTTACTTGACATAATAAATTCCTTTGTTTAATATCCGTCATATTTTAAATAATATAAACAGATAATAGTAGGAAATAAAAATGAATTCAATAGAAAAAAAAGTGGTTTTTAAAGATATATCTAATATATCTAATAATTTTGTAATAAGCAGACTAAAAAAAGCTAAAAATAAATTGGTAGTGTTTGATTTTGATGAAACTTTGGTAAAATCAAAACATGTTTTTAATAAAATAAATAAAGTTGTTTTGGATTTTTATGGTCTTCCTTATGATGATAATATAGTTTCTAACTTTTTTATGTTATATGATAAAAAATATTTAGGTTGGGGACGTAATTTGAAAGAACAGAAAAAAATATATACTGAAAATGTTCAACCTCTTGTTACAAAGTTGTTTAATGAACCTAAATATTTTAAGCAAATGGAATTTTTTACAGGTATGAAAAATGTCATTTTAGAACTTGCAAAAACTGATATTGCTTTGGCTATTGCTTCTTCTAGGGATTTGAACTCTATAATGCAATTCCTAAAATATGAAGGTGTTGAAGGTTGTTTTGACATTATAGAAGCAACTGATGGTGGATTACAATTTAAAGATAAACCTGATACTCAGATAGTTGAATATATTTCACAGGAATTGGGAATAAAACTTTCTAATGCCGTTATGATTGGAGATTCATTGGGTGATATGGTTATGGCTAAAAATGCGGGGATGAAATCTATTGGTGCAGCGTTTTCTAAATATGTAAGCATCTTTCATTTGCAATGTAATAATCCAGATGTGATTATATCAGAAAAGTCAGATATTACCAAATTACCATCAATTATATCTGATTTGTTATCGGAAAAAGTTAGATAATATGTGTGATTGTATATAAAAATAAATTGCTATTATTTTTTTAATATCTATAATTGTTGTTATAGATATTATTTTTAATGTATTGAAAAATAAAAATGAATTATGATGTAGTAGTTGTAGGAGGCGGACATGCCGGTGTTGAAGCATGTGCTGCTTCGGCAAGGTTAGGTTTAAAAACCTTGTTAGTTACATTTTCAAAAAATAATTTAGGAGAAATGTCCTGTAATCCTTCTATTGGTGGGTTAGGGAAAGGGCACTTAGTGCGTGAGATTGATGCCTTAGATGGAGTAATGGCAAAGGCTATTGATTTTGCAGGTACTCAATTTAGAGTTTTAAATGCGTCCAAAGGTGCCGCTGTTCAGGGACCTAGGGCTCAGGCAGATAGAACTTTGTATAAAAAAGCAATCCGTGAAACCTTAGAAAGTCAAAAAAATCTTACTATAATAGAAGATGAGGCTGTGGAGATATTATTTGATGACAAGTTTTTGGAGGTTAAAGGTGTTGTTTTAAAAAATACAGGTGTTATTGATTGTATTTCCGTTGTAGTTACGACTGGAACCTTTTTAAATGGTGTTATGCATACGGGGGAAGAAAAAACTTTTGGTGGTAGAGTTGGAGAAAGTGCCAGTTATGGAATTACAGAATCTTTAAAAAAAGCCGGGTTTGAGATTTTACGACTTAAAACTGGAACTCCGGCAAGGCTTTCTAAGGCAACTATTGATTATAGCGATTTGGAATGTCAGTTGAGTGATAATCCTCCGGAACCTTTTTCCTTTATGACAAAGAAAATAACACAAAAACTACTTCCTTGTTATATTACTTACACAAATAAAATTACTCATAAAATTATTACTGATAATAAAGATAGGACACCTCTTTATAATGGGCAGATAAAGTCTATAGGACCTAGGTATTGCCCTAGTATTGAAGATAAGGTTGTAAGGTTTGCTCATCACGAATCTCATCATGTTTTTTTAGAGCAGGAAGGTTATGATTCTGATGTTATCTATCCTAATGGAATTTCTACTTCTTTACCAAAAGATGTTCAAGATGCCTTTATAAGATCTATTAAAGGCTTAAAAAATGTTAAAATAATTAGGTATGGTTATGCAATAGAGTATGATGCTATTGATGCAAGGGAGTTAAAACCTACATTAAGATCTAAAAGGATAAAGGGACTTTATTTTGCAGGACAGATAAATGGAACTAGTGGCTATGAAGAGGCGGCTTCGCAGGGAATTTTAGCTGGTATAAATGCTGGATTATTTGCGAAAAATCAAGAAGAAATTGTTTTGGATAGAAGTCAGGCATATATAGGTGTGTTAGTGGATGATATTACTACACTTGGGGTAGATGAACCTTATCGTATGTTTACGGCAAGGTCCGAATATAGACTTAGTATAAGGGCTGATAATGCAGATCAGAGACTTACCCCTATTGGTATTGCAATAGGTGTAGTTAGTGATGAAAGAAAAATTTTCTTTACTGAAAAGATGAAGCAACTTGATACTTTAAGAAACTTTTTAAAAAGTAAAAAAATTAACAATAAATTGCTTAAATTGATAAATTGCGAAGGTTGTGGTGCCGCTGGATGTAACGCTTATGAATCCTTAAAATATGCAGATTTGAATATAGAAAAGCTTAAAATTATAATTCCAGAGATTACAGATTTTGATGATGTTTCTATAAAACAAGTTGGTATAGAAGGAAAATATCAGGGTTATTTAAAAAGGCAGGAACAAGATATTTTATCTTATAAAAAAGATCAAAATTTAAAAATTCCTGATGATATTGATTATAATAAAGTAGGTGGCTTAACATTAGAAATAAAATATAAATTACAAAAGTCAAAGCCTACTACTTTGGCAAGTGCTTCTAGGATACCTGGAATGACACCTGCGGCATTGACTGCATTACTAAAATATGTGAAAAAATAGGAGGAGGAATGTCCGAATTTACTTGTTGTAAAGCCCCGTTTGTGAAGTTTTCTATAGAATTAAGTGGTGATTGTTGGTTTTGTTGTTCAGGCTCGCAAAAGGAGTGTATAGGAAATATTTTTGAATCTACTTTTGAAGAAATATGGTACGGGGAAAAGGCAGTAGAATTTAGAAAATCTGTTATTAAGGAAACATATGAAGGGTGTGATTTTTCTTTGTGTAGAAAATTTTTTGAAGATGATATATTACCGGACTTATATCCTCCTTATCCAGAGGTTATACAGTTTTGTCATGTTAAAGCATGTAATGTTAGATGTGTTATGTGTAGAGATGATTTTATTTATGAATCAAAAGAAAATACAGAATATTTTAATAAATTTATGGATAGATTTATTGATATATGTAAAAATGCTAAAACAATTTATATGAATGGAGGAGGGGAATTTTTTGTTAGTAGTCATTTGAAATTATTAGTTACGAAGATATTAGAAATAAAGCCGGATGTTAAGTTTATTTTACATAGTAATGGTTTATTGTTTGATGAGGAACATTGTCGTGATTTCGCTGTACTAGGAAAAATGTTAGGGGTGTTTGTATCTGTTCATGCGGCATCCAAGAAGGTATATGATAAAATAGTAAGGGGAAGTAATTTTGATAGGGTGATAAAAAATTTAAAATGGATTTCATCACTTTTGAAAAAGGAAGAAATTGCATATTTTAGTATTATGTTTGTTGTAAGTTCTTTGAATTACCGTGAGATGGTAAAATTTGTAAAACTTGCAAATAAATTAGGTGCAACGGCTACTTTTTGGAGATTTAGAAATTATAAGGTTTCTAAGATATGTGAAGAATATGATAAATATACAGTATGGGAAAAAGATCATAAAGAATATAAAAAATTCTTAAAGGTATTAAGAAAATTAAAGGGATATAAGGGATTTTATTTTGATGATCCTGTATTACAAAAACTATATGACTTTCAACCAGAAAGTTTTTGGGTGAAGTTTAAAAAGAGGTTTTTGAAATTGTAATTTTTATTTTGTTTAAAAAGAGGAAGTTAAATGACTAAAAGATCTTGTTGTAAAGCACCGTTTGTTAGATTTGCAGTGGAGTTAAATGGAAGTTGTTGGTTTTGTTGTCCAACTCTTCAAAAGAAGTGTATTGGGAATATCTTTGAATCTACTTTTGAAGAAATATGGTATGGAGAAAAGGCAGTAGAATTTAGGAAGTCTGTTATTAAAGAGACATACGAAGGGTGTGATTTAACATTATGTACAAAGAATTTTGATTATAAAACGATGGTGGATTTATATCCCTCTTATCCTGAAGTTATTCATCTTTCTTATATTAAAGCATGTAATGTTAGATGTGTTATGTGTAGAGATGATTTTATTTATGAATCAAAAGAAAATACAGAATATTTTAATAAATTTATGGATAGATTTATTGATATATGTAAAAATGTAAAAGTTATTTATCTGAATGGAGGAGGAGAGGTTTTTGCTAGTAATCATATGAAACTATTAGTTAGAAAAATATTAGAAATAAAACCAAATGTTAAGTTTATGGTGCTTAGTAATGGTTTATTGTTTGATGAGGAACATTGTCGTGATTTCGGATTCTTAGGACGAATGTCTTTTGTTTATATATCCGTTCATGCGGCATCCAAGAAGGTATATGATAAAATAGTAAGGGGAAGTAATTTTGATAGGGTGATAAAAAATTTAAAATGGATTTCTTCGCTTGTTAAAAAGGGAGAAATTCCATATTTCAATATGATGTTTGTTGTAAGTTCTTTGAATTACCGCGAAATGGTAAAATTTGTAAAACTTGCTAATAAATTAGGGGCGACAGCTAATTTTTGGAGATTTAGAAACTGGAATACTTCTCAGATGTGTAAAGAGTATGATAAATATACAGTGTGGAAAGAAGATCATAAGGAGTATAAAAAGTTCTTAAAGGTATTAAGAAAATTAAAGGGATATAAGGGATTTTATTTTGATGATCCAGTGTTACAAAAACTATATGACTCTCAACCAGAAAGTTTTTGGGTGAAGTTTAAAAAAAGGTTTTTAACTAAAAATTTCTAAATTCCCGTCAGAAATTATTATTAAGTAGCCTTCTATAACTATTGGATTTGTATCTATTTTATTTGTTAATTTATCAATAGATATTTGCCTTCCTGTATAAGGATTAAATTTTATTATTTCTCCATTTGATATAGGTATTATTAATTGATTGTTTACCAATAATGGATCAAAGAATATTTCCTTTGGTGTGGAAGGAAGTTTACTTTCCCATATAATTTTCCCAGTTATTATGTCGGTTGCAGATAACACTTTATTATTATTTATATCAAACATTATATCGTTGGATAGTGTTGGAGTTGTGATGCCTCCGTTATTGTTTTCCCAAAGAGTCATACCTTCGTTTATATCTATTGCCTTTGTTATATCATTATATCCTTTTACTATAACTATATTGCCGTTCGTGATAGGGTTTGCAACTATATCTGTTATGTTGTTTATGTTAGAAGGGCTTATCTTATATATAGAACTTAGCCATATTGGTGTTGCGGTGTCCTGCATAATCATATGAATTTCACCATTTGAAAAAGTGGCAATTATTTTATCATTTATGCATAATGGGGTTGAACCTTTTATGAAAGAGGAAGATTCTTCCATAGATTTATGTGTAAATGCTTTTTCTCCGTTTTGGGCATTAACAGCAAAAAGTTCGTTTGAATCATCTATGAATAGCAACATGTTATTACATAATTGTAGACCTGATTTAAGAGTTGTGTTGAAATATTTACTGTAAATTATTTCTCCTGTTTTAGCATCAAGTTTTAAAAGTTGGGAATTGTTTGTTATTACATATAAATAGTTATCATCAAGAGCAAGTGCACCAAATTTTATTAAATCATTATTTTTTAATTTTTCCTTTTCCCATAATGTTTTACCTGTTTTTATATCTGATGCGGTAAGTTTTAGGTTTCCGGATATGGTATAAACAATATCTTTGTTAGCCACAGGAGAATACAAAATTTGTTGAGTGGAATTTACCTTACCTATATTTTTAGAGAAAAGTTTTTTAAATGATTTTTTCCCCCCTATATGTCCGATGGTATTTTTACTATTTCCGCCAGTTGATATCCATTTTTCATTTATGTATGGTTTTTCTAGTAAGATATTTTTTTGTATTTGAGAAATTTCTTTTCTTTCTTCAAAGATAGATACTTTTTCACCAACTAATTTTTTTGGAGCACTTTCGCAAGAAAAAAGGAAGAAAGGTAATAATAAGTTGATTATTATTTTTTGAGTTTTAAATTTATTATTCATTTTCCTTTCCTCCTATTTATTATTTTATTTTCCTTCGGCTGATTTTATGTAGTTTAATACACTTAAACTTTGAGCCTTTAAACTGACAGGAATATTTGTGCTGTTTGTAAGTTCTTCAAATATTTCCTTTGCTTTTGCCAATTCATTTTGTTTTACATATATGGTGCCAAGTGTGAATTGTGCAACAGGATAAAAAGGCTTTCTACTACTGATGCCTTCTAATTCTTCTTTTACCTTTTGTAAGTCTTTTGCTGGTATGGAACTAGATAGTGTTGCCAACTTAATTATAGCAATGTTTTTAAAGGTATCATCTGTTGCATCATCTATTAAGGTATTTAGAGAGTTTATAGCATCTTCGTATTTACCAGTTTCTATCTGCATAGAGTAGATATTTAAGTATGCAATATCTTTATACCCAAATTTTGCATTCTTTGCAAATTCAGTTAATTCTAGTATTTTACCTTCGTTGGTAACATTTGTTGCAGAAATAATTCGTTCAAATTTTTTTGCTTGTTCTAAACTTACCTTGGCTTTGTAATTGTTATACCAATTTTTTGCGATAGTTATAGAAAGAATTATTACTATTATACTTATGATATAAGTTTTATACTTATTCCATATTAAAGAAATTTTTTCGGCTTTTACATCTTCTTCTACTTCTCGGAAGAATGCATTTTTTTGACTTTCCATATATTGTTCTTTTAAACTTTTTTCTGTTTTGTGTTCAGTGTGTTTTACCATAGTATTCTCCTTTATTTTATATTTCTATTTGGCTTAATGCTTCTTTTTGTTTTTCAAATAACTGGACAAGACCGCTTCGTGCGAGATTTAAAAGTTTTGAAAATTCATGTTCAGTGAATGGAACTTTTTCAGCGGTGCCTTGTATCTCAACTATACCACCACTTTCGGTCATTACAAAATTGCTGTCGGTATCTGCATGACTGTCTTCTTCAAAATCTAAATCTAATAAAAGTTCACCATTTACTATACCACAAGAAACGGCTGCAACCGCATCATTTATAGGGAAGAAATCCCATCTTTGTTTTTTTTGTAATTTTTTCATTGCCTGGTAAAGTGCAACATATCCGCCGGTGATAGAGGCGGTTCTGGTTCCGCCATCTGCTTGTAATACGTCACAATCAATTATTATTTGTCTTTCACCTATTTTATTTAATTCAACAACGGAACGTAAAGATCTTCCTATTAACCTTTGGATTTCCATAGTGCGTCCGCCTTGTTTGCCTTTGATAGCTTCTCTATCTATACGGGTTTCACAAGATCTTGGCAACATACCATATTCTGCGGTTACCCAACCAGTACCAGAGTGTTTTAAAAATTGTGGAACACGATTATCAATAGTAGCAGTGCAAAGAACCTTTGTATCACCAAAAGAAATTAAACAGGATCCATCTGCAAACTTATTTACATTTGTAATTATTTCTATTTTTCTTAATTCAGAATTAGTTCTTGATGAAGTTCTCATTTTTTATCCTTGAATTCTTTTTGTTTTCTTTGTATATTTATATAAGTTATATATAACTTTTTTGAAAAAGGCAAGTATGAAAGAACAACTTAGTAATTCTTTTAAATTATTATCTGATGCAATAGACGAATTGGATCATAGTATTTCAGTTTATAAAAATCGTAATGTAGAGGAAATGCAAAGAAAATTGTCTGATTTCCATCGTATGGAAGAAAAAAGTCGTACGGAAATAGATAATTTAAAGCATGCCTTGGTTGTTGAACAAAACAAGGTTAATCATGCCTTATCCGAAGTAAGAGATTTAACAATTTCTCTTAAAAATAAGGTAAATCAATTTTAGAGGGAAAAATGCCAACCGTTAACTTTAAAATAAATTCAAAAAATTATTCTGTGGATTGTGGTGCAGGACAGGAAGAACAAATACTTTCCATTGCCTCGCAAATTGATGCAAGGGAGAGAAGTCTTTCTTCTATGTTTGGAGAGGTAGATAGTGAAACTTTGTTATTGATGGTTTGTATTTTGACTTTTGGTGATCTTATGAAATCAAAAAATAAAGTTGCAACTTTGGAGAAGGATTTGTTAACTTTGAAAAATGATTCTGTGGATCAAAATGATATTGTTGAGACGATTTCTAAATTAACACTTAAAATAAAAGATATTTCAAAAAATCTGTTATCTGATAATCCGAATTGTGATATTGACAATGTTGAATCTATAATAGATTTTAATAGATAACTAATAGGAGTAAAAATGTTCAAAAAAAATAAAAATACTAAGAAAGATGATACTATTGTGGAAATAGTTAAAACACCACATTCTCATAAAGAAAGTTCTTTTTCTGTGTTCCAGATTATAATATTTTCTTTCCTTTTTGTTTTGATGATTTGGATTATTGGTTTTTTAACATTGGAAATGGATGGTCAAAAACAACAAATACAAGTATTAAATAGTAAAGTTGATAATATGGAAAAAGGTGGTGCTGAACTTTTGAATTCGTATGTTGATAAAATTAGAGATTTGCAAAAAATAGATATTAAGGAGCAAGTCCAAGAATTCGGTATGGATATAAAAGATAATATCCAAAGAGTAAGAGAGTTAATGTTTGATAAACATGATTTAGATAGATTAGAGGAAAAAATTACTGCGTTGGAAGAATATAATAAAACTTATAGAGGTGCAAATCTTTTATTACTTACCTCTACTACTTTATTAAGAGATGCTATTAACAGAGGAGATGCCTTTGAAGTGGAGCTGGAAAATCTTGTTGCAATAGGTGGTGAAAATAAACTTGTAAAAGATGCAGAACAAACCTTAAAAAGTTTTAGTAAAACTGGTATTAAAACCTTAAATCAACTTAGAAATGATTTTGATTCTATTGCTGATGATGTTGCATTTATGGCTAAAAATCCAAAGGGGGAGGGTGATAATGCTAGGGAACGTTTCTTATTCAGGTTGAAAAGTTTGTTTAAAATTAGAAAAGTTGATTTTGATGAAACTTCAAAAGATGATGAAAATAATTCTGATATCATTGTTGCGAAAGTTCAGGATTATTTGAAAAAGTCAGATTTGGAAAATGCAATTAGTGAGTTTGAACGTTTAAAAGATGTTGCTCCGGCTGGATTTGATTTTGCTAAACAATGGTATGAAGAGGCAAAAATGAAAATGTCAGTTGAAGAAGTTATGTCTCCATTGTTAACATTCTCTTTGGAAAAATCTTTGCATGATATAAGTTTAGAAGGGGTAGAGGAAAAACGTGCTAAAAAACGAATCTTACCTATTATTAAAGAAGAGAAAAAAAATACTGATTCAAATACAATAAAATCAGAGAAGGAGTAGGATGTTTCTTTGTTCCAAAATTGTTAAGTATTTAATAGTTTTCTTCTTAGTAGCGTGTGTTTTAAGGGTTGCTGTTTATTTTGGTTTATCCTTTCAATGGTTAGAAGATGGGATAAAAAATTTTAGTGAAGTTATTATAGATTATGTAGAGGAATGTTTTTAGGGAGATATCTTATGTTAAAAGTTTCTATAAAATATTTTTTCATATTTTTATTTTTTTCCATCATAGGTGTGTGGATTTCTAATAACTATGGAACGGTTGATATTTTTTGGTTAGGATACAGAATTCATACTTCTGTTCCTATGTTATTACTTATGATGTGGTTGGTTTTCTTTTTGGTGGGCAAAACCTTTGCCATAATAAATTGGATTATGCATCCGGTTAATCCGTTTAGTAAAAATAATAAGTGTGTTGAAGAAAAAAAATCAGACTTATAACTGGCGGAAAGAGGGGGATTCGAACCCCCGATACCTTGCGGTATGCACGCTTTCCAAGCGTGTGCAATCGACCACTCTGCCATCTTTCCTAAAAAGATATGAAAATATTACTTTAAATTTTTTATAAGTCAAGTAAGTAGCGATAAATTATTTATCTTTTGTTTTTATATATTTATATGTTAGACTATTTTTAGTAGGTGAAATATGTATAAAAAAATAATTACAGATTTAATGGAATATAAAAATCCTCAAAAAGCGAAGCAAATGGCAAAATTTTTTCAGGCTTTTGAAGGTGGGTATGGTTATGGTGATAAATTTTTAGGGATTGTTAATCCTGATATTCGCAAAATTGTAAAAAAGTATAAAAATTCTGTTGGATTAGATGATATAGAAAAAATGATAAAATCTTCTTATCACGAAGAGAGGCTTTTGTCTTTGTTATTTTTGGTAGAGTTATTTTCAAAGGCAGAAGATAAAAAAGGTTTAGTAGATTTTTATTTAGATAATGCAACTTATATAAATAATTGGGATTTGGTGGATTTAAGTGTTTATAAAATTTTAGGACAATATTGTTTAGATAATGATGATTATGAAATATTGTTCAAACTTTCTGATACAGGGCAATTATGGAAGGAAAGGATGTCAATAGTTGCAAACTGGATTATTGTTAAAAATGAAAAATTTGAAATTTTATTAACTTTAAGTAGAAAATTTTTATCTCATAAACATGATTTAATGCATAAAGCTGTCGGTTGGATATTAAGAGAAATGGGTAAATCATCAACGGATGGATATAAGGCTTTGCTAAACTTTTTAGATGAAAATGCCAATGTAATGCCTAGAACTATGCTTAGATACTCATTAGAAAAATTACCAATAGAATTAAAAAATAAATATATGAGGAAGTAATTTGATTTATGATGTGATTATTATAGGGGCTGGTGCTAGTGGACTTTTGTGTGCTTCTAAAATTAAGGGGCAGGTTTTAGTGTTAGATTCTAATCAAACTGCTGGGGCAAAGGTTTTAGTTTCAGGTGGGGGAAAATGTAATTTTTCAAATAAAAATATTTCCGTGGATAATTATTATTCTATTTCTGGGATGGAAAAAATTAAAGGCATATTATCTAATTGGGAATTGAAAGATGTTTTTGCCTTGCTTAAAAAATATAAGATTGATTATTTTGATAAGGGGGATGGAAAACTTTTTGCAAAAGATTCTAAGTTAATTTTATCAGCATTACTTTCGGAGTGTAAGTTTAATAATGTAAAATTTAATTTTGGTGTAAATATTTTAGATATTAAAAAATCAGAAAACCTTTGGATAGTTGAGGTAGAAAAACAAAAATTACATGCAAAAAATATAGTAATTGCCACAGGTGGAAAATCATATTCTAGGTTAGGGGCAAGTGATTTTGGTTTAAAAATTGCAAAAAAATTTGGATTAAAGTTAGTGCAAAATCAACCTGCTTTGGTTGGATTAAAATATCCTAATGAATTAAGGTTTTTATCAAATTTATCCGGAGTAAGTCTTCCTGTTAAAATAAAAATTAAGGATAAAATTTTTGATGATAATTTGTTATTTGCACATTATGGTATTACTGGACCAGCAGTGTTGAATACAAGTTTGTATGTTGATGTGGGCGATGTTGTTGTAATAGATTTTATTCCCCAAAATTCTTTTAGGACAATACCTTATAGAGTTCAAAAAACCTTTATGGATTATTTTTCATGTAGCGATAAGAAAAAGTTGATTTCAAAATTAAAGAATTTTCACTTTGATTATGTTTCTACCTTTGGTTATGAAAAAGCAGAGGTTATGCGGGGAGGTGTTTCACTTGCTTTTGTAAATGATAATTTAGAAAGTATTAAAGATAAAGGTTTGTTTTTTATAGGGGAAGTTTTAGATGCTACAGGTCAACTTGGCGGATATAACTTACATTTTGCATTTGCAAGTGCAAATTTATGTGCAAAAGCATTGAATCATTCAATTTATAGGTAGGTTTTATTTGTATTTAAAAAGATTTTTGTCAATGCTTTTTCATATAAAACCTTCTGAAAACTCATTTAAATCGTTTTTTAAAAAATAAGTAAAAATTGTAATAAATTTTTGGAAAAATCTATTTTTAAAATGAGAAAATTTTTTATTAAAATATAGGAAAATCCTTGCTTTCTTTAAAAATTTTTAATAAAATTTGTAATTATTTCAATATTATTTTTTTTAAAAGAAGGAAAGGTGTTTTAAATGGCAGAAGATAAAACTAAACAAGATTTACAAAACGAAGTTATTGCAGAAGAAATAAAAGAAGAAGCAGTTGCTTTGCATGATACTAATACTCAGGAAAGCGATGAAACCCTTCGTGAACATAGGGAAAAATTTGCCCATGATAAAGAGGCAATCAAAAAAGCAGAGGCAGAATATTCCGCAGATAGTATTAAATATTTAAAAGGACTTGATGCAGTTCGTAAAAGACCTGGTATGTATATAGGTGATACCGATGATGGAACAGGTTTACATCACATGCTTTATGAAGTTGTTGATAACTCTATTGATGAGGCTTTGGCTGGTTGGTGTGATTGTATAAATATTACAATAAATGTTGATGGTTCAGTTTCTGTTCGTGATAATGGTCGTGGAATCCCAGTTGGTATAAATAAAGAAACAGGTCGTTCCGCAGCAGAATTGATTATGACAGAACTTCATGCAGGTGGAAAATTTGATCAAAATTCCTATAAGGTATCAGGTGGACTTCATGGTGTTGGAGTTTCTGTTGTTAATGCTTTGTCATCTTGGCTTGAACTTAGAATTTGGAGAGAGGGTAAAGAGCATTTTATGAAATTTGCGAATGGAGCCGTTGTTGAACCTATTCGTGTTGTGAAAGAGTGTCCGGAGGATATGAAAGGAACAGAGGTTACTTTCTTCCCTTCTAATGAGATATTTCCTTCTATTGATTTTGATTTTTCTACTATTGAAGCTCGTCTTCGTGAATTGGCTTTTTTAAATAGTGGTGTTAAAATTATTTTAACCGATAAACGAGGTGACGAAGAAAGATTAGTAAAATTTTTCTATGAAGGTGGTATAGAAGCCTTTGTTAAATATTTGGATAGAAGTAAAAATTCGCTTATTTCTTCTCCTATAAATGTTAAAGGTGAAAAAGATAATATTATGGTAGAAGCTTCTATTGAATGGAATGACTCCTATCATGAGAATATGCTTTGTTTTACTAATAACATTCCTCAAAGAGATGGTGGTACTCATTTAGCAGGATTTAGGGCGGCTTTGACTAGGGCAATAAATGCCTATGTTAATGAAAATGGATTGATAAAAAAGAAAGATGTGGAGATTGCATCTGAGGATATGAGGGAAGGTTTGACTTGTGTCCTTTCTGTTAAAGTGCCAGATCCAAAGTTTTCTTCGCAGACAAAGGAAAAATTAGTTTCATCAGAAGTAAGACCAGTTGTGGAAAGTGTTGTTAATGAAAAATTATCAACTTGGTTTGAAGAACATCCTGTTGAAGCAAAACAAATAGTTGAAAAAATAGTAGAGGCTGCAACTGCTCGTGAGGCTGCTAGACGTGCTCGTGAACTTACTAGAAGAAAAACAGCATTGGATATTGCAACATTGCCAGGTAAGTTGGCAGATTGTCAAGAAAGAGATCCTGCATTATCTGAACTATTCATAGTTGAGGGAGATTCCGCTGGTGGTTCTGCAAAACAAGGAAGAAATCGTGCAAATCAAGCAATATTGCCTTTGCGAGGTAAAATATTGAATGTTGAACGTGCTAGATTTGATAGGGTGCTTTCCTCAGAAATTATTGGAACTTTGATAATGGCATTGGGTTGTGGTATTGGTAAAGATGAGTTTAATATTGAAAAACTTCGTTATCACAAAATTATTATTATGACCGATGCTGATGTTGATGGTGCTCATATTAGAACTTTGCTACTTACATTTTTCTATCGTCAAATGCCAGAAATTATTGAAAAAGGTTATTTGTATATTGCACAACCTCCTTTGTATAAAGTTAAAAGGGGTAATAGTGAAACATATATGAAAGATGATGCGGCATTAGAAAATTATTTAATTGATATTGTTATAAATGATGGCGTTTTAAAAAGTGCTGATGGACAGACTATTGCTGGTTTAGAATTCAGAGATTTGATTGAACGTTCCAGAAAAATGGCAAAATTGGTTGAACCTATTACAAAATATACACCTTTGAAAATAGTAGAAAACGCTGCTATTTGTGGAATGTTTAATGAAGCAGTTGTAAATGATAAAACTTTGTTTGAAAAGGCTGCTGAAAAAACAATAGAAAGAATGAATGAATTTGAAAAAGAATACTTTAAGGGATGGAATTTCCAAATAACAGAAGAAGGTGTAAGATTTACAAGAACTCTTCGTGGTGTTAGTGAAGAACATCTACTTCGTAATCAGGAAATTCAAAGTCCAGAGGCTCGTCGTATAGATGAAATGATCAATAGTGTCAAAGATGTTTTTGCAGGTCATGTTATACTTTCTATAAAAGATAAAAACTATGATGTTTCATTGCCAGTTGAACTTTTACATAAAATATATGAAATAGGTAAAATAGGTTTGACTGTTTCAAGATATAAAGGTCTTGGAGAAATGAATGCAGAACAATTATTTGAAACTACTATGGATCCAAATATTAGAACCTTGCTTCAAGTTAAAGCGGATAATTCAGCAGAGGCAGATGAGGTGTTTTCAACATTGATGGGTGATATAGTTGAACCTCGTAGAGATTTCATTCAAGAAAATGCCTTAAATGTTGTAAATTTGGATATATAATTTGCTTAGGTTAAGTAAGTATGCCTTTTGGAAACAAAGGGCATATTTTTTATTGTATAATATCTTAAAATTTGTTAAAATTATTTTTGTATCAGAGATGATACGGGACTTTAGAAAGTCTTTGCAATATACGGAGCATAATCAAGTTATGTTCCGTTGTAATCTCTTTATATTTTTATAAGGGGAGTCTTTGGTGTATGTTCAGAGGGTATTCCCTTAAAGACCAAAGAAGTCACGATATTGCATGATTTTCTAACTCCCCGCTTTTTATTTATAGTAGAAAGGATAAAAATATGAAGTTGTTGTATATCTTTTTGGGGTTTATAATTTCATCTTGTTCCCAAAATAAAAATATAAATAGTAATACTTTGGATATAGAAGAATATTCTTTTACCAGACAGGAAAAGATGGCTTTGCTTCGTCATGCGATAAAAAAAAGTTCCTTATAACACAGGAACTTTTTTATTGTCGAAAGTCTTTGCGGAGCATATTAGTATAGTTTATTTGCAACCACAGGTATCACAACCTACTTCGCTACATAAACTATCGGAACATTCGTCCTTTCCTTTGTTTTTGATTTTTTCTTTTATCATATCCATTTTTCTTTGCAATGCTGTTTTAATATCTATATCTAAACAACGTGCAAGTAAAATGCTGTTTATGATAACATCGGAAAGTTCGCCGTCAAGTTTGCTTGGTTTATCAAGTCTTTTTTGACTTGCAAAACCAAAAGAACGAGCAACTTCACGAGCAAGTTCTCCGGTTTCTTCGGCTATTTTTAACATTATAACAAAAGCCTCGGTTCTTTTTTCTTCGTGTTTGAAATGGGTATTCCATTCAAGGTAATCAGTTTCAATAAATTTTTCAATGTCTTTGATATCCATTTTTTACCTCCTTTGTTAATTATAAATTTGTGTATTCACACATTACAAAGATAGCACAGGAGTATGTTTTTCTCTATAAGTCTATATTCAAAGGAATTTTTACTTGTCCTTAAAATTTAATGCCCAATTTATACCTTCGGTTCCGCCCCATAATAACCATGCTATTGTGCCGGCGGTGGGGCCTCCGTCAGAAAGTTTTATTTCGGGACGATAATTTCGGCGGTGTCTGTTAAAGCGGGCCATTTTTTTTATTATTTCTATACTTAATGGTTGTTCTGAAATAAGTTGATGTGCACGGATTATTCCGCTGTCTATACCTTTTTGGTTTGCCTGTTCTATGGAAAGTCCACCGCGATGATATTTTTCCCGTAGTTTAAGACCTAATCTTGCATTAAGGGCAACCTTTCTTGGTGGTATGAATTTATTCATGGTTGTATCCTCCTTGGTTTATTCATAATAGATTTTTTATTATAATTCCAGGTGAAGATATACCTACTGACTAGGGTGAGTTTTTATGATATATTGATTTTGCGAATATCGCATAAATAACAAAAAAGAAAGGAAATGAAAATGAATAAATTTATGAATTATGTTTGTAGACCTCTTGTTTTAATAGGTGCTTTGAACTGGGGATTAGTGGGAGCATTTAATTTTAATCTAGTTGCTGTTTTATTTGGAACAGGTGTTTTTGCTAGGATTATATATTTATTAGTTGGATTGTCTGCACTATGCCTTATTTATATGGCTATGAGAAATATTTCTAAAAATAAAGACTAGTTTTTAGATATTACTTTAAAAGGCACCATTTGGTGCCTTTTTTTAATAGCAAGTATGACCATCCCAAGAGTTTAGATATATATCACCTTCGTAAGTTATGACATCCCTGTTTGGAGTCAGAATTATTGTTAAAAAGTTTAAGGACATTTATAGGTTTCATCTTGCGATGCTGTTATGCCATCGGTTAATAAATTTGTTTCGATATCAAGTTCTATTACCTTTGTTTTAGAATCATCTATTGAAGTAATAGGTTTGTATTTAATCGTAATGTATCCAGTCATAGGATCACATTGTAAATACACATTATTACCTGAAGGAATAGAAATTACACCTAGATTTGTTGTTATGTATCCAGGACTCATAAGGAATTGATTAGTTGTGTTATAGTTTAGTGTTTTACATTCATAGGGTAAAAGTATGTTTTTTCTAAATTTTGCATGAATAGTAGGACATTGGTTCTTAATGCCATTAATACAATAATGTCCAGCAGGGCATTCAAGGCATGATTGTTGTCCCAATTTATTACTTCCTTCGGAGTAAGTGCCGACAGGACAATTTTGGCATTGGAAAAGAGTAAATGCAGACAACCTTGAAGATGCGAGTATTAAGGCAATAATTATAAA
>CALXYK010000006.1 GCA_944392955.1 uncultured Alphaproteobacteria bacterium | reverse complement strand
TAAGGTCTCACAAGAACGTGTTCGACTCCCTTTGGGCGCACCATAGAGTCTTTATAGAAGTCATAGTCGCAAATATAGCACAATAAATAATACAAGATTTAATATGTTTCATTTTTGTTCTTGACTTTTTAACTGTTTTGTGCTATGATGATTTCATCTAATGGGATTGGTATTTTTATACCAGTCCCATTTTCTTTTGTCCGCAACTCTGCGGAT
The DNA here is from genome assembly GCA_944392955.1 of uncultured Alphaproteobacteria bacterium. Classification (GTDB taxonomy): domain Bacteria; phylum Pseudomonadota; class Alphaproteobacteria; order Rs-D84; family CACZYB01; genus CACZYB01. The sequence goes on along the minus strand of CALXYK010000006.1, from coordinate 8,063 downwards.
TTTTTTAACTTAAATTTAAGGAGAAAATAATATGGTGAAAATATCTTCACACATACGAAAACTTATGGAAAGTAATGCTTATCAAAATTCATCCAGTCCGAAACATGATGAAGTGATGGCAGAAGTTGATAAGTATTTTAAAGAAAATTTTAATAACAAAACGGACAGGACTGTGTTTCGCTGGATTGCAAAACATGATTCAAATACCTGTAAAACTTGTCAGGAGATGGATGGAGTAGAACATGAAAATATAGAGGATTTTCCCTTTATACCCCCAATTCATCCAAATTGTAAATGTGAGATTATAGAGGTATCTGCATCTGAAGAAAAATGTAGGATTGGTGATAAAGCAAAACAAGAGGAGGTAGAAGTAGAAGATAAAGATATGATAAAAACTTTACCTATATTAAAGAAAGATGAAGAATTTCAAAAAATTCTATCACAAACTGCTGCTATAGAAGGTGGTTATAAACCAGCCGATGGTATTGATACCGGTGGAGAAACAAATATGGGTATTACAAAACGTTGGTATCCAGACGAGAATATTAAAAATCTTAGTCGTGATAGAGCTGATTACCTTTTATATAGAGATTATTATGTAAAACCCAAAATCAATCAACTTCCAATAAAATTAAGGGAGATTGTTTTTGATAATGCAGTCAATCAAGGACAAGCAACGGCAATTATGAACCTACAGAAAGCCGTAGATGTAAAGGCTGATGGTGTTATTGGTCCAAAGACATTAGAGGCTGTTGAAAATACTCCGTTTGAAGAAATTAGGAGTAAGTTAAAGGCAAATATAACAAAAAGATATAAAGAAATTTTAGGAAAAGATCCAAAACAAGAAAAATATAGAAGAGGCTGGAATAACAGAGTTTCCCAATATTAGTCTACATATAAATTATATAACTTTAAGTAGGTAATATCTTCATTTTCCTTTGGATTACAATGTTTTTCAAATGAAATAGGTGATGTATATTTCTCAATACATGTTTTATCATCACCTATTGAAACATAAATAACTTTTTCCATTTGGTTTTGTTCATTTTCCATTTCTGCAAGTTCTAGTTTAATAAAAATATAACCATCTATTGCAAGAGAAAAACATTGCATAAATATAGATGTTTCTGTTTGCTTTAAAATATCATTACAGACATATAATATGTGTGTTTGTTTTTCAAAATCTCGTTCTAAAATATACAATCCATTTTGTTTAGTTTTTGCAATATCTGCTCCTAAAAGTTTTTCTTTGTCATTAAGAAAGTATTTCCCCATATAACCAGAATATCCTTGACCAACATAATCATCTAAACTTGAAGATTTTACCGATGTGGTAAATATAAATAATAACCAAATAACAAATAAAAACTTTCTCATGAGGACTCCTGATTTAATATATTTTATTGTATGGAATTTTACCATTGAAGACAAGATGTTTTTTATATCATAGGTAGAAAAAAAAGGGAGTTATTCCTCCTTTCTTTTACCTATTGGAATACTACTTTCTTTGCATCGTTGAGTATAGTGGCTAGCATCTTCTTCATTTGCACAATTATATTTTTCGTAATATTTTTTCCCGTCGTTGTATATTTCAACTTTTACCCGACCAGATGGTTCTAACTTTAATTTTAGATATGGATATCTAAATCCTTCAATTTTTGTATATGGGTTATAACAATCTAAATAAACTCTTTTTGTTGTAGCTTTATCAAATTTACACGTAAGGACTTCTTTTCTTACTCCTATACCATCATAAATTATACAATCATTACTATATTTCTCATCATCAAATTTTCCGACATAAAACCATGTTTCTTCTTCATCTCCGTATTCACCAACAAAATCATCAATAGTTAAAATCTTATCTTGTCCAATTGCAGTACAAGACGTAAGGATACATATAACTAAAAATAAAAACTTTTTTATAATGAGCTCCTGATTTGATATATTTTATTGTATGAGATTTTGCTATTGAATACAAGATGTTTTTATTATTATAAGCAAAAAAGAGGATTATTCCTCCTTTCTATATCCATTAACATCAACTTGTGTGCAATCACGGGAATTATACATTTGATTTTTTCTATCTTCATCACAATGATATTTTTCATAATTTTCTTTACCACGATTATGATAGAAAAAATATAAATAATTATCCCCGTTATATCTTCCTTCTTTTGTATCTATAATTAAATAAATGTGCTTAAATAATTCATAAAGTATTTTATCTTTACCTGGTTTTACATCTAGACATTCTAAATAAATTTCTGTATCGGTACTCTTATCCACGTCGCATAAAAAAACATCTGGTTGAGAAGTATTGAAAAATTTAACAATGGTAAATTTTATTTTTCCATTTGCCTCTTTTGATATAGAATAAGAAAACTCATTACCTTCAGGCGTTGTATAATAATTACCCAAAAAATCGTCAATAGTTAAAATCTTATCTTGTTTAATTGTAGCGCAAGACGTGAGTATACATATAACTAAAAATAAAAACTTTTTCATGATGGACTCCTTATTTAGTGGATTATTTTATAATATACTATTATAGAAAGCAAGAAAATAGAAAATAATCCTATTTTAATAAAAAATAGTAGATTTTTTAAAAGTATTTTAGTATAATTCGGATTGAAATGTAGTTGCTTGTGCTGATTTTTAGTCTTCCAACTGCTGTTTTAATAATACTTAAAAGGAGTTGTATAATGTCAAATAAAATTGTTATAAAAAATATATTTTGGGATGTTGATGGTGTGTTGGCAAATTTAGACCATGCATATTTTAGATTTTTAACAGAGCATCCAAATTACAAAGAAAAATATAAAGATTTGAAGTGGGAGGATTTACCTAAGGCTTTGCCTATTGATCCTAAGTTTGGTTCTTTGGAGTTAACAAGTCACCCTACTATGGGAAAAGAATTAAATGTTGATTTCTGTCATAATTCAGGTGACATTTATTTTGATAGACCTTTGTATCCTAATGTAGTAGAAGTATTAAAGGAACTTAATGCAAAAGGTTATTTGCAATTAACTATGTCTTCTGGATTTAATGCTGAAATAAAAAGAAAAATGATAGCAGATACATTGGGTGAAGAACTTTCATTTGTTCATATAGAAGTTGTAGAACACCAAAAATCAACAAAAGATGCTTCTCATGGTAAGGCAATGGTAGGTGAAAAAGAACAACGAATTATTGATTGCCTACAAAAATATAATTTAAAACCAGAAGAATCTGTTTTAGTTGATGATAGAATTTTCAATTGTGAAACAGCTTTGAAAGTTGGTATGCATACAGTTCGTTGCACACCAGGATTTACTACACCTACTCCTGATAATCTTAAATTTGATGCAGAAGTAAAAAATGTAGTTGAATTTAAACAATGGCTTGAAAACAATACAACCTTAGATTAGTAAAGGATTTTTAAATGACTAATATTGTTACAATGATACCTGTAAGAATGGCAGCGACAAGGCTACCTAATAAACCTTTGTTAGATATTAACGGAAAATCCTTGATACAAAGGGTTTACGAAAATGTTAAAAAGGTTATTCCTGGGGATATTTTTGTTGCTGCGGGAGATGTTGCTATTGTAGAAGAATGTGAAAAGTTTGGTGCAAAGGCAATACTTACAGATCCAAGTTTACCAAGTGGAACTGATAGAATTGCTGCTGCATTAAATCAAATTGATCCCGATGGAACAAAATACGACATAGTTGTAAATTTTCAGGGTGATAATATAAATGTGGATCCTAGTGTTAACTTACCTCTTATTGAGATGGTAAAACAAACTGGATGTGATATTGCAACATGTGGTAGGGTCATGACCGAAAAGTCAGATATAGAAAATCCTAATATGGTGAAAATAGTTATGGGAATAAGGGACGGAGAAACAGAAGGTAGATGTTTGTATTTTACTCGTGCCCCTGCTCCGTTTATTAGAAATCCTGAAAAATCTAAAACTCATAACTTTTACCATCATATAGGTATTTATGTTTATAAAGCAGAATCTTTAAAAAAGATGGTAAGTTTACCTGTTGGTATTTTAGAGGACAGGGAGGCATTAGAGCAACTTCGTGCATTAGAAGCAGGAATGGAAATTCGTGCGAAAGTAATAGATAAGATGAAATTGGTTGAAGAGGCTCCGGCTGATATAAATACCTTAGAGGAATACGAAGAATCTAAAAAATGGATAAAATAAACAAAGCCCCTTTAAAAAAGGGGTTTTGTTGTAAAATGTTTAAGTTAACAGACTTGTTCTAATAGAAAATCGCTTTCAACATTGTTATCTTTAAATAGGGCATTTAATTTTTCTTCATCTATAAGATTATTTGATAAAACTTCATTTGCAGTTAAACCTGTTTTAAGAACCAAAGCAGATTTTATACCATAATTTTTCGCACCAACTATATCATTTGGTATAGAATCTCCAATCATCAATATTTTACTCTTATCAATATGTTGCAAATCATTTAATGCACCTTCAAATGTAATTATTGCAGGTTTTCCAAATTGAATTACTTCCGCACTTGTAGTTTTAAAGTATTGAGCTATACTGCCCTGTCTTATTACAAAAGCACCATTTTCCTTTGCTGTAAAATCAGGGTTAATATTTAAAACTGGTAAATTATAGATTTCTATGGATTGTAATATTTCAAAAAAAGGTTCCATTGATAATGTATCATACCAAATATCATCTGTATCAAAAAAAGTCTTTGTATTAGTATTGAAGTTATTTAAATACTTTGAATATTTATTTATTATGTCAATTTGACTATGATGTATACGAGGAATTCCAATATATATAAAATCGGCATCCTTTATATCTTTTACCTCTTTATATTTGGTATTTTCGAATAATTCCTTGTTAGGGAAAAATGGATTATAGTATTTTATTGGATTACTATTAGATGAAAATTTTAATAATCCTTTTTTTAAAAAATCGTGAACGATTTCACCATTTGTAATTATTTTAGTATAATGGATTCCTTTTTTAAGACCATAATTTGCATATTTATCTTCTGTAAATTTAGCACTAAATGTGGAATTAGAAAAAATATATACTATTTTATTTGAAAGAATAAGTTTACTTAAAAATTCAAATATTCCAGGGAAAAAATTTTCACCATTCCACAATACACCATTAGCATCAAAAACTAATACCTCAAAGTTATTATATACATCTGATAAATTCTTTAAAATTTTCATTTTGTTTATTTTACTCCTTCGCATGTAATACTATCAGTTTCCGTCATGTTCCAAATAATATTTCCAGATAAGGTATTAATAAAATCTGTATGTATTTTAATTTCTTCGGGACTGGCTGAAAAATCACGAGGTGCATGATAATCTTTTTTTATAAAAGTTTCTTTTGCTGATTGTATTTCTACCTCTTGTTCTGTATTTGATTTTTTGAAAAAATCAACCTCTTTACCACCTAAAAGTTCTATATAAACTTCGGCCAAAAGTCGTGCATCTAACAAAGCACCATGCAAATCCCTATGAGAATTATCTATACCATATCTTTTACATAGGGCATCCAAAGAATGTTTTGATAAATGAGGATTCATCTTCCTTGATATAGCCAAGGTATCAACCATTCTATCCATTGAAATTTCATCATAATTGATACGTTTTAACTCGGCATTTATAAAGCCCATATCAAATTTTGCATTGTGTGCGACAAGGTTGGCATCACCTATGAAATTTAAAAAATCGTCCGCAATTTCTTTGAATTTAGGCTTGTCTGACAAAAATTTATCATCTAAACCATGAACATTAAAAGCCCCTGTTGAAACACTTCGTTCTGGATTTATATAACAATGGTATGTTTTTCCAGTAGGTGTATGATTTATCAACTCAACACAGCCAATTTCTATAATTCTATCATCACCTGATGAATTTAAACCGGTTGTTTCGGTATCAAAAACTATTTCTCTTAATACTTCACTCATTATGGTGTTATCCTACACAAAATATTCTGTTTTTTCAAGAAACTTTTTTATTTTAATTTGTTGCCATTTTATAACCTTTATCCTATAATAAACATATTAAAACAGAAAGGAGATTATTATGTTAGAAAGAACACTTGTTATTTTAAAACCAGATGCAGTTCAAAGAAAACTTTGTGGTAAAATTATATCCATTTTTGAAGAAGCTGGATTTAATATTGTTGATGCAAAATTTACTCATGCATCAAAAGAACTTGTTGAAAGGCATTATCCTAATAATAACAAGTGGTATACATCCGTAGGAAATAAATCTATTACCAATTACCAAGAACAAGGGTTGGATATAAAAAATACTATGGGAACTGATGATCCTTTGGAAATAGGTAAAGTTGTAAAAAAATGGTTGGTGGAATATATGACCTCGGGTCCCGTACTGGCAATGGTATTAGAAGGCAATAATGCAATCAAAAATGTAAGAAAAATGTGTGGAAATACTATTCCTTCTAGTGCTGAACCTTCTACTATTCGTGGAAGATTTTCAATAGATTCATCGGATATGGCAAATTCTGAACATAGGCCTGTTAAAAATCTTATCCATGCAAGTGGAGAACCTGATGAAGCAAAATATGAAATTGCTCTTTGGTTTGGAAGTGAGAGTGTATAATGCAAGATATTAAAGAATTATCATTTGAGGAATGTTTAACTGAACTAGAATCTATTATAAAAAGAATGGAAGGTGGTGAGGTTAAACTTTCCGAATCTGTTAACTTGTATGAACGAGGAATTGCATTAAAAACTAGATGCGAAGAAATTTTGAAATCAGCTCAATTAAAAATTGAAAAGATACAATTAAAACCTTCACAAAATGGCGACGAGTTTGAAACAGTTCCTTTTGATTTAAATGAAAATAAGTAGTTGTATCTAAAAAATGGCAAAAATTCTTGTAACTGGTGGAACTGGTTTTTTGGGTTCTAATTTATGTGAAAAACTTGTTTATCAAGATAGTGAAGTTATATGCCTTGATAACAACTATACCGGAAATATTAAAAATATAGAAAATTTAATTTCTAATAAAAACTTCAAATTTATTGAACATGATGTCTGTGTTCCATTGGAAATAGATGAACATATTGATTATATTTATAATCTTGCATGTCCGGCTAGTCCACCTGCTTATCAAGGGAAACATGCAATAAGAACTACCAAAACTTCTGTATTAGGAGCCCTTAATTTGCTAGAAATGGCAAAAAAGCACAATGCTGTTATTTTACAAGCATCAACAAGTGAAATTTATGGAGATCCTTTAATACATCCTCAACCAGAAAGTTATTGGGGAAATGTTAATCCTATTGGGCTTAGATCTTGTTATGATGAAGGAAAAAGGTGTGCAGAATCTTTGTTCTTTGATTATCATAGATATGAAAATGTTAAAATAAAAGTTGTTCGTATTTTTAATACCTATGGTCCGAAAATGGATACAGATGATGGTAGGGTTATTTCAAATTTTATTTGCCAAGCATTAAAAGGGGAAGATATCACTATTTATGGAGATGGAAGTCAGACTAGATCATTTTGTTATGTTGATGATTTAATAAATATCATGATGCAAATTATGAATTCTGATGAAAATTTAGTTGGACCTTTTAATATAGGAAATCCATCAGAATTTACCATAAAAGAGTTGGCATATATGATAAAGGAAAAGATTAATCCTGATATAAGTATCATATACAAGCCATTACCTTCGGATGATCCAAAGCAAAGAAAACCTGATATATCAAAAGTAAAAAATACATTTGGTTGGGAGCCGAAGGTTCAACTTGATGAAGGTTTGGATAAAACAATATCCTATTTTAAAGAAGTTTTGAACTTTAAATAGAATCACTCAATTAATATTTTAACTTTTCTTCCTTATCCATTCAGGAACAGGAGGTGCAGAAGGTATCTGAGACTTTTTTAACAAACCTGGATCTTTATAATAACGAGGACTGTCTGCCTCTATTGGATAACGGGCATAACCTTGCATTATAACTATTTGTTTTTCAGGAGGAAGCATCATAATCTTACTTGTAGAATAAAGGGCCTTATCCCCAACTTTCCAACTTTCCTTTCGGT
>CALXYK010000005.1 GCA_944392955.1 uncultured Alphaproteobacteria bacterium | reverse complement strand
AAAAAATGTTAAAAAGAAATAAAATTATACTATCAAGTTTAATAATAGGAGGTTTTTCAAGCCTTGCATATGCAAAGGATGAGGTTTTGATATGTCTTGCCTGTCCTGTTGGAACATATAGCGATGGAACAACAACATCATGTGTCAGTTGTTTAACTACAGGTGTCGCAAGTTGTGATTCCCTAACCGGAAATGCAACTTCATGTAAAGCTGGATATGGATATAACTCAACAAATAAAACCTGCTCTAAGTGTCCTAGCAATACTTTTTCAACAGGTGGCACAAGTGCATGTAAAGGATGTTCCGGTGATACCTTTACGGTCAGAGGACAACCTATGTGTTATAAATGGCAACTTGTTAGTACATTGGGACCTGGCTCGCATACTATGAACTTAGATGCAAACACACAATACAAATTTGAAGGTAAAGGAGGAGACGGAGGAAAAGGAAGTGATACATGTACTTCTAACCCTGGTGGACAATCTGGCTCATGTAGTAAAGCTCAATATCGTGGAAGGGCTGGAACAGGCGGATGTTATGGTAGTGAATCTTTATATACGGAAGGTTCTGGATTTAGTGTGAAAGTCGTTATCGGTTCACTAGGAGAGAGTATATCAGGAATCGTTTATGGAACTGGAACTTATGGAGGAAATGGAGGTGATACAAGTGTTGATGTATACTTCAATAATAAAATATGGAAGGACAATCTCCTCGTCGCTCAAGGTGGTAGAGGTGGTTGCCCAGGATGTCTTACTCTTAGTGGTTCTATTATTACAGGTAATAAGTGGGGCACAAGCATATATGAACAATGGGAAGAAACTATACCTGCATGTTCATCAATGACATCTACCGCTCGTAATGGATACCTAAAAGTATATAAGGCGGTTCCTGCAATATAAACTAACCACCTAAAAGGGCACCTATTGGGTGCCTTTTTATTTTTTACCTTTACAAAAATAGTTTTTTAAAAGTAATTATTCTTTTAATTTTTTGTAAAATAAAAATCCCCTTTGTAAAAAGGGGATTAATCTTCAAACCAAGGTAATTATATTCTCATAGGCATAAGAACATAAATAGTAGATTCGTCATCAAGTTCCTTTATAATTGCAGGGGACGAAGAATCAGAAATAACAAATTTCATAAACTTTCCTTCTATTTGTCCTGCTATATCAAGAAGGTATCTTGAATTAAATCCAATTTCCATTGATTCGCTATCATAAACTACCTCAACATCTTCAACTGCACTTCCTGAATCTGGTGTAGATGCAAGCAATGTCAATTTAGATTTTGCAAGTTTTAATTTTATAGCCTTTGATTTTTCGTATGAAACTGAAGAAACACGATCAACTGCTTCACTGAATAACTTACAATCTACTTCCATTTCTTTATCATTTGATGTTGGAATAACCTTTTCATAATCAGGGAATTTTCCATCTATAAGTTTTGATGTAATAGTTGTATTTCCGAATGAAAATCTTGCTTTTGTTTCACTTGTTTCAACTACTATATCAGCAGATGTATCATCAAGTTGAGCGCGAAGTTCGGTTATTACCTTTCTTGGAACAATAATACTTGGCATACCCTTTGCCCCTTCTGGACTTGCGACATCTTGTCTTGCAAGTCTATGTCCATCAGTTGCAACAGCACGAAGCAACTCTTTACCATCTTTTTCTAATGTATGGAAGAATATACCATTTAAGAAATATCTTGTTTCTTCGGTTGATACAGCAAATTTTGTTTTATCTATCAGTTTTATTAAATCATCACAAGGAAGTGAAAATTTAAAAGGCATAGATGAACTTGTCATAACAGGGAAATCATCAGCAGGTAATGCAGGAAGTGTAAATTCTGAATTTCCTGCCTTTATCACAACATTTGAATCATCAGAAGATGTTTTAAGTTCAACATCATGACCTTCTGGAAGTTTTCTTACTATATCATAAAGAACATGTACAGGTATAGTGATTGACCCCTTTTCGTTTATTGTTCCTTCTAAGGTTTCAATTATTTCCAAATCCATATTTGTTGCAGTAAATTTCAATGAATCAAATGCCTCTATCTTTACATTAGAAAGAACTGGAATAGTTGATTTTTTTTCAACGATTCTATAAAGGTGTGACAAAGTTTTTACAAGATTGTTTTTAGAAACTATAATATACATATTTAAATCTCCCTTTCTTTTTTTCTTGAAAAGATTCTAGTCCAAAATATATCACAAAAGCAAGCACTATTTTTATTATTTTAGGATATATTCTACAAATAAAATAGATAGGTGGATTTTTGGAAACAAAGGGCAAACTTTTTCCGCTAAATTAAAAAAGGGACTATCAAAATCCCTTTTGTTTTTACTAGTTTTTTTGTTTCAAAAGTTCCGAAGGTTGAACTTCTTTTTCTTTAGTTTTTACTTTTGAAATTATTAAATTAAGCACTTTGTCTTCAAATATTCCAGCCTTTATTCCCTCGGTAGCCTGAGGATGTTTTGAATAATACTCAAATATTTGTTGAGCCTGAGCAGGGTATCTCATCGCTTCTTGCATAATTGCTTGTTGTATTTCATTTTGATCAATTTTGATATTTTCCTTTTTACCAATATCAGCAAGTATTAGACCAAGTTTAACACGGGATACCGCCTGTTTTTTAAATTCATCTTTCTTTTTATTTTCAGCCTTTTCATCAAGTTTTTCAGAAGGATTAGCCTGTCTAAATTGAGCCATCATATATTCAACTTCTTGATTAACTAAGGTTTCAGGAACATCCACTTTTTCATCTGCTAATTTATCAAGTATATCATCTTTCATAAGGTTTTTAGCAGAAGTTTCGTAATTTTGTTCCAAAATTTCCTTTACATAAGATTTTAAATCAGCCAAATCTTTCCTTTTTAAATCAGTTGCCAATTTATCATCAACAGCAGGAACTTTCTTTCCCTTTATTGCATTGATTTTAACTTTGAACAAAGCCTTTTTCCCAGCAAGTTTTTCGTGTCCATAATCTTTTGGGAATTCAACATTTACATCAACATCATCACCTTTGCTTTTACCGATAAGTTGATCTTCAAATCCAGGTATAAATGCACCAGAGCCAAGTTCAAGAGGATAATTATCAGCTTTACCACCTTCAAATTCAACTCCGTCAACCGAACCAACAAAATTTATATCAACTACATCACCTTTTTTGGTTTTTCTGTCTTCAGATATTTCTTCAAATGTATGTCTAGATTCTGCAATATTTTTTATAGCTTCGTTTATTTCCTTATCAGTAGCCTTTGCCACTTTTTTTTCAACTGATATTTTTGAAAAATCAATATCTTTTATTTCTGGAATTATTTCAAAGTCAGCAGAAAATTTTAACGATTCGTTTCTAACAAAACTATCAACTTTTACATTTGGAGATGTAACAGGATTGATTTTCTTTTCTTCGCAATATGCTTGTAGTGTTTCATTTATAAGAGTATTTATTGTGTCCCCTATGAAATGATTTTCATATTTTGATCTTATTACTTCCATAGGAACATGACCTTTTCTAAAACCCTTTTCTTCATGAGTTTTTGCAAATTCAGAAAGTTGAGCAGTAAGTTTTTCTTCAAATTTTTCCACAGGAATTTCAAAAGATAATTCGTATTTAATACCTTTAATTTTTTCTTTTACTGGTTGCATTTTAATTTCCTTGATTTATTCAGATTAAGTTTTTGGTGCGGGTGAAGGGACTTGAACCCCCACGCCTCTCGGCAATAGATCCTAAGTCTATCGCGTCTGCCAATTTCGCCACACCCGCATAATTTATATATCTAATGTTGAATACTTATACCACAAGAAAAAATAATTTCCATAAAAAAATTAAAATTTTAAAAAATATATGATATAATACCTAGTATAAGGAGGCATTTATGAAACATTTGTTATTTATACTATTGTTTTTATTAGTTAATACAAAGGCTTTATATGCATTTGAAGGAAGATTTTCTGGTAATCCAATACCACGATTCGCTTCAATTTCCCGTTCTGATGTTAATGCAAGGTTCGGTCCGTCCACTACTTATCCTATAAAGTATGTATATAAATTAAAATCGCAACCTGTAAAAATTATAAATGAATATTATGGCTGGTATCAAATTAAAGATGTTGATGACGATACCTCTTGGATTTACAAAAGTTATATAGGTAAGGATAATTTTGTTATGACAATAGGTGATAATATAAATTTATATGAAAAGGCAAAGCAGGATTCTGATATAATCGCAAAATTAAATAAGAATATAGTTTTATTTCTAGATTATTGTGAAGATAGTTATTGCCACGTAAAACTAAAATATAATGGTGATGATTACGAAGGATATATAAACAAACTTCATATATGGGGAATATAAAAATTGAGGGAAAAATACCCTCAATCTTGTCTTTCATATACTTTAAAATTTTTACTTAAAATTTAAGGTTGTAGTTTATCCCTACACCATTGCTGTCTGCATATAAAGTTGTATTCGGAGCCTTATCAACAAACAATAATGTATACAAAGATGCGACAACAGCACCTCCTACAACATCCGATACATGATGTCTATCAGATTCTACTCTTGAATATGCCACGAATGTTGCCCCTAAATAAGGCAATATTGCTCGTTTTAATCCATATCTTTTATGTATAAAAGTGGCACCAGAAAAGGCCGCCGCCGCATGTCCACTTGGGAACGAATCCATTTTGTCCCCTTCCTTATAATCGGGGCGTTTTTTATGTGTAATTTTTTTAAGTGCTTCCACCGTTATTTGTGAAGATAAAATAGATGCTCCAAATTGCTTTGCCCCGTCATAACCTTCTTCATTCATAGATAACCCAAAGCCATAGGCAGGAATAATTAGTCGTAAGGCATCTCCAATTTCTCTTACTGAACGGGCAGTTGCCGATTTTTGTTGTAAAAAAAGTATAGAAAAACATGTTATCAAACTGATTAAGATTTTTGACATGATACTTCCCTTTCATTTGTCAGTTAATAAAAAAGACTTCTGTTAGTAGAAGTCGGGAAGTTAATCAGTCAGATAACCTTGACCTCGCTACTTTTAGATAAATCAATAGAATTTATCCTATTGTATAATAGCGACTTCCCGGCGTATACATGTCGGGTGAGTGTTAGTGAAAAACACTGATCAGTGTTAGTTATCTGGGTGATTAAGCCCACTTTACTAACTATGTCTCCACCTTTGGTAAATAAACCAAAGATAAAAGTAATATATTATAAAAAATATAAAAGGCAATACAAATTATTTTAATTCGAAAACAGCATCTACCTTAACAGACACATCTGCACTTCCAGTATATATAACCGGAGCCATATCACTTGCATAAACAGATTCCGCAGAGGCAGATACAGATTTGTACATAGCTCTCGGAGCATAATTGCTTATATCATTAAATGCATTAACGGAAACCATTTTACCTATTTTTTGATTATTTCCTTTTGCAATATATGTTGCTTTTTCTTTTGCATTTTTAACCGCCAAAGTTAGTCCTTCGGCTTGCTCTTTTTGTAAGGTTTCTTTTGATACAAAAGTGTTAAATCCAGTTAAATAAATATCATTAAATTTAGAAATTTTATCTAATATATTTTTTATAGATTCAGAATTTGGTGTAGTTATTTCAAGGGCAATTAAACTTTCCACACCTAATTTTATATTTTTCTTTAAATTCTGATTCCATTCCTGTTTTTCATAAGTAGTGTATTCAGTAGTTTGTATTTCCAATAATGGCTCACTTTTTTTAAGTTCTTCTATATAAGAAGATATTTCATTATAAGTCTTATTTGATTTTTGAATTGCGACAGACGAATTTTTATCAAGGTTTTTAATGTTTAATACAACAGAGATTCTATCTTTCTGTATTTTTTTTGAAAATTCTCCAGAAACATTTATAGTCTTTGGCTCTTCATATTTAAAAATTCCAGCAATAACCAAAGCGACAATAGAAATAAAAAATATATTTATATTAAGTTTTTTGAAATCCATTTCAACCCTCCTACCTAAGAAATAATATCACAAAATTCAGCAAATACAATTAAAATATATTCAAAAGATTACAAATCAGGTTAAACGGAGGGAAATTTGGTTGCGGGAAGTGGATTTGAAATCGAGTTCAAGGAAAACTTTACGACGAGCGGTGTTAGCGAGGAGTTTAGTTTGAGTGAAGAGATTACAAATCTGGTTAAACGGAGGAAAATTTGGTTGCGGGAAGTGGATTTGAACCACTGACCTCAAGGTTATGAGCCTTGCGAGCTACCAGACTGCTCTATCCCGCGATATAAATAACAAAAAAGATAAGGCTATCTTATCTATTATTTTTTAAAAATCAAGTCTTTTTAGAAAAAAAATTATTTCAATAAGCCCAATATTACTTCTGCCGCCTTGTCCGAAGAAGATGTAGGGGATTCCCCAGAAAGTTTATCAATCATCTTTTCGTAATTTTCTGCATAATATCTTTTACATTCTTTATCCATAAGTATTTTAAGTATAGCCTTTGTTAAATTTTCGGCGTTACATTCATCTTGAATAAATTCTGGAATTATTCGCTTACCCATAATTATATTAGGCAAAGTAACATTTTGAATTTTCACAAGATGTTTTGCAATAGCATAGGTTATAGGTGATAATTTATAAGCAACAACGGTAGGTGTTTTGGAAATCGCCAATTCCAAAACAGAAGTTCCGGATATTGCCAAAGCCACATCAGAAGCAAAAAATGCATCATATCTGTTTTGTTTTCCTGTTATTATCAAAGGGTCTACTTTCCAAAATCTTGTCTTATCAAAAATGAAATATTCCATATTTTTTATTGTCGGAATTACAACTTTTAAATTGGGAATTGTTTCCCGAAGATTATCTACAACATCACTGAAAATAGGCAGTAATTTTTCAGCCATTTGTTGCCTCGTCCCAGGTAAAAGAGTTATTATGGTATCAGTATTTTTGAAGTTATATTTTTCTAAAAATCTGTTTTTATCACCAACAACATTTTGAAGGGCAGGGTGTCCCACAAAGAAAGTTTTAAGTCCATATTTTTGAAAATATTTAAGCTCAAATGGAAATAGGCATAACAAGCAATCAAATATTTTAGATATTTTTTTTGCCCTTTTTTCTTTCCATGCCCAAACCTGAGGGGCGACATAATGCACAAATATTGTATTAGGTAGTTTTTTCTTTACCTTTTTTACTACTGCAATATTAAATCCCGGAGCATCTATTGTAATAACCATATCAGGTTTTAAGGCTAAGATGTTTTTTACAGCTATTGCCATAGATTTTTTAATAGTGAAGATATTTTTTATTACCTCTACAATACCCATAACCGCAATATTTTTTATATCAAACAAAGAACGAAATCCCTGTTGTTTTGACATTTCTTCACCACCAACTCCGAAAAAAGAAACATTTGAATCTTTCTTTTTTATAGCGGACATCAAACCAGCCCCAAGTATATCTCCGGATGCTTCGCCTGCAATTATGAAAATTTTCTTAGTTTTTATCATAAGGATATTATATAAAAGTAAAACAAACTTGTAAATACATAATTCAAAAAAGAAACGAAAAGACCTCTCTTGCAGAGAGGTCTTTAAGGCTAACACAACCTAACAATTAGAATTGAATACCATATTTGAAACCAATTTGGTCATCAACATCATCTGCTTTAAGTTCTGTTGTGTAGTAAAGTGACCACAAACCACCTCTTAGGTAATTTACTTGTGCAGTCAAAGCAATAGAATCTTCATCTTCTGTATTGAAAGAGGATTTATCAACTAATGTATAGTCAATACCAAGTTGTCCTGATATTCTATCATCAAAGTTATAAAGACCTTCTGCACCAATGATAAAGTTGTTTGTGTCATCACCATCTACATCTATGTTGTTATAAGCAAGTTTTCCAGCAAGAGTCCATTTATTTGTCATTTTACCAAATTTCAAACCAGCTTCAATAGATGAAAAATCTCCAATCACATCTTCATCTATATCTGTTTCATAACTTGCATATACATCAGTAATCAAACCAGCAGTAGAAAGTCTGTATTTACCACCAAATTTGAAAGAGCCAAAGCCATCTTCTTCTTCATGAACCCATAGATGATTAACAGTACCATCAATAGCAAATCTATCTGTTATACCATAACCAATAGTTTCATATAGGCCATAATTTTTATCTGCCTTAGATACTTCTGTTACAGAATATAGTCTACCTTTTGCAGGCATGTAAAGAGGATCTTCCACATGTGCACTAGCAGCAGTTGAAACAGCCATTACTGTTAATAAAGATAATAGAGAAATTTTTTTCATTTTTAATCTCCTTTTTTTTTAGTTAAACAAACAAGATCACTCTTGCTAATTAAGAATCTTATCCTAAGATAATTTTATTGTAAAGTTTTTTTAGTTTATATTAGAATTATTTTCAAATTATCTTGATTTTTCGTTATTTATTGCAGAAACATTTTCTTTTTGTATAAAATTTATTAAATTTTTAAGGGCAGTTTTCATCAAGGCATCTCTATCTTTTGATGATGTATTTGTGGATACATTAGAAAATACAGGAACTTCAACAGATTTTACAGGAGATTTAAATTGAATTTCATTATCTACATTTATTTTTTCATTTTCAGTTTTTGTTATTTCTTCCTGTAAATTTTCTGTATTTTCGTTATTAAAGGAGTTAATATCAAATTGTGGAGGAGAAAAATCCATATTATCCGCTATTTCTTCTTTTGTATTTTCAGATACATTTGAAAAATCCGGTGTATTAAATTCAGGTATATTTACATCATTATCATAAGTAGATTCTTCTGAAAAATTATTTTCCTCTTTCATTTCATCAAGAATATTTTGCAAACTATCATCTAAACTTACAGATGAGAAATCAGGGATATTGTTAAATTCTTCCAAATCTTCAAATGCCCCATCCGGAGGTGAAAAAGAAATGCCTGACATATCAAAATCCTCAATATCAAAAGATTCTGTGTCTGATACCTTTTCTAAATTTTCTTTTAAATCAGTAGATTCCGCCATTACAATCCATAACCTCCGAAAGTAATGATAGCATAAAAAAAAGGATATTTCAAATTATTTAGAAAGTTTGTTTTTTATATTATCCATATCATAAATATCATTACAATTTCCCAAGGCAACGGCAGTTATCTTAGAAGAAAATATTTTTTCCGCAGTCCTTTTTATATCATCCAGGGAAATAGACTCAATAATTTTTACAGATTCTTCAAAAGGAATATACTTACCAAAGTATTGCATTTGTCTTCCTAAAATCCTAGCCCTTATATTAGAATTTTCCAAACTCATTAACATGCTTGCCTTATAATTTATTTTTGCTCGTTCAAGCTCTTTTTCTAAAATCCCTTTATCACAAATTTTTTTTATTTCATCTGTAATAGCATTTATGACCTTATTTATTTTTGCAGGTTCCGTAGAGGTATAAACATAAAAGTTTCCAGTATCAGAATAATTGTTCACACTTGAATATATGCTGTATACAAGGTTTTGTTTTTCTCTTATTTCTTGGAACAATCTGGATGACATTCCTCCACCCAAAGTATTATTTAATATATTTTCACAAAATACATCTCTTCTATTATGTAGATTAGAGGCTTCAAAACCAATCATAAAATGTATTTGCTCCAAATCTTTATTTTTTATAAAATATCCCCCTTCATAAGAAGATGTAGGAGTTTTACATAATCCCTTTTGTCCTAAATTTACAAAGTATTTTTTTATTAAATTTATCAAATTATTGTAATCAAAATTTCCCGATATCACGAAAAATAATTTATCAGCACAATAATTTTCATTTATGTATTTTTTTAACAAAGCAGGAGTTATATTTTTAATAGTTTCTTCTTTTCCTAAAATAGGTCTTCCTAATGATTGATTAGGATATGCAGTTTCACTGTAATAATCATAAATTATGTCATCAGGCGTATCCAAAGAACTATAATATTCCTGTAATATCACATTTTTTTCTTTAATAGTTTCTTCTTCGGAAAAGACAGAATTTTGTATTATATCAGAAAGTATATCAATACTTGTTTCCAAATATTCCTTTAATGTTTTTGTATAGTAGAATGTATGATCTTTTGATGTATAGGCATTTATATCACCACCAATATCTTCAATAATTTCTGCAATATCTTTATAAGATTTAGAAGTTGTTCCCTTAAAAGCCATATGTTCCAAGAAATGAGAAATTCCGTTTATATCTTCTGTTTCGTTAACAGAGCCCACACCAGCCCACACTCCACAAAAAACAGTTTCTACATACGGATTAAAATCAGATACGACGGTAAGTCCATTTTCCATTTTTGTTATATTTACATTCTGCATAATATTCTCCTAAATCCAAAGGCTACATAGTATCATAAGGATAAATAAAATCAATAAAAAATGCGGAGTTTCCTCCGCACTTATTTTTGTTAGAAATTTAATATTATTTCCAACATTCTCTTTTTCTTGCGAAATAAGCCTGTGGGTGATTACAAGCAGGACAAACTTCCGGAGCCATCTCCCCTATATGCAAATATCCGCAATTCAAACATTCCCAAATAATTCGTTCAGATTTTTTGAATATAGTATCATCTTGTAATTCTTTAAGCAATGTAAGATATCTTTCTTCATGGTGTTTTTCAGCAACAGCAATAGCCCCCATAGTTTTTGCGATTTCTTCAAAACCTTCTTCACGTGCAATTTTTGCAAAAGTAGGATACATTTCAGTATATTCTTCCTTTTCACCATTAGCCGCAGCCACAAGATTTTCAGCAGTATCACCAATCACACCAGCAGGGAATTCCCATTCTAGTTTTACAAGACCACCTTCAAGAAATTTAAACAATCTTTTTGCATGTTCTTTTTCTTGTTCCGCAGTTTCTTCAAAAACTCGTGAAATTTGAACATAACCTTCCTTTTTTGCTTGTGAAGCAAAGAAAGTATATCTATTTCTTGCTTGTGACTCTCCTGCAAAAGCAGTAAGTAAGTTTTTTTCTGTTTTTGATCCTTTTAATGTACTCATTTTTCACACTACCTTTCTTTTTTATTTATGAGATTTAAATTTTTCTAAATTTTTAACTAACTGAGTTTCAATATCATCAACAGCAGAATTAAAGGCAAGATAAGCATCATCTTCCTCTGATTTTGCAAATAAATCTAAACCTTTAAGTTGTATTTTTATTGACGAAGAAACTTTTTTATGAGGAGCCTGAGTAAAAATTACATTGGCAGAAATAAGTTTTTGATTATATTTCTCCATTTTACTTTCTAAGACAGACTTTACACGTTCTGTTAAAGATTCTCCAACATCAAAATTTTGACCAATAACTTGAACTACCATTTTTACCTCCATGTGTTGTTTATTACACACCATTTATATAATATTTTTTTTGAAATTTTTCAATATAATTTTTTTTTGACTGTTTTACAAAAATATGCTACTATTAAAGAAACATAGGAGTTATCAATATGAAAAAACTAAAATTTGTATCACTTTTTGTCTTCATGACTTTTTTTCTTTTTAATAACAGGGTTTTTTCTGCATCAAAACAAGATAGAAGTTCATCGGCTCGCTCCTCTTCTTCCCGAAGTGTTACAAAAAAACAAAATACAACCCGTTCAGCAAGCACGACATTAAGATCTGCTTCTGCGGCAAGTGCTGTATCAGGCGGTAGTAGTACAGGAGGATTCGAAGGTTGTATGGATAGTATTTGTAAATCATCTGATGACTCTGATGAAAAAGGAAGATGCCGTTGTTCTTCACAACTAAGTCGTATAAAAAAGGTTCTTCGTGATATAGAGGATATACAAAACGAAGCAGATGCTAAAAATAAGGAATTAGAAGCACTTATGAATGTTTCTAACACCTCAGCAATCAGTGATTCCATAGATAGTGTTTACAATAACATAAATAGTATAGAGGAAAAGGCAAAAACCCTTGCTTCACAAAAGGTTGATACTAAAACCCTTGTGATGGAGGGATATCCTCTTTATAAAGAGGCTTTGGAAAAATGTAAAGGTTATCTATCTGGTGATGATGCCGACCAGATAGAAAAAAATTATAATACATTGATAGAGGATGATTGTTCTGCATACAGCACTATATTAAAGGAAAAGGCTGATACCGCAACAAATCTTCTTGTTCAGGCACAAAAAAATTATGAAATGTTCCAGGAACAGGAATACAAAAAATTAAACCAACTTGATGTTAATTCTTGTTATACAGAATATGAAACTTGTATGAAAACTCAGTGTGGAGAGGAGTTTACATCATGTTTAGAAAGTGCTAAATTAGAGGCCGCATTTAAAAAATGTCAATCTATCAATTATGGTAAATGTGAGTCTAACAAAAGCACAGTTCTAGTTAACCTTAGAAAGAATATAAACAAGGCACTTGAAAAGGAAAAAATTGCACAGGCATGTCGTTCAGCAATGGGACATATAATAAATGGAAAATGTTTATTTAAGGTCTTATATGTTGCAGACAATTGTAGTATTGCAAAAAAATGTGGCGATTCACAGGAAAAAGAATTTAACCCTGGTTATACCGTTACATGCGATGATAAAAGAGGTGATTTTAAGGAACTTGTTGCTGGAGGTAAAGAATCTTGTTATCTAATCGGCCCAAACGGAGAGGAAAAGAAAATTGGAACAAATGTTGCTAAAGGTCTTTTGGGTGCAATGGGTGGTTGGAAAAGTACAGATGATTTAGACAGATACACACTTCCAGTTCCCGAAGGTTGGGGCAGGGATGGTTATCCACTGGATGAAGAATTAAAGAAAGCATTTTAAAGGAGAATTAGACAATGAAACATATTTTGAAGTTAGTTTTAATTTTATTTTTAGGATTTTATTTCACAACGGATATTATGGCACAATCCCGTAGAACTTCTGTCAGAACAAAATCTAAAACTAAAAATGTCCGATCTGCCAGCGGAGTTTCAGGTTTAAAATCAACATCTGCAAAAACATCATCTGTAAAAAGAAATAGTTCAACAGCTTCAGCGACTAATATACAGAAAAAAACAATAACTTCAACAAAATCAAAAACCTCAACTGATACAAAAAGTAGTAGTGCCAAAATCAGTAAAGAGGAACAATGTGCAATAGATTCTGTTTCTACATTATTAGAGGGTGATTGCAGTTTCTTAAACGAAGAAGAAATTATTACAAAATTAACACAACCTTTCTTATGTATATATAATTATAAAGACAAAAGTAAAACAGATAGTGTTTACAACTACTTCTTATACCAAAAATATGGGGTAAAAGATACTTCGCTTAAACAAAACGAAGCTCTTGTTAATGTAAAGGATAACCCAAAGGGTGCATCTGAATATTATGCATATCTTATAGAACATCTTTCTGATAATACATTGGTAGAAGGCAAAATTTTGGATTTCTTAACAGAGGATATTCTAGATACTGATACAAGTTTGACAATGGATCAAATTATTGCAATAGAAAGCAAATCTGTTGAAACTACTGCCCTTCCAACAGAGATTGTTAAATCTGATTTAGAAAAATGCAAAAAGGCAACTAAAAAGGTTATACAGGAATGTGGTATCACAAGTAATCAAGATGTACAGGATAAAATTACAGAAAGTTGTACAGAATACGAAGGAGAATTGGTAAAACGTACCTCGGAACTGAAAGCCAAAGTTTTAGATTTAAAATCTCAACTAACCGAAGTATTAAAACAAAGAGTTTCGGAATAAATCTGATACTTAAAATAAAAAAGGCGGATATAAACTCCGCCTTTTTGATTCCAAAAGATATCAAACTAACCCTGTCTTGCATTAAATCTAGGATTTTTCTTATCTATTGCAAAAACTCTTTTACCACGACGAATCAATTGAACATTTCCGCGTTTTTTTGCTGATTTTAGAGAACTTTTAGTTTTCATTTTAACCTCACATTTCAAAATTATTGGAACATAATATATATATAATTATAGGAAATGTCAAGTAAATCTTATAATTTCAAAAATTTAAGTAAAAGGTTGTTTTATGGCTTTATCTTTAAGTTATCATACATAACATTTTGATTTTACATTATATGAATATTTTTTTTGAAAAAATGAAAAAAAATAGTAGAAATTTAAAAAAAATGTTTATATATTTGACTTATACAAATTTAAAATCAGTAAGGAGAAACAAAATGGAAGAAATTATTTTCCCTAATAAGATAAGAATACTAAGAAAGATGTCAGGTAAATCTATGCAGGATTTAGCTGATAAATTGGGTGTAAGTCTTTCTGCTATTTCAAAAATAGAAAAAGGATACAGAAAAATTGATCAGGAACAAATGATGATTGTTGCAAACTTTTTAGGTTGTTCTATGACAGATATTTTTATTTCCGAAGATGAAGATGATGAAATTGTTCTTAATGCATGGAAAAAGGAAATAGAGCGCAGGGTTCAATTAAATCAAAATAATGGTCTTAAAATTTTTGGTGCAGGACTCCGCTACATAAGAACTAACAAAAATATGACCTTAATAGAAGTTGCAGAGGCCGCAGGTCTTACCTTATCTGTTTATCACAGAATAGAAATAGGTCAAAGGGAAGTTTACGAACAGGAACTTTACAGCATCGCAAGGGCTCTTGACATGACTCCAAAGGAAATACTTACAAAAATTTATGAACTTAAAAAAGATGGAAGTTTAGAGCGTTTTATAAATGCAAACACCAATCCAATCGATTCTATTTCAAAGATGGGTGATATTTTAAAAACAACAGAAAATGTTTATACTCCATCTGGTGTTATAAAGTTTAATAAGGTTCTTGTTTACTCAAAAACATTAGAAAATGGAAATATGATTGTTGAAAAATCAAACAAAGATTATCTTGTATTCCCATTATCAGATAAAAAAGTAGAAAGCATATATGCACTTGAACTTTCTAGTCGTCGTTTAGGAAATATAATTCCAACAAGATCTATACTATTTGTTGATTCTAATCAGGCAGTAAGAAGTGGTGATATCGCAGTCCAAGTTCTTTCTGATATGGGTGAAAAAATGGAAGTTAGATTGATAAGTGTAAAAGAAGATATTGATGGAAAATTCTATGGATTGATGTATAATCCGGACGAAAAAATTGAACTAAAAGATAGCGACATATCTTCATTGCAAAGGGTTATCCTTATATCAATGAACTAAAAAATAACTGAGGGGCAGAAATTTTAAACAGGGGAAATTTCTGATTATTACATGGATAATAAAAATACAGATATAAATTATGCAGATTTTCAGGCTAGGGAAAAATCCATTGCAATAGGAAAGCGCTATCTAAATCTCTTTCATCAATTGCATGTTATAAAGGCAGGTTTAGAAGCTTTAAACAAGGACTTTATAAGTTTGCCAGATAATGTTTTGGAAATACTTCCGGAATTATCAGGTGGTGCAAAGTTTTTTCAACATATTAAAAATTTGAAGGATGGAAGCACTCCTATGAATAAGATTGATGCAGACTTACTTCCTTTTGGAAAGGATGTCTTTGAAAACGAAGATCTTTTCCATAAATACACAGATTATGTTCATAAATCTAATGTGGAAAGCGTTCCTTCTACATCATCTTCTTCATCAGTAAATATAATGACAAATGATATTGTGGATAACGATAATAAGGTTATATTTGACTTGCTTCGTTCATTTCAGGCTACCCCTCAATATTTAGAAAACTTTCAATCAGAAGAAGCTGTAAAAGATCTAGGCCCTAATTGGAAGGTTGAAATAGGTAAAATAATAGATCGTTCCTCGGAAAAGGATAAGTCTTTATTAAAAAAGAATTTTGAAAACTTATGTGTGTTTTCAATAGCTTTAAATATTTGGCAGGAATGTTTGGCATTACTAAAAAATCCGCGTAGTAAGTCAAAGCAAGAAATAAAATCCAATCTTGAAAAATATAACAAATACCTAAGTATGTTTGGCGAAAAGGGTAAAGAGTTATATGGCAAGGTTGAAACACTAGCAGGATAGGAAAAACTAAAATGGATTTTTTTAAGAAAATTTTTAAACATAAAATAACAATCCAGGAAGTTTTACTTTCACTAGAAAATTTTTCAAATGATGTGAAGTCTTTGAACAACTTTACAAATTTGGCATCTCAATATTTTGGTGCAAATTGGAAGTTTAATATTGAAATTTATATCAATACTTTGCCAACCGAAGAAAAGGAAAAATATTACACACTTTTCAAAAATGTTCTTGAATATGAAAGGGCATTATCCTTATGGACTTCTGCAACACAAATTATAAAGGGATTAAGACCAGTTTCTGCTGATGATTTAAAGGAAATAAATTCTTATGAAAAATATTTATCTAAATTTGGAATAGAAGGTATAAGATTATTTGAAAAATTGAAATCACTACTTGATTTAAAAGGAAATGAAACCACTGCTACTATCA
Organism: uncultured Alphaproteobacteria bacterium; assembly: GCA_944392955.1. Lineage (GTDB taxonomy): Bacteria > Pseudomonadota > Alphaproteobacteria > Rs-D84 > CACZYB01 > CACZYB01. The sequence goes on along the minus strand of CALXYK010000005.1, from coordinate 59,447 downwards.
CTATTTCTAATCCTGTTGAAAAAACTTCGGAAGCAAAGAAAGAAAGGGAATACGAAACCGCTATTTCTCATGATGATTCGGAGATTACATCATCATTTGAAGATAATCAAATCCATCAAGATTATTCTAAAAAATTAAGGCAAAAGATATTACAAAAGGTCAAAGATATAGAGTTAAAGGCTCATAAAAATAAATTGGAAAATACAAATCAACACGAAAATAATTTCCAAATTGAAGAAGATGGTGCAATGCCACTTCCAACAGACAATATTGTTGCCACAGATTCATTTTCTATTGAAACTTCTGAACCTAAAACACAGAATGTCCAACCTAATTTTACAAAGGTAAAAGATGAAGCCTTAATATCATTTGATGCAGATAATACCTCCGATTGGATATTAAAAAATTTCGTAAAAATAAACACATTTATTTCTCAGTTAAGGGAGGTTATGTCAGCTATTTCTCTTTATAAAAATTCTAGTAGTTTAGAGGAATATAAATACTATGGATTTTTGATAGATACTACACAATATATGATAGAAAAGGGACAAGAGATTCTTTCCACAAAAAGCACAGCAGAAATTTCTTCATATTTTGAAGGTGGAGTTGATGAGTTAAAAAATATAATTTCCTCATATAAGGAGCAAATGAATAATGAAATAATTTTTTCAGACGAAGATTTAAAGGCAAATCCGTCTGAAAATAAGGGATAATATATAATTTATTTTTTTATAGCATTTGTGAAAAAGATTTATTAAAATAATACAAAAATAGGAAAGAAAATGAAGTTTGTTAAAATATTAAGTTCTCTAAGTTTTGTATTTCTTTTATCTTGTTCTGATGATATGTATCCAGGCTATACTAATCCTGGTCCTTATCCATACATAGTTGATACCTCGTCTTATGATATAAAGGTTAACGATTATGTCCCTGTTTTTGACAAGGCTCCATCACGAACATTGGAAAATGTAGAAAAGTTTAATCTAGAAACTCCATTAAGATGTGAAGTAGATTGGGAAACACAAACACTTATTTCCACTCAACCTTTCAACAGAAGGGATTTCTATCTTGAAAGGGTGGATAAGGGGGATCCTTTACCAGAATTAAAGGTTGATAATTTTACATTTGAAAATAAACCTGTGGACGAAGTGTTAAGAATATTACTCAAAAATACAGGTATCCAGGTTTATGCCACCGACTCATTTTATAAAACTATCTCCCAAAAGGAATTAAGTGGAAATTTAACACAGGTGGTAGATTTAATTACTTCTTTGGGTAATATCTATTATAACTATGATAACAGAATAAAAAGAATCACACTAAAACGATATGCTAAATGGAATCTTCATGTCCCATTATCCACAGATGTGATTTTAGGTGTGGAAGATGCCCTTCGTGGAGGTGACATTGATGATATAGTAATAGATTGGGCAGACAAGGTTCTTATCTTCCAAGGTGATGTTGTAACAGAAGAAAAAGTAAGAAATATAGTAAATAAATTTTCAATAGAAAATTACCTTATTGCATATGATATAGATGTTTTCCGTGTTTATCCAAAACAATTAGATGGAAATATTAAATGGATGAATATTTTAGAGGCATTTAATGCAGGTTCTGTCAAATTATCACAAAAGGGATTGATAGGAAGGGCTCTTGTCGTATCCTCTAATTTCAACAGAGATTCTTTAAATGAGTTCTTATCACCACAGGCAAATACTATCTTAGTTTCCAGTGGAACATTCATAACACCAGACAGATGGCAAGGTCGTTTTGATATAGGTCGTTGTGGTAGAGAAGTTCGTTTGGAAACAGACCTAAATATTTTAAATCAGGCAAAATTCATACCAAACGACAAATATGTTGGTAAACTTGATAATACAATAGTGTTAAGAACTTCAAATGGTGATATTGCAAAGTATTCAGTTCCAAGTAGGTTAGGAGATAATATATTAATTATAGGAATTCCGACTCAGTATTTTGTAGAAACAAAGGAAACTATAATTCCACCAAATGCGGAACTTGTTGTCTTAATAAGTCCAAGGATTATAAAAATAGTTCGCCCATTTGAAGAAACGAAATAGGGTGGTCGTAAATGATTTTTAAAAGGTTTGAATTTCTTGTTGCCTGGCGCTATCTCAAATCCAAAAGGAAAGATGGGTTCATATCAATAATAACATGGCTGTCGTTGATAGGTATTACCTTAGGAGTTGCAACATTGATAATAGTAATGTCCGTCATGAATGGATTCCGTGATGAGATGTTAGAAAAAATATTAGGTATGAACGGCCATATAACAATAGTATCCAATTTTGCAGGTGATTCGATAAAGGATTATAAGTCAATTTCTAAGAATATTTCTAATATACCTTCTCTAAAAAAATATAGTATGAAGGCGATTCCTTTAATAGAAAATCAGGTTATGGTAGGTGCAAATGGAAATTCCATGGGTGTTATGTTAAGAGGAATTGACTTTCAGGATTTAAAGAAAATAGAACCTTTATACAATGGATTAAAAGGTGTAGAAATAAAGGATTTAGAGGAAGGCAGTGTCATAATAGGCACTACCTTAGCCCGTAAATTAGGTGTATTTGAAGGTGATGACATAACTCTTACCACGGCAAAGGGAAACATAACAGCATTCGGCACTATACCAAGGATACAATCTTATAAGGTAGGTGGATTGTTTAACACAGGCATGTCCACATACGATTCTAATTTTGTATATATGCCTTTGGATTATGCACAAACATTTTTGGATATGGAAAACCTTGTTAATTATATAGAGATATTTATCTCTAATCCAGATGATGCAGTGAATATATCTGCCTCAATAAATAATATGTTAAGTCCCGATAACAGAAGTATCACATGGCAATCTCAAAATTCGTCATTTGTGTCTGCATTAACGGTAGAAAGAAATGTAATGTTTTTGATTTTGACTTTGATAATTTTGGTTGCCTCGTTTAATATAATATCCAGTTTGGTTATGTTGGTGAAAGAAAAATCACATGATATTGCAGTATTACGTACCATAGGTGCAAGCAAGGCTAACATAATGAAAATTTTCTTTTTATCAGGTAGTTTTATAGGTGTAAGTGGAACAATAGTAGGTGTAGGTTTAGGTATTTTCATAAGTGAAAATATAGAAATAGTCCGCCAACTATTCCAAACATTGACTGGAACAAAATTATTTCCAGAAGATATTTATTTCCTATCGGAACTTCCATCTAAGATAGATTATACAGAGGTATTCTGGGTGATAGTAATGTCGCTGGGTATCTCTTTTTTAGCGACGCTTTATCCATCACGAAAGGCGGCAAAAATGGAACCAATAGAAGTATTGAGGTATGAATAATGGTGTTAAGTAATAATATAGTTCTTTCTCTTTCGGGAATAAATAAAACATTTACACAGGGTAATAACAAATTACATGTTTTACAAGATACAAATTTAGAAGTAAAAAAAGGTGAGATAATAGCCCTTATTGGTCCATCGGGCAGTGGAAAATCCACATTACTTTATATTGCAGGTTTATTAGATAAGGTAGATAATGGTTCAATATCAATCTTAGGTAAAAATTGCAATAAACTTAACGATTCGGCAAAGACAAAGATTCGTTTGAATAACATAGGTTTTGTATATCAACAACACAATTTATTCAGTGATTTTACCGCAGTTGAAAATATAATGCTTCCTATGTTAATAAATGGGGTGGGTAAGGATGATGCATATAAATTATCACTTGAAAAATTGGAAATGATAGGCCTTAAACATCGTGCCTCTCACAAACCATCGGAACTATCTGGTGGTGAACAACAACGTATAGCTATTGCTCGTAGTCTTGCAAACAATCCTCAAATATTATTGGCGGATGAACCAACAGGAAATTTGGATCCATATAATTCTGATAATGTTTTTAATATGTTATTAAATTTGGTAAAAGAAAAGGAAATGACCGCCGTTATTGCAACACATAATCCAGTTTTGGCTTCAAAAATGGACAGACAACTTGCCCTTGTTTCAGGAAAACTTTACGACATTCATAAGACAGAGGATATATCAATCCTAAAAACCACAAATGCTGGTAATACAATTCTAAAATCTTTCAGATAATTTTTTTTGGTAGGAATGGAGAGAATCGAACTCTCAAGGTCTTGCAACCAGCGGATTTTGAGTCCGCCGCGTCTACCAATTCCGCCACATTCCCATAAAACAAGTGGTGGGAAGACCAGGATTCGAACCTAGGTAGACATAATGTCGACAGATTTACAGTCTGTTGCTTTTGACCGCTCAGCCATCTTCCCAATACCGAAGAATGATAACTTATTTTATGAAAAAGTCAAATGTTTATTTATTATCTTTTCTCTTTACATGCATTCTTAAATAGAATATAATGCAACATTATATAAAAAAGAGGGGAATATGACAAAGTTTAAAAGTTTACTTTTAGTTGCATTATTACTAATATCTTCTGGGGCTATGGCTTCGGACTTGATTCAACTTGATAGTTTAAAATATTGTAAAAAATGTGTAGTTAATTTTCCCGATGATTACATAGGTCCTGAAAATTCTTATTTTTTATCCAGCGAAATGATGTTTAAGGAAGATCCTGATTCTTTGGATGGAGAATCAAAATTTATCGGACTTGATTCTGTTAAAAAGGTACTTGCTTCTATTGGAATTACTGATTATGAAATTATAACAAAAGAATATAATAGTGAGGGTATATTGTTTAGGGTATTAACTAATGACCCTAAAAGGATATATATTGAATCTGCATTCGGAGAAAATGTTATTGATCCCTATTGGCTGATAGAAGAAAACTCATATTTCTTCGATTGTCAGGTCCAAACATTTAAGGAGGCAGAGGAAAAATTCAAATCTGTTGGTTTTGATGATATATCAAATGTGTATTTTAATTTTACCTCTATTACTGATTACAATGGAAATAAACTTATCTTAAATATGTGTGTAGAAGCAATTCCAGATAAGAAATAATAATAAAATTGACAATATTTCTATAATATATTATCCTACCGCTAAGGTAGGATTTTTTTTATGAAAGCAAAAAGTGTATTTGAATGTCAACATTGTGGGGCGAAATATTCCCGCTGGGTTGGTAAATGTGATAGTTGTAATTCATGGAATTCTATTATAGAAGTTCGTGATGACCAAAGTGCAATTCCAACTGGGCTTACTGCCGGTGTTGGTGGCATAAAATTATCCTTTCAAAATTTGGATGGAAAGGTTTCTGATTTTCCTCGCACAGAATGTGGGATAAAGGAATTAAATCGTGTTTTGGGTGGTGGTTTGGTTGCCGGGGGTGTCGTCCTTGTCGGTGGGGATCCTGGTATTGGAAAATCAACAATTCTTTTACAAACAGTTGCAAATATTGCTCGTAATGGTGGAAAATCTTTTTACCTAACAGGCGAAGAATCTGTTAACCAAGTCAGAATGCGTGCGATTCGTTTAGGATTAGAAGATGCCCCTGTAAACCTTTGTGCCAATTCTAATATACGGGATATTGTCGCAACATTAAAAGAAGAAGATGATATCAAAGTTGTTGTCATAGATTCTATTCAAACAATGTTTTTAGATAGTATTGAATCTGCCCCCGGAACAATATCACAGGTTCGCAGTTGTGCAAACGAACTAATCCGTCTTGCAAAATTAAAAAATTTCGCTCTATTTTTGATAGGGCATGTTACGAAAGAGGGATCTTTGGCTGGTCCTCGTGTTTTAGAGCATATGGTTGATACTGTATTATATTTTGAAGGAGAACGGGGCCACCATTTCCGCATACTTCGTTCTGTTAAAAATCGTTATGGTGCAACTGATGAAATAGGTGTTTTTGAAATGACGGATAAGGGATTGACTGAGGTGGAAAATCCGTCTGCTCTTTTCCTCGCAGAACGTCGTGGTAATGTTTCTGGTAATTCTGTATTTGCAGGTATGGAGGGAACTCGCCCAATACTATTGGAAATACAGGCTTTGGTTTCACCATCTAATTATGGTAATGCAAAACGTTCTGTCGTTGGATATGATTTTGCACGACTTTCTATGATAACAGCCGTTCTTGATGCTCGTTGTTATCAGGAATTTTATTCATATGATATATTTTTAAATATAACAGGTGGCTTAAAAATAACTGAACCTGCTGGGGATTTGGCGGTTGCCGTTGCCTTGCTTTCTTCTAAAAATAATATTCCTGCACCATCTGATATGGCAATATTTGGGGAGATAGGCCTTTCCGGTGAGATCAGAGGTGTTTCATTTACCGAACAAAGAATAAAAGAAGCAGTAAAATTAGGTTTTAAGAAAATATTGATACCTAAATCGGCTAAATCCAACAAAAAAAATTATTCTGTGCCACAAGATGTAAAAGTAATGGAAATAGGCCATCTTCAAGATGTTGTTAATATGTTTTCAAAGAGGTAATTATGTTTAACTTTTTTTCAAACAAAAAATATCGTCCATCTGATGTTAGATTAGAAGCATGTAGTCTATGTCAACTCAACTGTAAAACTTGCTATATGAGGCGTGAAAATTCAGGTGAGGTTGGAAAGGGGTATTTAAAGGCAAAGGATTTTGAAAAGTTTCTTTTGAAAAATCCCTTTGTAAGAGTTATAGAATTATCTGATAACGGAGAAATATTTTTAAATCCCGAACTTGCCGAAATTATAAAAATTGCATTTGAACATAATGTAACACTAACTGCATTAAATGGTGTTAATTTTAATACAGTTTCAGATGAGGTGTTAAAAACTTTATGTATTTTTTCTAATATGAAGTTGATTACATTATCAATTGACGGAGCATCAAATGAAGTTTATTCTAAATATAGAAGGAATGGAAATTTTGACAAAGTAATTTCTAATATAAAAAAACTAAATGAATACAAAAGGGAATTTTGTTCAAATACACCATTGTTACAATGGCAATATATTATAATGGAAAATACCTGTGATATAAAAGAAATTCAAAAAGCCCAAAAATTAGCACAAGAATTAAATATATATATATTCTTTAAAAAGGATTGGAGTGGATTTATTCCTCCAAATGTAAAAGAAATAGAAAAAGAAACTGGTTTAATTTATTCAAAAACTTCTGAAATATTTAGCCATAATTCTAATTGGTCTCCTTGTGTAGATTTTTTTAAAAATCCTCAAATAAATTATGATGGAAGGTTTTTAGGTTGTTGTGTGAAATTCAAAAATTTATATGGAATAAATGTTTTTGAAACAGGTTTGGAAAAGGCGCTTAAATCTAAAATCGTTCGTAGAACACGAAAACTTTTGATGGGAAAATATCAAAATAAAAAATTCGCAAAAAAATTACCTTGCTACGATTGTTGGTATTACAAAGAAATGGTAAAAAATAATAAATTTATTACTAAGGAAGATTTGAAATAAAAAAGGGATAGAGAGGAAGAATAATTTCTACGGGTAAACTCTATCCCATATAAAATAGTATTATATTCTTAATTTTAAGTCAATAATTAAGTATTTTTCTTGAATATACAGAGAATTTTTGTTAAAATACATATAAAATATAAGGAGAAAAAATGTTTACATTTATAGATTTTATATTCATAAGTGTCGTTATATTATCATCTGTTTTGGCATATAATGGTGGCTTAATACAAGAGTCAATATCTATAATTGCCTGGATAGGAACTGCATTTTTGACCAAATATATATTCCCTTTCGTGGAGCCTCAGTTTGCCAATCTATTCGGTGGCAGTTCAATGTTTTCTGCAATATCCTCGTATGTAATAGTTTTTGTTATAATAATAATGCTACTTTCATTTATAAATAAATCATTTGCCACAAAACTACATGATAGCCATCTTGGAGGGATAGATAAGTCATTAGGTTTTTTCTTCGGTTTTATCAGAGGTATTTTAATAATGGCGGTTGTTTATATAATAATATTATGGTTTATGCCAGATGTAAATTCTCGTCCTGATTGGATAAAGGATGCAAAATCCAAACCTATATTAAAGGTTTCCTCAATGTTTATTTCCAGCCTTTTACCATCAACTGGAACATTCGCAGAAATTAAAAATATAATCCAAAGTGATATGTCAGGTACAGAAATAGAAACCTTTGAAAAATTAAGTAAACCAGTAGTAGAAGGAGGATTGGATAATTCTTCTGCGGAAACAGGATATAGGGAATCCGAAAGAAGGGATTTAATGCGACAACTTCAACAAATACAAGAGTTAGAAGATTCTTTTAAAGAAAAAGAACTAGAAGTGAAAGATTTATAATTTATTTCCTATTTACTGTTAAAATAAATTTTGCTATAATTGACTATATTTATAGTGAGGGAAAATTTCTATGTCATCAAAGTTAAAAATATTACCTGGTCGTCCTTATCCCCTTGGTTCTAATTATGATGGAAGGGGAACTAATTTTGCATTATTTTCCAGAAATGCAGAGAAGGTGGAACTATGCCTTTTTGATTCAAAAGGTAAAAATGAAACTCATAGAATAGAATTAGTTGAATATACTGATGAAGTTTGGCATTGTTATATAGAAGGTATAAAACCAGGTCAACTTTATGGATATAGGGTATATGGTGAATATTCCCCTAATAAGGGACACAGGTTTAACGGAAACAAACTATTATTAGATCCTTATGCAAAAGCAATGTACGGGAAAATTGTTTGGTCCAGTGCTTTATTTGCATATCAATTAAAAAATCCAGAAAAGGACCTATCATTTGATGATAGGGATAGTGCAAAATACATGGCAAAATGTGTTGTGATTGATGACAATTATTCATGGGAAAATGAAGATAAACCGGGAATAAGGAGAAGTAATTCCGTTATATATGAGTTGCATGTAAAAGGATTTACTAAACAACACCCAAAGGTTCCTACTTCATTAAGAGGTACTTTTGAAGGATTAGCAAATAAAAACATAATAAATTATTTAAAAAATTTAGGTGTTACAGCAATAGAACTTTTGCCAGTTCAGGCATTTTTTTTAGGTTCTATTCCAGAAAGAAAAGGCTTATATAACTATTGGGGATATAATACTGCAAACTTTTTTACACCAGAACCTACATACCTTGCCTCAAAAAATATAAATGAATTTAAAGCTATGATAGACGCATATCATTCCGCTGGTCTAGAAGTTATAATGGATGTTGTATATAATCATACACCAGAGGGAAATCATCTTGGCCCAACATTTTCATTCAGGGGGATAGATAATGCTTACTATTACAGATTATCAAAAGATAACCTAAGATATTATGACGATACAACTGGTTGTGGTAATACATTAAACTTTGATAATCCAAGGGTTGTTCAAATGACAATGGATTCTCTTCGTTATTGGGCAACAGATATGAAGGTAGATGGGTTCCGATTTGATTTAGCAGTATCACTAGGTCGTAACGATAGTGGTTTCAGGACAGAGTCGGATTTTTACGATGCCATGGGACAAGATCCCGTATTACAAAAGGTAAAAAGAATAGCGGAACCTTGGGATATAGGTTTAGGAGGATATCAAGTTGGTAATTTCCCTGCTGGTTGGAGTGAATGGAATGGAAGGTTTAGGGATACTACCCGTCGTTTTTGGAGAGGTGATGACGGACAAATAGGTGATATGGCGACACGATTTACAGGTTCGTCTGAATTATTTGATAAATTGGGTCGTCGTCCATGGTCTACGGTTAATTTTGTGACTGCACATGATGGTTTTACTATGAATGATTTGGTTTCATATAACAACAAACATAATGATGCAAATGGCGAAGATAACAGGGATGGTGAAACCAATAACGATAGTTTTAATTATGGATACGAAGGCCCAAGTAATAACAGCAAAATAAAAACAATCAGAACCCGTCAAATGAAAAACTTTTTTGCAACAATTTTACTTTCACAGGGGCTACCAATGCTTTTAGCAGGGGACGAAATAAAACGAACACAATCTGGAAATAATAATGCCTATTGTCAGGATAATAAAATCAGTTGGGTAAATTGGGATTTATTGAATAAGAATAAGGAGTTATTTTCATTCGTCAAAAAAATTATAGAAATAAGGAAAAAGCATATAGTTTTCCGTAGATCTAAATTTTTCAAAGGGCAACGCATACCTGGAACCCGTAATAAGGATATTACCTGGCTTACACCGGCAGGAAAGGAAATGACCACTGATGATTGGCACAATCCAAAAAACAAGACATTAGTATTTAAAATATCAGGTGAGGCTGGTGATAACTTTCACCTTGATAAAGAAGGAAATGCAACACCGGATAAAAATTTCTTTGTTATAATGAATGCTGATGTTAAAAAATATACTTGTATAGTTCCTCGTCCTAAACCACCATATAAAAATTGGAAGGTTTTATTTGATACATCTGAACATAATAAGGAATCTAAGTTAACATCTACATCAATATTAGTAAGTCCTAGAACATTTATATTACTAATATCGGAATAGCCACTTGAATATTTAGCTTTTTTATCCTATATATTACTCATACTTGACTCAAAAATAATTTTTTTGTTAAAATATAAAAGTAATCATAACATAAAAATAGGAAACATACAATGTTTGGTAAAGCAAAAGACGAAACAGAAAAAATACAAAATAAACCTGAAAATTCAGAAGAAAAGGAGTATTGCCTTCTTCCATTAAGGGATGTCGTAATATTCCCTAGTATGATAGTTCCTATTTTTATAGGCAGGGGTAAATCTATTGCAACGGTGGAAGAAGCAATGAAGCGAAATAAGGAAATTGTCCTTGTCGCACAACGTGATTCTAGTGTTAATGACCCTAAGAACGAAGATTTATTCAAAGTCGGAGTAAAGGCAAATATTATCCAAATGCTTCGTCTTCAAGATAATACCGTAAAATTATTAGTAGAGGCAACAGACAAAGTTGAGATAAAAGGATTAAATATATCTAAACCATATTGGTCAACCACAATCAATTTCTTACAGGAAGATGTTGAATTTGAAGGCAATCAGGATATTGAAAATTTAACAAAATCCATACGAAATAGTTTTTCCAGATACATAAGATTTAATAAGGATTTAATTATAGAAAATGTCAGTGGTATAGAAAAAATAGATAGCCCAATACTTTTGATAGATACTATTATTATGAGTATGAATACAAAGGTAGAAAAAAAACAGGAAATTTTAGAAGCATATAGCCTAACTGAAAAATTAGAAAAATTATACAGCATAATAGAAATGGAACTTGATTTTATAAAAATGGATAGACGTATTCGTAGTAGGGTAAAACAATCCATAGATAAAAATCAAAAGGAATTCTATTTAACAGAACAAATGAAGGCTATACAAAAAGAACTTGGTGATGATAATGATGACTATGATGATTTAGAGAAAAAAATTGATAGTATAGGTCTATCAAAAGAAGCCTATATAAAAGCAAAATCAGAAATGAAAAAATTAAAAAATATGTCGCCACAATCTCCGGAATATTCAATACTAAGGAATTATCTTGAATGTCTTTTGTCATTGCCATGGGCTAAAAAAAGTAGTTTAGATAAATCTATATCAGAAGCCGAAAAAGTTTTAAACGAAGAACATTATGCCCTAGAAAAGGTAAAAGAAAGAATTTTAGAATTTCTTGCTGTTCAAAAAAGGGTTGGTTGTGCCAAAGGGACTATTTTATGTTTTATGGGACCACCAGGGGTTGGTAAAACCTCTTTGGGAAGGGCTATTGCAAAGGCAACAGGTCGTGTATTTGAAAAATTATCATTAGGTGGTGTCCATGACGAAGCGGAAATCAGGGGACACAGACGAACATATATAGGTGCACAATGTGGAAAAATTTTATCTACAATGAAAAAGGCAGGTGTCAACAATCCGCTTATTATGCTTGATGAAATAGATAAAATGGGAACTGATCATCGTGGTGATCCAGCAAGTGCGATGTTAGAAGTTTTAGATCCAGAACAAAATGTTGCATTTAACGATCATTATCTAGATTTGGATTATGACTTATCAAATGTTATGTTCATAGCAACTGCAAACACATACGATATTCCAAGACCTCTTCTTGATAGAATGGAAATAATAGAGTTATCAGGTTATACCGAAGAAGAAAAAATTGAAATAGCCAAACGCCACATAATTCCAAAAACATTAAAGAAGAATGGTTTGGAAAAGGGGGAAATTTCCATTTCTGATAGTGCAATAAGGGATATTATCCGTTATTATACAAGGGAAACTGGTGTCCGTGATTTAGAAAGAAAGATAGACAAGTTAATGAGAAAAACCGTAAAGCAATTAGGGGATAACTCTGAAAACGAAAATTCACTATTTTCATTGTCTAGCGAACAAAATGATAATAAGGTTCCAGGCACAATAAAAATTACATCTGATAATTTAAGCGAATTTTTAGGAATAAGAAAGTTTGACTTTGGTAAATCAGAAGCAAAGGATAGCATTGGAACCGTTACAGGTTTAGCATGGACCGAAGTAGGTGGCGAACTTCTTCAAATAGAAAGTGCTGTAATGGCAGGAAAAGGTCTTGCCGTATTTACAGGGAAATTAGGTGATGTTATGAAGGAGTCTATTGAAACGGCAAAATCCTATGTCCGCAGTCATTCGTCCAAGTTTGGTATTAACTCTAAAATTTGGGATAAAGTTGATATTCATATACATGTTCCCGAAGGTGCTACACCAAAAGATGGACCTTCCGCTGGTATTGCAATGATGACATCTATTGTTTCTACATTAACGGATATTCCGGTAAGAAAAGATGTCGCAATGACTGGTGAAATTACATTAAGGGGTAGGGTCCTTCCAATAGGTGGATTAAAGGAAAAACTCCTTGCTGCATTACGTGGTGGTATTAAAACGGTAATAATACCTAATGATAACATGAAGGATTTAGATGAAATTCCTCAAATTGTAAAGGATAATTTAAAGATAATTCCAGTTAAGACATCAGAAGAAGTTTTAAAGATAGCATTATCAAAACCACTATCACCAATAGATGATATAGGGGACTTTTTTGAAAATATATTAAAGACTACTTCTAGTTCAAAGGAAATATCAGTTCAATAAAAAAAAGCCTTTGCAAAAAGGCTTTTTAAATTTAATCATCTAACTTTAAATCGCAGTTTATTTCCAATGATCCGTCTGGTTCTGTGCAATTTGCCTTTACCCAATTATCACAGGCATTTTGATCTTTATAACCGCAACAATACATTTTATCAAGATTACATTGTTTCACGTAAATTTCGTTTTGTATTGACGATACTATTTCATCAATTTTTCTTTTTTCTTGTTCCCTTTTTATAATTTGAAAAGAAAGATATGATAATATAACCACCGCCACTAAAATTAACACAATCATAGTGAAATTTCCAGGCCTACATACATTTACAGGTTCCATATTTTCATGTTCATCAACGATTTTCTTTATTTTTGGCATCTACACCTCCATATCTACCTTAATTAAGATAGTAAGGTTAAGATAAAAATAAATCAACAAAAAATAATAAGAAAAAAAATCTATTTATTATTAACAAATTTTTCCATTACTAACTCTTTTGCAGTCAAGTAATCAAATTTACCAGTACTTAACAAAGGAGGTTCTTCTGTAAACAATATTTCTTTTGGAATAGCCAATTTTGTTATTACATCGTCATCAAATATTTTTAACAAAGCCTCTTTTGAAATATCAGGGCAATTAGTTATTAAAATTAGTTGCTCTCCTTTTTTATTATCAGGAATAGCCACTACTGCACTTACAAAACCTGGGAAATGTTGTTGTATCAACAATTCAACAGCCAACAAAGAAACCATTTCCCCCGCTATTTTTGCAAATCTTTTTGATCTTCCTTTTAAAAATATATATCCATCGTTATCTACTTCTACAATATCACCGGTATCATACCAACCATCCGAAGGAATATCTAAAATCTCATTATCGGCCTTAATGTATCCAGACATTATATTAGGTCCCTTTACCAATAATTCTTTACCTTCTTTTATTCCAGGTATTTCTTTTAACTTAACTTGCATACCCGTCATCACTCTACCAACAGATCCAGTTTTATTGTAAAGATAGTTATTAACAGCGATGATAGGAGCACATTCCGTAGCCCCATATCCTTCCATTATTCTGATACCAAATTTTTCAAGCCAGGTTCGTCTAGTTTCAGGTTTTAATTTTTCTGCACCCGCCGCCAAAATCCTGATACTATTAAAATCATAAGGGTTTGCAAACTTTGCATAGTTGGTAAGGAAAGTATCAGTCGCAAAGAAAATAGTTGCTTGCACAGAACTACAAAATTCAGGAATTGCCTTATAATGTAATGGACTTGCATATGCAGCCAACTTAAAACCTAAAACCAAAGGAATAAATGTTCCCGCAGTCAAACCAAACGAATGGAACATAGGAAGACAATTTAACATTACATCATTTTCCAATATATCAAACTTAGTAGCAATCTGATATACATTTGATAATATATTTTTATGAGAAAGCACTACACCCTTTGGCTTTCCCTCGGTTCCCGAGGTAAATAACACAACCGCAGGGTCATCAGGCTTAATTTTAGGGTTAACAATTTTATAACAAGTTTTTGGGAAAAACATTGCACATACTCCAAAAAGTTTATCCCAAATAGATAGTTGTGTTTGCATATCTTCTAAATATATAATTTTTATATTATTTTTCTTTAATGTTTCTATCAAAGGTTCTAAATGTGCAATTTCAACAACCTTACTAGAAGTTACAACTTTTGTTATTTTTGCAATTTCACAGGTAGATAAAACCTGCTTAGGGCTAGTTGTAAAGTTAAGCATAGCTGGAATTTTTCCATATGCTTGTAATCCAAGAAATGTAAGTGTACATGCAGCCGAAGTGGGCAACACCACACCAACAGTTTCTTTTTTTGTAGTTTTTCTATTTAAAAAACGACCTATTATAAAACTTTTTAAAAATATCTCTTTAAATTTCATAGGTTTTCTAGAAGTATCTTCTAACATTTCTTTGTTTCTACCTACTAATTTCATAGTTTCTATGGATGCTTCTAACAAAGTTTTATTATAATCACTTGCTTCAAATTTTAAATCTGCAAGTATGTCATGTAATCTGGAACTAGATTCGTTTCTTGCATCACGGAAAACAGCATGCTTATCATCACTAAATTCAATAGGTTCCTTAAATTTAATCACTACCTTTGGAAAAATTTTGAATTTAGATTTTTTTTTAAGTCGTGAAAAGATAGAATGTTCCAATCCCAAAATTTGCACAGGAAGTATTTTTGCATTTGCCTTTTGTGCCATCAAAGCAGCAGGTTCATAAATTTTCATTTGTGAACTAGCTCCAAACATATTTGACAAAGTAAAAATCATACAAGTTTTATCGGATTTTAACTCATGCACCATGGTCTTCACAGCCAAAGGATTTTCCGGATCCAAAAACTTTGAATCCATTAACGAAGTAAAAAATCTAATCCACCATTTATGAGCCAATCTATCAGTAACAGAAAAAGTAATTTTTTGATTTACGAACAAAGCAATCAAAAGTCCATCTAAATAAGAAGTATGATTAGGTATAATCAAAACTCTTTTACCTGCCTTTTTAAGGTTTTCAAGTCCTTCTACCTTTATACTGAAAAGATAGGTTAATAATTTCTTTAAAAATCTTTGTTTATTTTCAAAAGAAAACCAATCATTACAACCAAAAATTTTAAACTTTTTTTTAGTGGCCATAGTATTTATTCCTATTATTTGCCTATATTATAAACAATAGATTTTTGAATGTCTATACTTAGTTTTAATACAAAATATCTATCTAACTATTTGAAAAATATAGATTATTTCAAACAGAAAATTTTATTTATAAATAGAATATTCAGAAAATTTAAAGAAAATAAACCTATAATTAACCTTCAATTAAACAAAGAAGCTTGTATGCATGGCGGAGGGTACAGGGAGTCGTAGTTGACATATCAAGGATATTCATATCCGCCGATATGTCTTACGAGACGAAAGGGGCCCACTTTACGAAGTAAAGAAGGGAATATCCACTCGAACGGCAAACCTAAGTTTGCCATGTTAAAGTATACATAATTAAACAAAGAAACTTATTATAAGTGGCGGAGGGTACAGGACTCGAACCTGTGGACCAGTATTACCGGTCACGGATTAGCAATCCGCTGCATTACCGCTCTGCCAACCCTCCAAAAGGATATTCCACTTATACATTATAATTCTTATTATTTCAAGAAAAATTTTTAATAAGTTATCTTTCCAAGTATTAGTTCTTTTAGATTATCAACAGGAATAAAAAGCATATTTGGCCTATAAGAAATTTCATAATTTATTTCATAAAGGTTTCTCCTTAATATTTCTATTTTTAACCATTCAGGATCAATTTTCAGTTGTTCAAGAAATGCATCAGACAAAGTTTTTACGATAGGTTTAATAATATTACTTGCCCAAATAAGTTTTTGGTTATTGATATTTTCATTTTCTAATGCAAATTTTTTTGATACAACAATAGGCAAATAACCACTAATAGAACGATACATTCCAGCAATATCATACATATAAGATCTTTTTATTTTTCTTTCTTCTATGTCAAGATTTGGTTCGCCAGAAAAATCAATGAATTTTATATCATTATCCGCAGTTTGTATAGCCTGTCCTAAATGAAAATCGCCATGTACCCGCATAAGTATTCCCTTATTTTTTCGTTTTTCAATCTTTGAAAAATTACTATTTAAAAAATCAATAATATATTTATCCCAGTTTACAAGTGGATCTTGCAGATTCAAAGCCATATCCGAAGAAAGTCTATTGATATTATTTTGTATATTAAGTTTTGTCTTTTTCATAAACTCTTTTATGCTTTTTTTATAATCTTTTATATATTTAGTTGTTATGTTTTCAGGTTCTATATCAGTATTCCCCTTAAATGATTTTAAACATTTCAATAGTTCGTTTGTTTTCTTGCCCAAAAGTTTCATAAGATTTAATAAATTTTTATAATCATTTAAGGAAATAATATCTTTCTCCGAAGCATAAGTTTTTTCTAGGATTTCCAGTAATTTTTGTTTTAATATTTCCCATAAATCCCCATTATTTTTAATAAATTCCTGAACTATTCCAGCAAAGGCCGTCTTTCCATCAGAAGCAATCAAAGACAAATATCCAAATGTTTTAGGCACTACCTTACAAGAAGTTTTCATAAGATTATAATTCATTTCCACTTCGGGATTTATACCAACCGAAAATTCAATAACCCTTTGTTGTTTAAATGCAATTAAGTTATTTCCTATTATCAAAGTAGAGTTACTTTGCTCTGCACCTATTGGTTTTGATTTATCACTTATATGTTTTACTATAAAGTCAAAATCATCCCACGATTGATATAATAATGTATAATTATTAGATAGTTTAAAGCCTTGCTCTAATGAAATATTTCCCATCAATTCACTCCAATAATTCGGAGACTTTACAGCATCATACATTTTTATGTTATTAAAATTAAGATAGTTTTCGCCTTCCACTTTATTTTTGGTCAAAGGCATAATAAAATACCTTGATTTTACATTTTGTATTTCTGCATTTCCTATAATAAAAAAGGTATTATGATTATCAAATTCACCGGAATCAAAAGTTAAATTTTCAACCTTATTATCTGTAATTTCATCTTTAAAATTACACCATCTTTGATTGTATATATATTCTAATAATTCTGTATTTTTACCCAATTAAAACACTTCCCTTCTTTTTAAATTTGCATTATAATAATAGCATAAATATATAATAAATAAAATAGGAAAAATGATATGTCAGTTATAAAGGATCTTTCTAATATAATAGGGATAAGTCCACATTATAAGGATAAAATGGGGCAAATTCATACTATGACAGATAAGTTAAGAAAGATTTTTTTATCTTCAATAGGATATAATTGCCAAACAGAAAACTTAAAAAAAATCCTAGATGAAAAATTATATCAGAAGTATTCAGATGGAATTGACAAGGTTAACTCATTTTTTCTAAGTGAAAAAAAATATATCAATATCTATATTCCGGTGGAACTTAAAAATGAATATATATATATAAGTTTAAAGGATTCCAATAACGAAATATTTTCTGAAAAACATAAAATAAAAATTTGTGATATAGAAAAAGAAATAAAAGTTAAAAAACAAAAATTTATTCAAGCAAAAATTCTTATAACAACACCATTGGCACCAGATTATTATCACACTACAATAAAAATAGGATATCTGACATTATCAACATTGTTAATAATATCTCCTAATTATTCCTATGAACCAAAGGCGATAAGGAAAAAAGAAAAACTTTTAGGTATAGGAATACAACTATATGCTTTACGTTCAAAAAATGATATGGGTATAGGTGATTTTTCATCATTAAAAAAATTTATAAAACTTGCATATAATAATGGTTGCGATTTAATAGGAATAAATCCTGTATGTGCTATGTCCTTAAAAAGTAAAGATGATGTTTCCCCATACCGTTGTTTAAGTAGGGAATATATCAATTATATTTATCTAGATTTATATAAGATAGATGAATTTAAAAAATCCCCTGTTATCAGGCAATATATACAAAGTAGTGAATTTAAAACAACGTTACATAAATTAAGAGAAAAAGCATTAGTAGATTATACTTCTGTATTTAAATTAAAGATATTTTTATTAAAAAAAATGTATAAATTTTTTATAGAGAACGATTTAAAAAACGATACATTAAGATATAAGAAATTTTTAAAGTTTAAAAAACAAGAAGGTCAAAACCTATATAACTTATGTATTTTTGAAAGTATATCAGAAATTTACGGGGATTATATTAAAAGATGGCCAAAGCCTTTACAAAAATTTGATAGCAAGAATTTACAAACTTTTATAAATAAGCATAAAACATCAATAGATTTTTATGCCTATATTCATTGGTTATCCAGCATACAATTACTATCAGTAAAAAAGTTAACCGAAAAATTAAATATGAAAATAGGTTTGTATGTTGATATTCCAGTTGGTGCTTCATCTAGTGGAGCAGAAGTTTGGCAATCACCCAATAGGTTTGCTACTAATATTGATATAGGAACCCCTCCTGATACCATAAGGCCAAAGGGGCAAAAATGGGGGCTTACCCCTCCTAATCCTGAATATTTAATATCATCTCAATACAAAGATTTCATAAGTTTATTACAACAAAATATGAAATATGCAGGTGCTATTCGTTTAGATCATGCATTCAGTTTAATGAGATTGTTTTGGGTTACAAACAAAAATCAAGGTGGGTATGTAAACTATAACATAAAGGATATGACCGCAATATTATGTTTAGAAAGCCATAAAAATAAGTGTCTTGTTATAGGGGAAGATTTAGGTAATGCTCCAGATGGATTTTTTGAGTATATGTCAAAACACAAAATATTTTCTAACAAAGTTTTATTAAGGCAAAAAGACGATGATGGCAAATTTATCAATATAAAAAATTTTTCATATTATTCACTATGTCAAATAAGCACTCATGACCAAGCAACTAGTTATGGTTTTTGGTTGTCAGAAGATATTAAGGCAAACTTGAAATGTCAATTGTATCCTAAGTTATCTTTTTACAAAAGTAGTCTTATCCAACGCAAAATTGAAAAGCAAGATTTGTTTGATGCATTATCAAAAACAAACTCATTTTACAATAATAAACAAAGTATAAAAGAATCCTTATCTAACGAAACAATAATTCCACATGATTTAGAGTATTCTTTTAACATATACGGAAGCAAAAGCAATAGTGCTATTTTCTTAGTAAGGATAGAAGATATATTCAAACAAAAGGAAATGGAAAATGTTCCAGGCACGGTTAACGAATATCCTAATTGGAGGATAAAAATTCCATATAGTATAGAAAGTACAAAAACACAAAATGCAATAAGTGTCTTTTTCGATGAGTTAAAAAAACATAGGAAATAAAGGGTATTTAGTTATTTTTCCTTTTGAATTGCATATTGTAAAGCTTTGCATATTCACCATCTTTTTCAATCAATTCATCATGATTTCCTTGTTCAATGATTTCACCTTTTTCTATAACATATATCATATCTGCATTTTTAATTGTGGATAATCTATGAGCAATTACAATAGTAGTTCTGTTTTTCATAAGATTATCTAATGCAGTTTGAACTTCAAATTCTGATTCTGTATCAAGGGCCGAAGTCGCCTCATCAAGTAGTAATATAGGAGCATTTTTAATAATAGCCCTTGCAATAGAAAGACGTTGTTTTTGTCCTCCGGAAAGTCTTACACCTTTTTCACCTATTTGGGTATTATATCCGTCTGTCATCGCCATTATAAAGTCATAGGCATTTGCAGATTTAGATGCTGAAATTATTTCTTCATCAGAAACATTATCAAAACCATTTTCTCCTTTACCATAGGCTATATTATTTTTAATAGTATCATCAAAAAGGATTACTTCCTGACTTACTAACGAAGTATTTTGACGCAATGATTTCTGAGATATATGCTTAATATCTATTCCATCTATAAAAATTTGTCCTGAGGTTGCTTCAAAAAACCTAGGGATTAAGTTAACTATGGTAGTTTTTCCGCCACCACTTGCACCAACTAAGGCAATAGTTTTTCCAGCAGGAATTGTCATATTTATATTTTTTAGTATAGGTTTGCCATTTTCATATTCAAAACAAACATTTTTAAATTCAATATTACCTTTTATATTGCTCAAATCAATAGCATCAGGTTCATCTTGAATAGAAGGTTTTGTATCTATTATTTCATAAACACGTTCAGCACTTACAATCGCAGTTTGTAGTTGCACACGGAAGTTAATAAGGGATTTTAAAGGTTTGTAAACAGATACCCAAGCACCTAAAAATGTTACAAATCCACCAGTTGTAAGGTATCCTTTTGAAATTTGCCATCCACCAAAAATTATTATACCTGCCATAATAAATCCAGAAAGACTTTCTATCACAGGTGTTGCAACAGCAGTACTTTTAACACGTTTCATAGAAAGGTCAAACATATATCCAAGTATTTTTTTTATTCTTGATTCTTCAAATTTTTCCATACAATAAGATTTTATAATTTTTACATTTTGTAAAGATTCAGATATTTGATTTACGAAATCCGCACTTTTTTGAGTATCTGTTTTAGAAATCAGTTTAACTTTTTTATTTATTATTCCAATGGCAACCGCACCAATAGGGAAGAAGAAGAAAATTACCAAACACATTTGCCACGAATAGTATATCATAAGTCCAAACATAGCAACAAATGTTATTAAATCTTTAAAAATATGAGTGATAAAGTTTATTGCAATATTTGTAATAGCATTACAATCATTTATGATTCTTGCCAACATTTGACCACTAGAAGTTTTATTGAAATATGCCATATCTAATGATATTAGATGTGTAAAAACCTTTTGTTGTATTGCCTGAACCGTTTTTGTACTTATATGAGAAAGGATAAGTGTCTGAACAAAATATAACCAACCTTTCAAAAAATAAAGGGCGATAATTTGAACACAAAGAACAAGTAAAACTTTACTATCCTTATCAATAAAACCATTATCGAAAATAGGCTTTAAAAGGGATACAGAGTATGCTTCTGTTAATGCTGTTAATGATGTTATAGCCATAGCCCCAATCAATGCCCATATATATTTTTTCGTATGTTCAGACCAAATACGTTTAAGTATTTTGAGATTCAAAGTCTGTTCTTTATTCTTCTTTGTTTGTTCTTTATTTTTCTTTTTAAACCACATTTTTAATCTTTCTTTGTTTGTTTTTTATCAGTTAGTGGAACCGAAGAACTCCTTAAAAACGGAGTTTTTTCTTCGTAATCTTTCTTTTTTATTGTTATTTTGTCCCCTTTGACAATTGCACGTACTTCATCACCAGTCAAAGTTTCAAACTCTAATAACGCTTTTGCAATTTTTTCAACCTTTGACTTGTTTTTTGTAATAGTGCTTTTTGCTAACTTATAACCATCATCAAGCATTTTTTTCACTTCTTGATCAATTTCTCTGGCGGTTGTTTCTGAAATCTTATAATTTTCATCAGTTCCATAAAAAACAGGTCCAATTTTATCACTTAAACCCCATTTTATTACAGCATTTCTTGCATATTCAGTAGCCATTTTAATATCTGCACTTGCCCCAGTTGTAACTTTATCTTTTCCAAAGAATATTTCCTCGCAAATACGTCCAGCCATAGCAACAGCTATATCAGATTTTATTTCAGTAATATTTACACTAACCTTATCTCGTTCAGGTAATTTTTGAACTAATCCTAATGATTGTCCCCTTGGGATTATAGTCGCTTTGTGTATAGGGTCCACCTCTGGCAACAATACGGCACAAAGAGCATGTCCCGCCTCATGATAAGCAGTATTTTTAATTTCATCAGGGGACATAGTTTTAGATTTTTTTTCAGCCCCCATTAAAATTTTATCTCTTGCATATTCAAAATCATTTTCAGAAATTTGCTTTCTATTTCTTCTTGCTGCAATAAGCGCAGCTTCGTTTACAAGATTTGCTAAATCAGCACCACTAAATCCCGGAGTCCCCCTAGCAATGTTAAGAGGGTTTACATCGGATAAGATATTTACTTCGTTCATATATTTTTTAAGTATTGCCTCTCTTCCTTTTAAATCTGGTAAATCAATAAATACTTGTCTATCAAATCTTCCTGGTCTAAGCAAGGCATCATCTAATACATCTACACGATTAGTAGCAGCAATAACAATTACACCTTTATTAATAGCAAAACCATCCATTTCTACAAGCAATTGATTAAGAGTTTGTTCCCTTTCGTCATTACCACCACCATATCCTGATCCACGATGGCGACCAACGGCATCAATTTCATCAATAAATACTAGACAAGGAGCACTTTTAGTAGCCTGTTCAAAAAGGCTTCTTACTCTACTTGCACCGACACCTACAAACATCTCAACAAATTCAGAACCAGAGGTAGAGAAAAAAGGAACACCTGCTTCGCCGGCTATTGCCTTTGCCAATAATGTTTTACCAGTTCCCGGAGGTCCAACCAATAAAACGCCCTTTGGTATTTTTGCCCCTAACCTTGAATATTTTTTTGAATCCCTAAGGAAGTCTACTATTTCCGCAACATCTTGCTTTGCTTCATCTATACCAAGGACATCGGAAAAACGCACTTTCTGCATATCTGGTGTAAACATTTTAATATTAGTTTTTGCAATACCAAATTTATCTCCTTTCATACTTTTAAAAAGTAAAACTAATATCACTATCCACAATACCGAACCTAATATATCAACTATTTTAATAAAACTAAATCCACTTCCTGATGCCAAAGGTTCTATTTTTACCTCTGTTGGGACATTATTTTCCTCTAATGTTTCTAATAATTTAGGGTACAATACAACCTTTGATGTAAAGTTTTCCCCTTTTACCTCTTTACCATCTTTTGTTTTTGAATCTTTAAGTTTTCCCTCAACAATTTCACCTTTGATAACAACAGATTCTATTTTTTTATCTTTTACATTTTTTATAAAATCAGAAAAAATCATATTGTTTTCAATAACTTTTTCCTCTTTTTTCAAAGAGTCATTTGAAATAAGTGAAAAAAGTAATACTATTAAAACAAGAACATACCAATTTTTCCAATTTTTAAACATTTTTTATCCTTTTTTAAAGATGTTAATTTTCCAAATAGTCTAAACTATAAAATTCTTTTTTTCTAGCAGTTTTTTTGATTTTTTCTGCCTATTTCTTTTTCTATTATTATGTTAAAGTTTTTATCAAAATAAATTTTGCATTTTGCTAAGGTTATGCCTGCATTTAAGGTGGAGTTTTTAATTTTTCCAAACAATAGTTCTATGCTTTCAAACCTAGGAGGATATTCCCCACCAGAAAAGTTTTTTATAATATTTGACAAGGTTTTTAAGGCAATTTCTTCTGGATAGAAAAGAAGTTTCTGCCTATCTATTTTTACCTTTTCATTGTAAGAAATTACCGATTCCGCATAACACTTATCTTCAAAAAAATCCAAGGCCTCCTTTACTCGTTCCAGATTCTTCATAGTATTGATAAGTCGTTCATTTGTCAGTTCCAATTTTTGTGTTAGTTTATTCAAATTTCTTATCCTAACCCTTTTGTATTTTGTATCCTTATTACTTGGGTCTTCTACCCATTTTTGATGTATGGATTTCAAATAATTTTTCAAATCTGCCTTTGTAAAGTTTAGTAAAGGCCTTACTAAAAAAATACCATTTCTCTCAGAAATATTAGGCATAGCACATAGGCCGTAAATTCCACTGCCTCTGGATAAATTAAGGAAAAAAGTTTCCTTTTGTTCATCCTGATTATGAGCAATCAGTAAATATTTGATATTATTTTCTTTTAAATAGTTAAAAAGCAGGTCATAGCGATATTTTCTTGCAATTGCTTCTATATTAGATTTTGGCACTACCCCCGTATATGTAAGTATATTATGCTTTATCCCATATTTCAAAAGCCATTTATTTACTTTTAACGCTTCTTTTGCAGATTCTTTTCTTAGATTATGATCAACGGTAAGGGCAACCATATCAACTTTATTTAGCATTGCCCAATTATGAAGTAGTAAAGTCAAAGCCATACTATCAGCCCCGCCTGATACTGCAACAGCCAGTTTAAGAGGCTTTTCTTTTAAAATAGAGTTTAAATTATCATTAAATTTTTGTTGTATATCCATAAAATTATATATAGTAAGATATTAGTTATATGTCAACCTTTGATATTTTAATATCAGCCTGAAATATATTTTTTGCCTGTTCAACATAATTATCATTTACATCAGTAATTTCAAACGAATACTCAGAATTTTTAGTTAATTCTTTTTCTATTTCAGGATGTTTTTTCAAATAATTAGCCAAAGATTTTGGGATAAATTCGTCCTGTGATATTATATCTACACGCCTTTTAAAAATCTCAAAAGCAATACTTTCAATTTGCTTTTTATAATGAGGATAATGAGTACATCCCAAAATTATCGCCTGAATATCCTTGTCTTTAAATTTTTCAATATAAGATTTTATAATGGGAGGTGCAAATTCATCTGCATTATTTTCTACCAAAGGAACTAATAAAGGGGCAGGGCATGAGAATAATTTGATATCTGATTTTTTCTTTCTTAACTCTTGACCATATACATCTGATTTTATAGTTCCATCAGTTGCAATCAATCCAACAGAAGAATAATTTTTTTCAACAACTTCTTCTATTGTAGGAATTATAACCCCAAGGATTTTTCTGTCTGGAAAGTTTTGCAATAGATAGGTTTGTTGTAGTCTTCTTAACGCAGCAAAAGTTGCAGTATTACAAGCAATTATTATAATTTTGCAATCTCTTTTTTTAAACAAATAATCTATACAATTTTTAGTAAATTCATAGATTATATCTTGTGATTTTGTTCCATATGGTACATGTTCGGTGTCCCCTAAATAGCAAAAATTATACTCTGGCATATAATCTATTAAGGATTTAGTTATCAATAATCCACCAAGACCACTATCAAACACACCAATATTCATAGGAAATCTCCGCTAAAAATAGAAAAAAGGGGAAGTTTTTCCCCTATAAATATTATTCTTTTACTTGTTTCATAGAAAGTCTTACTTTTCCATCTCTGATTTCGGTTACTAAAACTCTAACCTTATCTCCGACTTTAAGGACATCTTCTACTTTTTTAACTCTTTTTTCTTTTATTTCAGATATGTGCAATAAACCTTCATTTTCACCCATAAATTTTACAACAGCACCAAAGTCCATAAGTTTTATTACTTCACCATCGTAAATTTTTCCAACTTCAGGTTCTGCACAAATATCTTCAATTATCTTTCTTGCGATATCAATTTCATCTTTCGAAGTTCCCGCAATTTTTACAAGTCCAGAATCTTCAATTTCAATTTTAGTATTTGATTTTTCACAAATTGAACGAATAACATTTCCACCACTACCTATAACTTCTCTTATTTTTTTAGGGTTAATAGTCATCTCAAATATAGTAGGTGCATATTTAGAAAGTTCCTTTCTAGGAGCCTTTATCGCCTCTGCCATTTTTCCTAAGATATGTTTTCTACCTTCATTTGCTTGTTCAAGTGCTTTTTTCATAATTTCAAAGGTAATAGATGTAATTTTAATATCCATTTGCAAAGCGGTAATCCCATTTTTTGTTCCAGCAACTTTGAAATCCATATCGCCAAGATGATCTTCATCACCCATTATATCGGTTAATATAGCAAACTTATTCCCTTCTTTGATAAGTCCCATTGCAATACCAGCAACAGGAGCCTTGACAGGAATGCCTGCATCCATCATTGCCAAACTTGCACCACAAGTAGTAGCCATAGACGAAGAACCATTTGATTCAGTGATATCAGAAACTACACGTATAGTGTAAGGGAATTCTTCATAACTAGGCAACATAGCATGGTTTGCCCTCCATGCAAGTTTTCCGTGTCCTATTTCCCTACGTCCTGGAGTCCCAAGTTTTCCACACTCACCAACAGAAAAAGGTGGGAAATTATAATGCAACATAAATCTTTCACCACGAACTCCATCCAAATCATCTTCTAATTGTTCATCATCTTTAATTCCTATTGTAGCGGATACAAGAGCCTGAGTTTCACCACGTGTAAATAATGCAGATCCGTGATTTCTTCCTAAAATGCCAACTTCACATTCAATAGGTCTAACGGTTTTTGTATCCCTTCCATCAATACGAGGTTCTCCTCTTAATATAGCCCCTCTCATAGTTTCTGCTTCAATAGCACTAAATACAGAAGGAGCCACACGCAAAGAAACTTCATCTTCTTCACTTATAGTTGCAAATGCTCTTTCTTTTATATCTGCTAATGCATCTTGTCTTTCTTGTTTTGCTTTTATTTTATAAGCATTTTTTATTTCATCGCCAAATTCTTTTTCAAATGCTTTTTTCAAATTATCATATTCTGGAACTTGTGCAGGAATTTCCCAATCCTGATTTCCAACTTCCTTTTTTATATCTTTTATAAGTTTTATAATAGGTTGGAAAGATTTAAAACCTGTTTCAACAGCATTAAGCATTGTTTCTTCAGTAAGTTCATTAGCCTCTGACTCAACCATTAAAACACCTTCATCAGTTCCTGCAACAACCAAATCAAGTTTTGTATTTTCTAATTCTGATTTAGTAGGATTTACTATAAATTTATCATTTACATATGCAACCCTTGCCGCACCAATAGGTCCCATAAAAGGAATACCTGATATAGCCAAAGCAGCACTAGACGCAATCATTGCAACAATATCAGGGGAGTTTTGTTTATCATAGTTATAAACAGTAGCAATCACCTGAACTTCATTTTTAAATGTATCTGGAAACAAAGGTCTAATAGGTCTGTCTATCAATCTTGAAATCAAAGTTTCATGAACAGAAGGTCGTCCTTCTCTTCTATTAAATGAACCTGGAATTTTACCAGCCGAAGCAAATTTTTCCTGATAGTTAACAGTCAAAGGGAAGAAATCTTGATCTTCTTTTGCTTCCTTTGCCGCAACAACGGTAGCAAGAACTATTGTTTCACCATAAGTTGCCAAAACAGCACCAGTTGCTTGTCTTGCAATTTTTCCAGATTGAAGGGTAAGTTTTTTACCTTCCCACATAATTTCTTTTTCTACTATGTTAAACATAGATTTCTTTTTTAAACCAAACATATTTTTATCCTTTCATTTTAATTTAACTAGTAAGAAAAGCGAAAGGCAAAAGAGACTTATCACAAGTCAGAAAATACAATCCAAGTCATAGTCAAACAATTATTGGATTCTATATTCTGACTTACCTTTCAACATTTCCTTTTTACATAATACACCCAAAATAACCTTAAGGAAAGAAAATTTTCTTTTCCTCAAAGTTATTAAGGTATAAATCTTATTAAAAATCTAACAAAGGAATTATTTTCTTATACCTAATTTTTTAATAATTTCTTCATAAGATTTTAAATTTGTTTTTTTAAGATAAGCAAGCAAAGTCTTTCTGTTGTTTACCATTTTCATAAGACCAAGTTTTGATGCATTATCTTTCTTATTTGTTTTAAAATGTTCTGTTAAGTTATTGATTCTTTCAGTCAAAATTGCAATTTGAACCTCAGAAGAACCAGTATCATTTTCAGACACTTTAAAATTTTTAATTAATTCTTGTTTTTTTTCTTTTGTAATTGACATTTTAATTATTCCTCTTTTCTTTATAAGTTAAAAACTCTAACAGTTTTTATAAAACCATTATCTAATTTAACAATTGCCGAAAGTTTGGAATTTGATTGTAATTGATAAAAAGTATTTTCCTTTAAAATCCAAGCATCAGGTTTCTTCAACCATTGTCCAGATCTTAACTTTTTATTTTGTTCCTCATTTGCATCAATAGCCAAGATGTCGTTCAGCCCAAAAGATACAGGAAGCAAAAAATCGCTATCAAAATTCCGTACATCCAACGATTGAGGAAGATTTTGCAATATTTTTTTTAATTTGTCAAGTGTTATTGAATTATCAATATCAAAAGGTCCATTTGCAATCCTTCGTAAATAACTTACACAACCAACAGAACCTAAGAAAATTGCTAAATCTCTGGCCAAAGCTCTAACATAAAAACCTTTATTTGCGGACACTTTGAATTTTACTTCATCACTACTTTCTTGTTTTATTATTTCAAGGGAGTGTATAAAATTTTCCCTTTTTTTCATTTCAACTTTGATATTTTTTCTTGCTAGTTCATAGGCTCTAACTCCGTTTATTTTTAATGCAGAAAAAATAGGGGGGACTTGTTCAATTTTTCCAATAAATTGGGGAATGACTTTTTCAATTTCAGATATCGTAGGTATAACATTAGAAGTTTTGATAATATCTCCCTGCATATCATCAGTAGATGTTTGAAGCCCAAACTTTATTGTAAATATATAAGTTTTTATATTTTTCATCTGAAATTGAACTGTTTTTGTTGCTTCTCCTATTGCGACAGGTAAAACTCCCGAAGCCATAGGGTCCAATGTTCCAGTGTGTCCAATTTTTACCTTTCCAAAAATAGGAAACAAAAGCCGTTTTACTTCAGAAACAACTTTGTTTGAGGATAATTCCAAAGGTTTATCTATGTTTATAAAACCATTTAACATTTTATTTATACCAGATTTTTTTAAGTCTTAGTAAATTATTTACTATTTTTTTTAATTTTACAATAAAAAATCATTGACAAAAAAAATATATACTATATCTTTAAAAAATATTTTTAATAAGACAAAAAATAGGATTATGTAAAATGAATATATTTAAAAAATTTTTTAATAAGAAACAACAGGAAAAAGAACAACAAGAGAAAGATAGGGAATACCACCGAACTCTTAAAGAAATAAGTCGTATAAAAAATATATTAGCTTCTAAGGTTGTTTTTGGTAGTATATTACAAAAAACTATGGAAGAAAAGGATATTTCTAATTGTAATTTTATAAAAAAGCATAGATTAAAAAATGAGTTAAAAAATTTTTATAAGAATAAGTTATTTGAATTAGAACAAAAAGTAGACAATTACATGAATCAAAGTCAAAAATAAGTTTAGGAGAATATTAAATGAAAAAAATTTACAATACCCCTATCCATAATAGTTTATGTAAAAATATAATAGAAGGAATGTTATTTATTTGGAATAATTGTATGAGTATACTTGAAAAATCTGCACACGAAGAAGTAAGGGAAACAAATAATAATTATTTTGTATATATGACATATTTAAATTTTATAAAGGAATGCTGTAAATATATTGATACAGATTATTATCAATATTTATTAACAGATGCACAAAAAGAAGAAATAAAAGAAAGCATAAATAAAATAAATTCTTGGTCACAAAAGTTAAATATAAGTGTAAAAAAATTTAATGAAAGAGAAAAGACAAAAGGTATATTTGATAGATCCCATCTTAAATTGATAAAGGAATTAAAATACAACTTTCTGAAAAAGGAATACAATTAATCTATCAAATCTTTTATTTCATACATCATAGCCAAGGCGGATTTAGGGGATAATTCATCGGGATTTATCCCTTTTAATTTTTCTTTTAATTTAGAAAATTTTAAATCCTCTTCTCTTTCTTGTGATGTTTTGTTTTCTTGTTTAGAAAAGGAAAATAAATCCATATCATCAATTTTTTTAATAATTTTTGCATTTAATTTTGTATTGTCATCAGATTCAAAAGTTTGCAATATCTGATTGGCTCTTTCTACAACTTCCTTTGGAACACCGGCGATTTTTGCAACATGTATACCATAGGATTTATCGGCAACCCCCAAACTAACTTTATGAAGGAATACTATATCTCCGTTATATTCTTTTATCTCCATTGTATGAGCAGAAACATTTTTAAGTTTTGTTATTGCCTGAGTAAGTTCATGATAATGTGTTGCAAAAATACCACGACATCTGTTTATATTATTAAGATATTCTAATACAGCCCATGCAATAGATAATCCATCAAATGTTGCGGTTCCTCTACCAATTTCATCAAGTATAACAAAAGATCTATCATCTGCCTGATTAAGTATTGTTGCAGTTTCTGTCATTTCTACCATAAATGTAGATTGACCTTTTGCAAGGTTGTCAGATGCTCCGACACGACTAAATAATTTATTTACCACACCTATTTTTGCACTATTTGCAGGGACAAAAGATCCCGTCTGAGCCATAATTATAATAATAGCATTTTGCCTTAAAAAAGTTGATTTACCAGCCATATTAGGTCCAGTTAATATCCATAATTTACTATTATCTTCTTTATTTTCCAATAAACAATCATTTGGAATAAAAGGTATAGTCTGATGTTTTAAATTTTCTTCTACTACCGGATGTCTTCCATCTATTATTTCAAAATCCAAAGATTCATCTACTACCGGTTTTACATATTCATTTTCTATCGCTAACAAAGCCAAAGATGAAAACATATCCAGTTGTGCCAAAGCATTTGATAAAATCTCAATATCATCTACTCTGTCCAATATATCTTTACAAAGTTCATCAAAAAGATTTAATTCTAAGGACAAATATTTATCATTTGCTAGCAATATTTTTTGTTCTATTTCAGAAAGTTCAGCAGTTGTAAACCTTACACCGTTTACAAGTGTCTGTTTATGTTGAAATTGACTATTAGGGGAAAGTAGAGCCGAAGCCTGTTTTGTTGAAACCTCTATAAAATAACCTGCAATATTATTATATTTTATTTTAAGGTTTGCTACCCCAGTATCCAAAGAATATTTTGTTTGTAAATCAAGTATAACCTGTTTAGTATTTTGAGACAAAGTCTTATATTCATCTAAAACAGCATTATAACCTGATTTTATAAAACCTCCATCTCTTGTTAATAAAGGAGGATCCTCCTCAATCGCATTTTCAATTTTTTTTGCCAAGACAGAAAAGTCTTTCAATCCATTACAAATAACCTCTATTGGATTTTCTATACTCTTTTCTGTTGCCATCAAAAGCATATTTTTAATATTGGGAATAATAGTTAAGGTAGAACCTATATTCAATATATCTCGTGGTCCAGCTCTATTACAACTTATCCTGCCTACTATTCTTTGTATATCAAAAACCTGAGATAATAAGTTTCTTATATTATCAAGCAAATCTGGATTATTTACAAAAAATTCAACTATATCTAAACGATTATTGATAGTTTTTGCATTTGCCAAAGGTGCCCCTAAGGCCTTTTTCAACTCCCTTTTCCCCATAGGAGTTTTCGTTTTATCCATTACCCCAAACAAAGAGTTAGATTTCACACCATCTTCATTTATATTTTCAAATAATTCAAGGTTTTTAACGGAAAACGCATCAATTTGTAATATATCAGAGTTTATTTGTTTTCTAGGTTTTGACAGGTTTGGAATATGTCCTATCTGAGTTAATTTTATATAACTTAAAATTGCACCCTGGGCCGACAGTTCAGATTCGGAAAAATTTCCAATTACTGAAATGTCGGATACATTAAAAGTTTCACAAAGATTTTTTAATGCATTATCCTTATCAAAAAAACTATCAGGTTTAAAAACTATTTTAGATTTATATAAATTTATGAAATTGCTAAGTTTAGAATTTTCCATACACCTATCAGATATAATAATTTCAGCAGGATTCTTGATATTGGTAAAAGATAACAATTCAGAAACGGCATTTTCATCAAAAGATTGCACGTTAAATTCACCAGTAGAAATATCAGTCAATGCAATGGAAATTTTAGGTTCAATTCCATCAACAAATACCATACTCATAAGATAATTATTAAACGAACCATTCAAAAGATTATCTTCGGTCAAAGTTCCCGCAGTTATAATTCTTGAAACTTCGCGTTTAACAACAGATTTATAACCTCTTTTTCTTGCTTCTTCTGGACTTTCTACTTGATCACATATTGCAACTTTAAATCCTTGTTTCACCAGTTTGGGCATATAAGATGAAAATGCATGATATGGCACACCACACATAGGAACAGGCTTTCCCATATATGTCCCCCTGTGGGTAAGGGCTATATCCAAAGCCTTAGATGCAACAACAGCATCATCAAAAAACATTTCATAAAAATCACCCATACGATACATAAGCAAATAATCCTTATGCTTCTCTTTCACAGCAATATATTGTTGCATCATAGGTGTTGCTTTGTCTTTACTTTCCACCATTATTAACCTTAATATACACTATTTTTGAACAGGCTTTAAATCATCAGGAATAATCAAAGGATTATTTTCAGGTAAATATTCATTATACCTACATTTACAAGAACAACTTACCACAAATATACTTAAAAAAGAAATTAACAAAAATTTATACATTTTATACCTCATCATTAAAAAGAATTTCCTTCTTCAGTTAGCAATATTGCAAATTTCTTAGTAGACGGAATTTGTAATAATATTATAGTTAATATTATCATTATTGGTACACATAAAAACATACCAACTATACCCCAAATACTTCCCCATATAACAAGAGAAAGTATTAAAACAAGAGGGCTCAAATTCAATCGCTTTCCCATAATTTTAGGATCTATTATATTTCCAATAATAAGTTGCACTGCTATTGTTCCCACACTGACAATAGAAAATGCAATTAAATCTCCGTTAAATTGTAATAGGGCAAGCAACAAAGGAAATATCGTTGAAATAATAGAACCAACCGTTGGAATAAAGTTAAGCAAGAATGTTAGTATAGCCCAGAACAATGCAAAATCCAAATTTACAAATTTCATAATAGGATATACTAAGATTGCAGTTAAAAAACTTGTAAATAATTTTACAGAAACATAT
Source organism: uncultured Alphaproteobacteria bacterium (assembly GCA_944392955.1). GTDB lineage: Bacteria > Pseudomonadota > Alphaproteobacteria > Rs-D84 > CACZYB01 > CACZYB01. The sequence goes on along the minus strand of CALXYK010000005.1, from coordinate 26,090 downwards.
ACTTCTATCTTAGAGTATATTTTTTTCATTATGTTTGAAATTTCTTTTTCCTTTTGCTTAGATGAAAAAAGCAAAGGGAATTTTTTTGTAAAACTTTTTTCCTCTAATAAAATAAACAAAAGATATACAAACACCATCAGAGAACTACTTAAAAAACTTGCAAAGCCTTGTATAACTGAATTTATTAACTTAGGTATATTTATGTCTTTTATTAAATTATCCAGAGTAATTTTATTTTGAATACCCAAATAATTTTGAATATTTTCTACTACTCCGGTCATATTTTTTTGATAAAAGTCAAAAGTGCTGACCACTTGATTTATATTACTTTTAATGCCTATAACTATAAAATATATAACAGCAGAAATAGTTATTATTGCAAAAACTCGTGAAATAATTTTAGGCCATTCAGATAATTTTAAAGTTTCGGTAAAAAAATCATTATATTTTGTTGTTAATATATAAATCAAACACCATAAAAATAATGCAACAACAAATGGTAAAAATATTTCCTGACCTGCCTTTAATACATACAGTATTATAAATAAAAGTATTACATTTAAGCTTTTTGATTTTCCATTCATTTTTCTGCCTCAAGTTATAAATTTACTAAAAATAATAGTAGCATAAAAAAATTTTTTTACAATAAAAAAGGGAAGTTTTTAACTTCCCCTTCATAGAATTTACAATTCAAATTACTACATAGAGATAAGCATAAATAATGTATAGATAAATATAGTCATAGAAATTACTACTAAGTTATAAGCAATAAATGACAATACCTTTAATATATTTACATAATATTTTTTAAACCATTTTGTATTAAACAAAAATAGTTGTAATATATTAAACAAAGCAATAGTTATCATTAAAACCACAACAGAATTCATAACAGGAGATTCTCCTCCTAATACAACATCTCGGTTTGCAGTAGTTGTAATGTAAGGAATTATTGATAACAAAGTAAATAATAGTACATAAAATATTCTAGTTACATTGTTTTTATCAAACCAAGCTCCGAATTTTTTTATTCCATCAAATCTATTTTTATACATAGCATCATTTGCAAAATCTCTATCCGCCTTATAAAAACAGAAGAAAGGTTTAAACAATACTGTACCAACTATTGAGTATATACCACTTATTCCAAGGGAATGAGCCCTTTTATAGCCAAGTGCAACTATAACCCATAGACATAGTATATATATTATATCCAATCCAGTGTATAGAAAACCATAATCTACTCCAACACTATTTTGAACTGACATTTTTACAAGACCAAGGACCAAAGCTACTACGCCCAAAGGTAATGCCATACCAGTAAATAAATTTTTTGAAATTTTACCTTCAAAAGAAAACAAGAAGTTCAACAATCCATGTTTTTTAACATTTCCTTCTGGTTTAAATTTTTTATAATTATTTTTTTTGTTATAGGATTTGTTATTCCTGTTATAATTACTATTTCTTTCAACCATTTTTTTCTCCTTATATAAGTTAAACATAAACATTTTATAATAATAAAAATAAAATTTCTACAAAAATAAAAGATAAAAGTGATAAATTTTTAAACAAATTTTTATCTTTGTAAAGAAAGTATATTAAGTAAATTTATGCTTTTCCTTAATTTTATTGCATTTTTCAAATCACTTATCATATAGGTCAAAATTGCACAATCGGACATATTATCAGATTGCATTTCCATTTTTAACTTATCAGGGTTAAGATATTTTAATTCCTTTAATTTTACCAACCTATAATCAGTAAAAAAGACTGCATCTGCATTTTCAAAACCCATAGCAGTTAACAAAGAAACATATTGATTTTTTAAAACAGATATAGAATTATCAATATTATTTTTATTACTCAGAGGTATACTATCGCTATCCATAAAATTTTCACCTTTTGATAAATTTTAAATACACTTGATTTAAAAACAAATCTATTATAAAGTATACAAAAATAAAATCAATAGGTAAAAAAGTATGGGATTCAAATGTGGTATAGTTGGGCTTCCTAATGTTGGAAAATCAACTCTTTTTAATGCATTAACACAAACAATACAGGCAGAATGTGCAAATTATCCATTCTGCACAATAGAGCCTAACTCTGGAATAGTTTCTGTTCCAGATGAAAGGTTGGATAAATTGGCATCCGTTGCAAAGTCAAAGGAAATTTTACCAACAAGATTAGAATTCGTTGATATTGCAGGTTTGGTTAAAGGTGCAAGCAAAGGTGAAGGTTTAGGCAACCAATTTTTGGCAAATATAAGGGAAGTTGATGCCATAATCCATGTAGTAAGATGTTTTGATGATGGGAACATTATTCATGTTGAAAATTCAGTCAATCCCATAAGGGATATTGAAACAATAAATACTGAACTTTTATTATCGGATATGGAAAGTTTACAAAAAAGATTACCCCTTCTTGAAAAAAAAGCAAAAAGTGGGGACAAAGATGCCAAAATCCAAACAGAAGTAATAAAAGAAGTTTTAAGTAAGTTGGAACAGGGATTACCTGCCTCAAAGGCAAAACCTTCTTCTTCTGATATTGAAAAATCCAGGGCTTTTAGGATTTTACATCTCCTAACATCAAAACCTGTTTTATATGTTGCAAATGTTGATGAAAATTCCGCATCAACTGGAAATAATTATTCACAAATGGTTGAGGAATATGCAAAAAAAGAGGGGAACACCTCTACTATTATTTCCGCAAAGATAGAGCAAGAAATTGCTTCATTATCTTCAACAGAAGAAAAACAAGAATTTTTGGAAAGTATGGGTATTGCGGAAACAGGCTTGTCAAAAATTATAAAGGAAGGATATAAACTTTTAAATCTTATAACATTTTTTACAATAGGGCCAAAGGAAGCCCATGCCTGGACTGTTGTAAATGGGGCAAAGGCTCCTGAGGCTGCGGGTGTGATTCATACCGATTTCCAAAAAGGATTCATAAGGGCTGAAACTATATCAACAGAAGATTATATTAAGTATGGTGGTGAAGTAGGTGCTAGGGAAAATGGAAAACTTAGAACCGAAGGAAAAGACTATATAGTCCAAGATGGAGATATTTTCCATTTCTTGTTTAATACATAATTTTACTATTAAAGTTTATAATAAAAAAAGCCTCAGTTTTTGAGGCTTTTATTATTTTTATTATATTTTCACTACCGCAAAAATTAAATGGTTTTTGCAATAGCACATGCTGTATCAAGCATACGATTAGAAAATCCCCATTCATTATCATACCATGATACGATACGAACGAAATTTCCTTCCATAACTTTTGTTTCTTTTAAATCAAAAGTAGATGATGCAGGATTATGTATAAAATCAGAAGATACCAAAGCTTCTGTATTTACACAAAGAATTCCTTTAAATCTATCAGATTTAGAAGCTTCTATTATAGCTTCATTTATTTCTTCTGCTGTAACAGAATCTTTTTTAACAACAAATTTAAAGTCAACTAAAGATACATCAGCAGTAGGAACACGAGTAGATGCACCATCAAGTTTTCCAGCCAATTCAGGAATAACAAGTCCAATTGCCTTTGCTGCACCTGTTGTAGTAGGAATAATGTTTTGAGCAGCAGCACGTGAACGATAAAGATTACCTTTTAAATCTCTATCAAGAGTTACTTGATCGCCAGTGTATGAATGAATTGTTGTCATATAACCATGAGAGATTCCAAATTTATTGTTTAATACTTCAACAACAGGAGCCAAGCAGTTAGTTGTACAAGAAGCATTAGAGAAAATTCTCATATCAGAAGTTATTTTATCTTGGTTAACACCATAAACAACGGTCAAATCAGCACCTTTTGCAGGAGCAGATACAAGAACTCTTTTTGCACCAGCATCTATATGAACTTGTGCTTTTTCTTTATCTGTGAAAATACCTGTACATTCAAATACTATATCAATATCTAAATCTTTCCATGGATATTCTTTTGGATCACGGATAGCAAACATTTTTGCCTTTTGGCTACCTGCTATCAACATATCACCTTCTAACTTTGCTTCTACAGGAAGTCTTCCATGAACAGAATCATATTTCAAAAGATGAAGTGAAGATTCTGGACTTGCTAAATCATTTATTGCAACGACTTCAACATCTTTTCTTCCGCTTTCAATCAATGCACGGAAAGTCATTCTACCAATACGACCAAAACCATTAATTGCTACTTTTACAGCCATTTTTTAATCCTTTCATTTTAGTTATTATATCTATTAAAGTAGATGAAGAAATTATACTATTTTTAAAATAAAGTGCAAGAGATTTTATTTGACGAAAAAATACTTGATTTTTCAATAAGTTTTGTTATACTAGGCAAAGTTTTTAAGAACTTATCATAAATATTTTTAAAAACAAATTTACTCAAAAGGGGGTGAAATTATGGTAAAAGTTCTTGTCAGAGATAATAATGTAGAACAGGCGCTTCGTGTCCTAAAGAAGAAAGGACAAAAAGAAGGCTTACTTCGTGAAATCAAAGAAAGAAGATACTTTGAAACAGGTACTGCTGCAAGAAAACGTATGAAAAACGAAGCTGTACGCAGAGAAAGAAAAAGAATTTCAAAGGAAAAACAAATCCTTGGTTTCTAATATTAAAATTTATCCCTCTGATTTTCAGAGGGATTTTTTTTAGTTATACTTTTATTATTTTGCTTTTTTTCTTCTTAACAATGATTTTTCAGTAGATTTTTCTTTTTTCTCTTCTTCTTCCTGCATCATTTTTAATTTTTCTGCATTTTTTTCTTTAATAAAATCTTCTAACCAATGAATAGGATATGTTCCATCTAAAAATGCAGGTTGTTTTAACAAAGTTTGTTGAAGAGGAATAGAAGTTTTAACACCATCTACTATAAGTTCAGATAATGCATAATACATTCTGGTTATCGCTTCTTTTCTGGTAGGAGCAAATGTTATAACTTTTGCAATCATACTATCATAACAAGAAGGAATTTTATAGCCTGTATAAAGTCCACTATCAACACGTACACCAAGACCTCCCGGAGCATGATAATATTTAACAGTTCCAGGGAAAGGAACAAATGTTTCCGGATCTTCGGCATTGATACGACATTCTATCGCATGGAAACGAGGAACTAAATCTTCCTGTTTAAAAGAAAGTTTATTTCCTTCGGCAACACTTATTTGTTCCCTAACAAGATCTACACCAAAAACCTGTTCTGTAACAGGATGTTCAACTTGTAATCTAGTATTCATTTCCATAAAATAGAACTGACCATTTTCAAATAGAAATTCAATAGTACCAGCCCCACGATATTTCAACTTTGACATAGCATTTCTTACAATAGCCTGTATATCATCGCTTTGTTTTTTTGTTAAAATAGAAGCCGGAGCCTCCTCTATTATTTTTTGATTTTTTCGTTGCATAGAACAATCACGTTCACCCAATGTAACGACATTACCATATTTATCACCGATAAGTTGTATTTCTATATGTTTTGGGTTCACAAGATATTTTTCCATATATACCCTGTCATCACCAAATGCAACTTTGGCTTCACTTCTTGCAATAGGGAATTGTGCTTTCAATTCATCTTCATTAAAGGCAATTTTCATGCCACGACCACCACCACCAGAAGCAGCCTTTACAATAACAGGATAACCAATTTCTTTTGCGGTTTTCAATGCATCAGATATAGTATCAAGGGCACCTTTACTTCCTGGAACAACAGGAATACCAAGTTCGACAGCAGTTCTTTTTGCTTCTACCTTATCCCCCATTCTTCTTATATGTTCAGGAGTAGGGCCAATAAATTCTATTCCATGAGCATCAAGCATTTCTGCAAATTCTGCATTTTCTGATAAAAAACCATAACCAGGATGTACAGCATCGGCATTTGTAACAACAGCAGCAGATATAATAGCAGACATTTTAAGATAAGATTCGGCGGAAGAAGCAGGTCCAATACAAACTGATTCGTCTGCCATTTTTACATACATTGCATCACTATCAGCAGTAGAATGCACAGCAACCGTTTTAATACCCATTTCACGACAGGCACGAATAACACGCAAAGCGATTTCTCCGCGATTAGCGATAAGAATTTTTTTAAACATATTTACCTCTCTTATTCAATAACGAATAAAGGTTGTTCATATTCAACAGTTTCAGAATCTTTAACCAAAATCTTTTTAATTACACCATCTTTTGGTGATTTAACAGGATTAAAGGTTTTCATTGCTTCTATAAGGCAAAGAGTATCACCTTTTTTAACAGCCTGTCCTTCTACAACAAATTCTTTTGCAGAAGGTTCTGGTTTCATATAAACAACTCCTACCATAGGGGATTTAAATGCATTAGAAAGATCTATACTAGCAGGATTTGCGCTTTGTGTAGTATTAGCATTTGAAGTAGTAGCAGGTGCAGATACCATTCCCCCAGCAATAATAGCCCCACCTTTGGAATTAGAAATTCTTATTCTTGAACCATTTCTTTCATACTCTATTTCGGACAAATTGTGTTGATTCAAAAGTCCAACAAGTTCATTTACTAGAGCATTTATATCTTTTTGTTTTTTAAACATTTTTATTCCTTTTCAATTATTATTAAAATTTTTATTTTTCCCAAATGTTAAAATAATATATAAAATATTTTTGCAAAAGTAAAGAGGGATTGTTCAAAGCAATATTTCTATACTAATTTTCAGGGATTTCTGCCTTTTCTAAGATATCTATTAACTTATTTATATCACTTTCAGCAATTTCCTCTTGACTACTTATAGGATAAATTTCATTTAAAGTTTTCATAGGTGTCAATATGCTATCATCTTTGTAAAGGTTAACAATTTCCACCCCTAATTTATCCCATTGTGCTTTTGCCTCTTCATAGTTAACTACATTGCTTTTGGTTAAACAGACAATAGGTTTAATAGGTAGTTCAAATTCGCCTTTTATTAAGTTTTCAATATTTTCTTTTGCCTCTAATGCACGACTAACAGGGGATATTTTATTGCCTAAGTCAGAGAACCATACAGGGTTTTGCTGGCTTTCCACTTTATCTTCTGACGCAAACCAATTTCCATCAGTAGTATCAAGTTGTATTACAACCAACTTATCCTTTGCAACTGCTAAATAATCTATGCCAGTTTTTCCTATCCTTATTTCACTTAAAACCTTAAATCCAGCACTGATAAGGGTTTGTTCCATATTAGCATTATCATTTTCGGAAATATTTTTAAAATTCATATCTATAACATCAGGAGTTATCTCTTTTGCAAAAGTCATAGGAGAGAGAATTTTTTCTGCATTTTCAAGTTTTTCTTCTTTGTTATCAAGATTATGTTCTTTTTGGGTATTATTTTTTTCTTTCATTTTTGCCATAATCTCTTTTATTTTAGATTGAAGTTTTTCTCTTTCTTCTTCTTCGGAAACAGAATTATTGGATGGTTGATTATTTTCTTTAACAGGTTGTAAATTCTTTTCTGCCTGATTAGGTTTAGTTTGTAATTCCGTACTCAAAACATTTTCAGAAACAGGATTATCATAAACGGCAAATTTGTTATCAGTAGGTTCAGGTTTTGTTTCACTATTCTGATTTTCCTGTTCAGGAGTTATCGCATTTTCATCTTGTTTCACAACAGAGTTAGTTGCAGATTCTTCAATATTTTCGCTATCACCCCCATTGCTGATATTTTCTTCTTTCTTAAACTTTATATTCATAGAAATCAAAATACCACCATAGGTTAAACATACTACACCGATAAAAGTTATTATAAAGGAAATATATTTCAAGGAATAAAAGATTTTTCCGCTGGCAATAAACCTAAAAAAAGCAGATAGTTGTTTTACATTAAATATATCAAATTTCCACAATGTTATGGACAACTGTCTCATGAAGATAACAGCTACTATTGTAAATACAATAGCAGTAAGATAGTTATAACATTTTGATTTATCAAATAAATTTTTCATTTTATTTTGCCTTTTTATACATTTTATTTGTATTTTATACTATAATAATAATTTTGTCAACTATTTAATTAAAAAATCTTAACTTTACAAAACATATTCACTATATTACAATCTATACATCAAAAGTTTTAAGATAACAGGAGATATTATGTTAGGTAAAACAATATTAACAGGGGTAAAACCAACGGGTAATCCACACATAGGAAATTTATACGGTGCAATACTTCCAGCAATAGAATTGGCAAATAATTCTGACAGAAGTTCTTATATTTTTATAGCAAATATTCATGCATTAAATGGGGTAAAGGATCCTGTTTTTTTAAAGGACAGAACCTATGAAGTAGCAGCCACATTTCTATCTTTTGGTTTGGATATAAATAAAACAATTTTTTATAAACAATCGGATATTCCTGAAATATTTGAACTAACATCTCTTTTAATGAATTATACACCAAAAGGTCTTATGAATCGTGCTCATGCTTATAAGGCAATATTAGAAAAAGATGGAAACGACGATAATGTTAATATGGGACTTTACACATATCCAATTCTTATGGCAGCAGACATTCTTGCTATGAAATCTGATATAGTTCCAGTTGGTTTAGATCAAAAACAGCATATAGAGATAGCCAGAGATATTGCGAATGCATTCAATGTTTATTATAAAAAGGAAGTTTTCAAATTGCCAACAGAATTTATAGAATACCAAGATTCTATAATAGGTTTAGATGGTCGTAAAATGAGTAAATCTTATAACAACACAATAGAATTATTTGCGACCGAGGAAGATACCAGTAAAAAAGTAATGAAAATTCCTACGGATTCTTTGCTCCCTTCTGATGCAAAAAGCAAAGATAGCCTTCTTTACAAATTGATGAAGATATTTAATGTAGACAATTCTTATATGGATAATTTCATAAGAGGAGGAATTGGTTATGGTGATGCAAAAAAGGTATTAGCAGAAACTATAAACAATTACCTTCGTCCATACAGGGAAAAATACAATAATCTTATGGCTGATAAGACACAAATAGACGATATATTATCCGCTGGTGCAACTAAGGCTAGGGCTGTTGCCAAACAAACATTAAAAGAGGTAAAAGAAGTTTTAGGTTTATAGGTATAAAATGAGTTTATTAAAAGAAACAATAGAAAAAATAATAAAAGATTCTATTATAAAATGTGGGATAGAACTTCCTGATAATATACAGATAATAAAGGATTCTGATAGACCTGATTTGTCCGATTTCCAAAGCAATATTGCAATGATTTTTTCAAAACAACTTCATAAAAATCCTAAACAAATTGCACAGGATATAGTTTCTAACATAGATAGTAAAGATATACAAATAAGTATAGATGGACCAGGTTTTATAAATATAAAGGTTAATAATGATTTTTTATCTGAAATATTAACCACAGAAGATTTTAACAAAAGACACTTAGATACTCCTAAAAAAATAATAATAGATTATGGCGGTCCAAATGTTGCAAAATCTTTGCATGTTGGACATTTAAGATCTAGTATTATAGGAGAGTCATTAAAAAATCTGGCTCGGTTTAAGGGATATGATGTAGTAGGTGATATTCATATAGGTGATTGGGGGCTTCCTATGGGAATGATAATTGCCACTATAAAAGAAGAAAAATTACAACTTCCATTATCCGTATCTGATTTAAATAAGATCTATCCTTTCGCTTCAAAAAGATCAAAGGAAGATGAAAAATTTATGTCCGTTGTTCAAGAAGAAACTAAAAAACTTCAAAACAAAGATAAGGAAAACATTGCAATATGGAGCAGTTTTAAAAATACATCAGTCGCAGATATAAAAAAGACACTTGATATTTTAAATGTTGATTTTGATTTATTTTATGGTGAAAGTGATGCAAATGATGATGTAAACTACCTTGTTTCTGAATTCAGACAAAAGGGTATTTCCACACAATCTGAAGGTGCAGAAATTATAGACTTAAAGGACTATCCTATGGATAACAGTCCAGTTCCACCTTTTATAATGGTAAAAAGTAATGGTGCTGTTATGTATGGTATGACAGATGTTGCCACATTATACGACAGGATAGAAAGACAACATGCAGACATAGTTTGGTATGTCGTTGATAGTAGACAGGCACTACATTTTCATCAGGTTTTTAGTGTAGCAGAAATCACAAAGATTAAAAAAAATACACAACTAGAACATCTTGGTTTCGGTTCGGTTTTAGGTGTTGATGGAAAACCTCTTAAAACACGAAGTGGTGATAATGTCGCACTGATGGATTTAATAAATGATACTTTGAAAATTGCCGAACAAAAGGTATCAGAAAATGTTAAAACAAAGGATTTATCTGAGGCAGAGAAAAAAGATATTGCTACCTCTGTTGGTATTTCAGCAATAAAGTTTGCTGACTTAATAAATCCACGAACAACAGATTATATTTTTAATTTGGAAAAGTTTATAAGTTTTGAAGGTAAAACTGGACCATATATTTTATACACAGCAGTTAGAATAAAATCATTGCTTCGTGAAAATAATACTGATTTTAAGGATTCAAAGATAATTTTATCTAATAGTTATGATAAAGCATTGGCAATAAAATTATGTAATTTTAACGAAATAATAGATAGAGCTTTTGATGCCAGAGCAATTCACATATTAACACAATATATTTATGAATTGGCAACAATATTTAATGATTTCTATCATAATTGCAGAATTTTATCCGAAGAAAATAATGATATAAAAAATTCATGGCTAAAATTATCTTCAATGACATTAAAAGTTTTTGAAATTTTTGCAAACATAATAAAAATCAATATACCAGAAAGGATGTAAAATGATGTACTTAAACGGATTTATTTTATTTTTAATTGCCTATTTAATAGGTGCGATTCCAACAGGATTAATTCTTACGAAATTGTTTTTAAAGCAAGATATTCGTAATATAGGAAGTGGTAGTACCGGTGCAACAAATGTTTTAAGGACCGGCTCAAAAATACTTGCTCTTTTAACACTTATTATAGATGCATTAAAACCTTATATTGCATTAGTTTCTGTCCACTATGCTATGAAGGAACTTTTTGGTTCAATAGTAACATTTGGCGCCTATGGCCTTTACGAAGATTATATAAATATGGCTGTTTGTGGTATAGTAATTTTTGCACATTGTTTTCCTGTATATTTAAAGTTCAAAGGAGGAAAAGGTGTAGCAACAACTTTCGGAACATTATTTTTATTTTCAGAACATGTGGAGTTTTTAAGCATTGATTGGTATATTTTACCAATTATTGCACTATCTACATGGTTAATAGTTGCATTTATATCAAAAAAATCATCATTATCTGCATTACTAACCTCATTACTTATTCCTGTTTATGTTTATAATTTCAATGATGTATCCAGTTATGCCAAATTACACCTAACATATTTTTATATAGGTGTAACTATTTTTGTTATAATAAGGCATACAAGTAATATAAAAAGATTGTTAAAAGGTACAGAAAGTAACATTGTAATAAAAAAGTAAAATTTTGATGACAGATTCTGAGTTAATAAATAGTATAAGGTTGCTACATACCGAAGGTATAGGTTGTATAACTTTTTATAAGTTAATAAATAAATTTGGCAGTGCAACTAAGTCATTGGAGTATTTATCTAATAGCAAGAAGATAAATATATTTTCCAAAAGTTTGGCTGAGCAAGAGGTGGAAAAGGCATCAACCCTTAATGTAAAAATTTTAAGTTATAATTCCACCGAATACCCAAAAGTTTTAAAACAGATTCCTGATGCACCACCAATATTGTATGTAAAGGGAAATATATCGGCACTTCAAAACAAAAGTGTTGCCTTGGTCGGTTCCCGTAATGCATCTATAAATAGTAAAAGTTTAACACAACTTTTTGCAAAGGAATTAGCTGATTATGGATATACTATTGTTTCTGGTATGGCAATTGGGATTGATACCTATGCACATATAGGTGCACTTTCATCAGATAAATTAACAAACCAAAAAACTATTGCTGTTTTAGCAGGTGGTGTAGATGTAATATATCCTATTTCAAATAACAATTTATACGATAAAATAATATCCGAAGGTGCAGTCATTTCTGAAATGATGTTAGGTACAATGCCACAGGCTAACCTATTTCCAAAAAGAAACAGGATAATTTCAGGTTTGTCATACGGAACCGTTGTTATGGAGGCAAGTATCAAATCTGGCAGTTTAATAACTGCCCGTTGTGCTCTTGAACAAAACAGAGAAGTTTTTGCAGTCCCAAATTTCCCAAGGGATCCAAGGGCGGGTGGCACAAATATGTTAATTAAAAACGGGGCGAATTTAGTAGAAACTTCACAAGATATCATTTCAATATTAGATAATTTTACAGAAGATTCTTTTAATAAAGAAGAAACATTTTTTGAGTTAAAGGAGGACAATATCCCATATCTTCCAAAGGACGAAGATGATTTTGATAGTTTAAATTTACAAGAAAAGATACTATCTTTATTGGATACAACAGCAATAAATATAGATATTTTATTAAGAGAATTAACAGATTATAAACAGGAACAAATTTTTGATGCCTTATTAAACCTAGAACTTGATGATAAAATTTCTTACTCAAGCACAGGCAAAATTATGTTAAAGTTATAAAGGAGTTTTTATGAAAGAAATTGAACTTTTATCCCCAGCAGGCAGTTTTGATTGTGCTATTTCAGCATTTTCATATGGTGCCGATGCAATATATTTAGGACTAAATAATTTTTCGGCTCGTGCAGATGCACTAAATTTTACATCAGATGAATTAAAGGAAATTACCAAACTTGCTCATGGATTAAATAAAAAAGTATATGTCGCAATAAACACTTTAATCCAAAATTCCGAGACACAAGAATTATTTGATAAACTCGCCTTAATAGATAGGATTCATACAGATGGTATTATTATCCAAGATTTTGCAGTAGTAAACTTAATTAAAAAATATTTTCCAAATATAGTTATGCATGCCAGCACACAAATGGCAGTTCATAATATTGAAGGTGCAAAATTTCTTAAAGAAATTGGTTTCAAAAGAATAGTCCTTGCCCGTGAACTTAGTTTTACAGAAATAGAAGAGATAATAAAAAATTGTGATATAGAGGTAGAAGTTTTCATTCACGGAGCCCTTTGCTATTCATACAGCGGACTTTGTATGTATTCATCCTTTAAAAGTGGGGAAAGTGCGAACAGGGGTAAATGCACATATCCGTGTAGAAAAATTTATAATTCTACACACCCATATTCTATGAAAGATTTGTGTTTAAACGATTATGTTTTAAAATTAAAAGAGATAGGAGTATCATCTTTAAAAATAGAAGGAAGAAAAAAAACACCCCTATATGTAGCAGCAACTACGGATTATTACAGAAAAATCCTTGATGGTAAGGATACAACAGGTTGTCTGGACAATATAAAAAGGATTTTTGCCCGTCCTTATACTGATTTACATTTCAACGGAAAAAATAAAAATGTAATAGATAAGGATTTTTCTGGTCCACGGGGACTTTTTATTGGAACAATTGAAAAGGTCAACAGACATAGTATAACATTTACAACAAAATATCCTATTGAAAAACATGATGGTATAGCGATAGAGATAGAAGGAATAGAGCGCCCATTCGGATTCGCAGTTGAAAAAATTTTGCAAAACGGCAAACCTACATTTACAGCATCCAAAGGGGACAAAGTAGAAATAACAATCCCCGACAATACTCCACAATTAAAAACAGGATTAAAAGTTTATTGTACTTCTTCCCAAATGGTAAAATCATTATATCCATTTAAAAAGACATTACTGGAAAAACAAATACAAAAGATTCCTTTGGATATTTCATTTTATATGGATTCATCAAAAATTGAAGTTAGCAGTAATAATATAACTATCTCAGAAAATGGAAATTTTGAAAAATCTACCAATCCGGAAAAAATGGAACAAGGTGCAAAAGAAGCATTTTCTAAATTAGGTGACAGCCCTTTTGTTTTAAATAAGTTTGATTATAATAACAAAGGTTTTTTTGCTCCTATTTCTTTACTTAATAATATACGAAGAAATTTAATAGAACAATTAACAAAAACTCCGGAATATAAAATTTCTAACCTATTACCATTTACTGCAAACTATCCCAAAGTAAGCAATACAAGGTATGTTTTAAAAATAGATAATCCCGAATATCTTTCGGAATTTAGTCCAAATGACATTAACGAAATATCAGAATTGATGATAGATATAAACTCTGATATTATTAAAATCAGAAAGATAGTCCCCCTTGAAAAAATCAGGTGTTATATTCCACCTATCCAAAGGGTAAAGGAAATTTCAAAAACAAAGGAAAAAATCAATCATTGTTTACAAAATGGAATTAAAAAATTCTGTGTTTCTAATATAGGTATGATAAAGGTAATGCAAGATTTCAAAATTGATGATTGGATTGCTGATTATTACTTATACACACTTAACAATTATTCAACGGATTTTTTGCTTTCTTGTGGTGCAAAACGTATAACCCTTTCACCAGAAGACAGCAAAACAAATATCCAAAGTTTGATAAATAATTTTGCATCTAAAATTGATTTAATTGTATATTCTGATATACCTTTGTTTATTGCCGATAATTGTAATGGAGATTGTAAAAATTGTCATGATACATCTAATACTATAATAAGAAATTGTAGACACTATGTCTTTTCAGATAAACATTATTGTATAGCAGATAAATCAAAAGATTTACTTCCTCTACATTATAGGTTGGATTTTTGTTATAAAAAATATACACCTAAGGAGGTTTTAAAGATATTCCAGGAAATAAAAAATTGCAAATGTCCTCCTAATTCAGTTTATAGCAATTTTTTAAATGGTTTTAAATAAATAAAAAGCCCTACTTGTTAATAGGGCTTTTGCTTACCTTTGATGAAGATTACCCAATATTGAATTAAGTTCCTCTGATTGCAAAGAATTTTTATATTTTTCTTTAACAAGTTTCAAAAAGGCCTGTTTCTGAGTTTGGAGAATCTTATTTTCTTTATTAAATGCTTCAAATAATTTGTCATAAGCATTTATGTTAGAAGATATAGAAAGATCCCACTTATAAGGTTTTAAATCCCTAGGCGAAGCACCTAACTCTAATGCTTCTGGTATAAAATTCATCTGTTCTATTGTTGCCATCAATTCCGAAGATTTGTGTTTAATTGCCGTATCTAACACAAAATAATAGTCAACAGCAGGCAATTGGGATTCCCTTAAATCAAAATCCGTTTGTTTCATTTTATTATCCTTTTTGGAAATACCCTTATAAAGAGATGTTCTTTTATTATCAGGATTCAATTTCTTTGTAAGCAATACAAATTCTTGTCCGTCCTTTATATACTTTTTTATGGTATCATAGAATGCTTGAACAGGTTCAAAATCATTAGATTTATCACCCTTTGTAAAACTACGAAGACCATGAAAAACAATAACACCTTTCTTATTATTTTCTACAAATGTCTTAGCGGCCTTTGTGAATATTTCTGCTGTATTTTCTTTAAAAGATCCATCAGGCAAAGCAACTCTACCACCTACGAAAAACGGAACTGCACCATGTGCAAACATATAATCTATTTTCTGAGCAACAACCAAGTTCAAATTTTGAAAATCTTGGGATCTTTCTTGCATTTCTTGTTTAGAAGGTGATGCAACTAAATCTGCGGGATAAGATGTAAATTCAGCATCAGGTGAATTTTTTTTGTATGTATTTATTACATCCTCTGGCATAATTAAGGTTGCCTTTTTTATATTTGATATATCCAAATTATAATATCTATCACTTAAAATAACTAAATCTATATTATTTTTTACAGATTTTACTTTTTCATTATTCATGATAGAATTAAAAGTCTTCAAGGCAAGATCTGCCGCACCTACTAAGACAATTTTTTCTTTTTGTGCGGATTTTACAATTTCTTCTATTAAAGTTTCTTGATTAACAGAAGATAAATCAAATATATTATCTGACTTAACTTCCCCCATCAAAGATTTTACACTTGCAGTATAACCCTTATTTGTTTCATCATTTACAATAGCAAAATATTTCATTTTTACCTCAATCTAATTTAGTAATAGTAAATATAGCATAAAAATAAATTTTGTCAATATTAAATAAAAAAAATAGTTGAAAAATAAAAAAAATAGGGTATATTTAATAAATCCTGTGCCGGCATAGCCCAGTTGGTAGAGCAGTTGATTTGTAATCATCAGGTCGGGAGTTCGAGTCTCTCTGCCGGCACCATTTATCTAATAAATTAAATCCTTGATTTTACTGAATTTTTTACTTCAAATTATTTTGAATTTTATATTTTTATCTTTTTGCAAAACACTTGTAAAAACAATAACTTAGCATTTTTAGTGCTGTAAAAAAGTAAGAGATTTTGCAAATGTTGGTAAAGTGTGATGCAAACTGTGATGCACAAATAAAATTTAAACCCCATTTATGGTTGAGAAATGGTGTTTTTTATTGTAGAATGGAATTACCAAGAAAAAACAATAAAAGAAGGTATTGTAGGTATTCTTTATATACTACAAATTATTATGAGGCATTATCTAAGATGGTTGAACTTAATGATTTTAATGACAAGTTTAATAAATTGTGTCAGTTATATTCCCAAATAAAAGTTATTCCTAAGTATAGAAATCGATCAATGCCTTCAGGATTTATGGGTATTATGGTTAATATTCCTGACGAATTATTTTTATCTCGTGATAATGACCCAAAAAACAATTATTGATTTTATGAAGCTATTAAATGAAGTTAATCAAAACATTGGAAAATATAATGTTCAGAAAGAAATTGCCGATAAATTAAAAGCAATGGAAGGCAAATACAAATTATGTGAAAAATCACTTAATCCTGAATTGTTGGCTCAAATACAGAAAAATATTATGGTTGCTGAACCTCCTAAGCATACTCTTCAATATATTTTGGATTCAATGCTTTTGAAAGCTCAAAATGGAGAGTCTGAAACTAAACGTAAAACTAATTTTTTAACAACTATATTTAAAAACTTAAATTTATCATTAAGTGATGATTACTCAAAGTTCATAATGCAGATAATATTCAAAAAATTTCAAAGGATATTTTAGCTCAAAAAGATGTTAAAAACGATAATAAACGTCAAAAACTTAGATATATAAAAGAATTTGTAAATTTTGCTTGTAAACTTGAACCTGATTTTTATAAAGACAATATACTTATATCCTTACCAAATATTGAAAAGACAAAGAGAAGTGAAAGACAATCTCATTTACCATATAGTGAAGCTCAACTTAAGGAAATATTCAATCCAGAACATACATTTTTTAATGATGAACCTGATATGTTTTGGATTTGTATGATTGCTTTATTTACAGGAGCAAGAAGAAATGCTGCAACAACTATTCAATATAAAAATGTTATATTTAAAGACAATTTGTGGTGTATACATTTTTGTGAAGATACAGATGCTGAGGTTAATATAAAACATTTGAAAAATGAAGCAACTGAGAGAATTGTGCCTATACATAAACAACTTTTGGATTTAGGTTTTATTGATTATGTTAATCGTAAAAAAGCAAAATTAAATGCAGAAAATGATGATTTTATTTTTCCAAAATGTAAAACATCTGGAGGTCAGTATAATAACAAATATATACAAAGATATTTGTTTGAGTTTTTGCAAACAATAGGCGTTAAAGATATAAATCATGATTTTCACTCATTCCGTAAAAATGCAAGTTTAGCAATGCAATCTGCTGGTTTGATAAATTCAATAATAAATGCAATTATTGGCTGGGAAGGTGAAGGAACTATGGAGCAATCTTACTCAAACTATGATTTGAATCAGATAAATGAAGAGTTGAGTAAGTTTAGTTATGTCTATTTACAAGACGAATTCAAGTATTGGAAGAAGATTATGTCGAACTTGCCTAAATTGAAAAAGTAAAAATATTTCTTTTATTTCTCCCTCCTCATCATCTGATGGGGAGTTTTATTTTTCCTTGAAAAGTATATCTAGGAGGATTTAGAATATAGGAAGATAATGAAATGTGAGGTTATTGATGATTGATAAAGCAAATTTTTATAAATTACCAAAAGAAGAACAAAATAAAGAATTAAAAGATTTATGGGCTGGCTCATCTAAAGATGTAGGGCAGTTTGCTAAAAATCTTGCAGAAGAAATTAAAAATGAAGATACTCCTTTTGTCTTAGGTGTTGATGGCGGTTATGGAACAGGAAAAACTTATTTTTCAACAAGATTTACAGAATATTTAAAAGAAAAAGATTTAAATGCTATATATTGTAGTGTTTGGGAAAATGACTATCTTGAAAATCCATTTGTTGCTATATCAAAAGAAATAATAAAAAATATTAATAATATAAAAATAAAGAAAAAAATCAAAAAAGTATCAGAAAATTTGATTGATAGTATAGTAAATGTAATTTCTTGTTTAAATGTTTCTGTTAATATTGGTAATGTAGCAGTATCTGCAAATGCAAAAGATATTTGTAATTCTATTGTAAAACCTTGGATCGATCAAAAGGATGAGATTCAACAATTTAAACTCCATCTAGCTAATTTTATAAAAAAAATTGATGGAGAAAAATTAGTTTTAATTATTGATGAACTTGATAGATGTCGACCAGATTTTGCAGTTAAAACTTTAGAAATTTTAAAGCATTTCTTTGATATTGAAGGTTTACATGTTGTTTTGATGATAAACAAGAAAAGATTAAATAAACATATAAATGCATTTTATAATATTCAAAATTTAGAACCCGAAGATGAAAAAAAAGAAGAAAGTTATCTAACTAAATTTATAAATAGATATGAGAATATACCAAATTTAAATTATGAACTTATTGTAAATGATTTTTTAACAAAAGAAAGATTAAAAGAAGCTATTGTTAAAGGAAATATAACAGAAGATGAAAATAAATTTAATAGTTTTAAAGAATTAAAAAAATCTACTATAGAAGCATGTCGTTCAAAAGGAAAAACATACAGACAATCACAATCTTTAATTAATAAAATTATAAAATTTTGTAATATTTATAAGGAACCTATAAGATGTAAATTTTTACCAAGAAGTTTATATTGTGAAGATTTTAATGTTATTTTAGATGATAAAAAATATAAATTATTAAATCATATTATTCGTTATACAAGAAATCGTACAAATTTAAATAATGGTATCGATTGGCAAATTATAGATAGTGAATACAATGCACTAAAAAACAAAGATCAATGGGGAACAGAGCACTTTGTTTATGGACTTACTAAAGATGAATATGATGCAATAACATTAGAGTATAATGAATTAAAATCTTTAGGTTCAGATAAGTATGATAAGGAACGATCTGAAGATTATTTAAGAATAGCCAAAAGTTTTAATAAATTGTATGAAAAAGAAAATGATTAAAGTTATCTTTGTTTGTCTTGGTAATATCTGCCGTTCTCCTATGGCACAGTTTGTTTTTCAACAAATGGTGGATGAGGCTGGACTTACCCATTTGTTTGAAATTGATTCAGCAGGAACTGAGAGTTATAACGAAATCAATCATGCTGGAATTCATTACGGAACAAGGAATATTTTGACGCAAATGCATGTGCCTTTTGTGGAGCATTATTCACGCCAAATTCGGAAATCTGATTACGAAAAATTCGACTATATCATCGCGATGGATGAAAGTAATGTGGAGGATATTCAGGCGTTAATTGGTGCGGATAAAAACCACAAAATCAGCCTTCTTTTAGACTACACTTCACACCCAAGAAAAATCAAAGATCCATGGTACACTGGCAACTTTGATGAAACCTATTGGGATGTTTACGAAGGGTGTCAATGCTTCTTGGAATGGTTGAAAATGAATAAAGCTTGTTGAGCAATGTAATAACTTTTTTAATTTATATGAAGTTAAAACCTTGTGTCCACGTGGTCACAAAGTTTTTTATACATTTCTTGAAATTTATACTTATTTTGAGTATAATGTCTTATGTTTAAGATAAGTATTGTTATCAAAGGAATTTTAAATGACTGAATATGTCTCTCTTTTTTCTGAAAAGTATTTAACGGAAAAATTGTCTTTGAATGATTTTGTTGTTCCTGATATTGAAACAAAGCTGAATGCTGTTAGTGGTTGGGTTAGAGAAAATGAAACAAAAAATATCTATACCAAGAAAGAAGAACAACTTCAATCTGATTTTTTGAATGACATATTTGGAAAAGTCTTAGATTATGCTTATGAAAGAGGATTGGATGAGTATAATCTTGAAAAAGAAGAAAAATCAAAAACTGATGGAACAAAACCTGATGGTGTTTTAGGGTATTTAACTACAACAAATAAAGATATTCGCGTTGTTATTGAATTAAAAGATGCTTATACAAATCTTGACCATAAACAAAATCGAAAAAATGATAATAAAACACCGGTTGAACAAGCATTTAGTTATGTTTCAAAATCTGGAGGAAATTGTAAATGGGTGATTGTATCAAATTTTGTTGAGATTAGACTTTATCCATCTAATGATAGTTCATCATATCAAAAATTTTATGTTAAAGACTTAGGTAAACCTGAAGTTTTGAAAAAGTTTTATGCTATGTTAGCAAAAGATAGATTATTTGAACTTAAATCTGAATCTATTATGGATAAGTTATTAAAAAATAAGATTGAGGCAGATAAAAGTATTACTAATAGATTTTATGATGATTATAAAAAATGTAGAACAACTTTGTTTAATCATATCAAAGAAAATAATTCTGATATTGATGATAATTTAGTGTTAACAAAGTCCCAAAAGATTTTGGATAGAATTATTTTTATATGTTTTTGTGAAGATATTGGATTATTACCATACAAGATATTTAGGACAATTTTAAATGATGCTAAAAATTCTCGTTTTGATATAAGGGAAACGAAGTTATGGGAAAGAACAAAATCATTGTTTAATATGATTGATAAAGGTTATCCATCAGAAAATATTAATCGGTTTAATGGAGGTTTATTTAAAGAAGATCCTATTATTGATAATTTTATAATTAAAGATTCTGTATTAGAGGGAATTATTTCGCTTGAAGCTTATGATTTTGAGAGTGATTTAAATGTTAATATTTTGGGACATATTTTTGAACAATCTATTACTGATTTGGAAGAAATAAAAGCGTCTTTTAGTGGTCAAGAAATTAATAAAAAAGATGGAAAACGTAAGAAGGATGGTATTTTTTATACACCTGAATATATTACAAAATATATTGTCGAAGAAGCTGTTGGTGGTTGGTTAGAGGATAAAAAAATAGAACTCGGTTATTATGATTTACCTAAGTTTACAGATGATGAATTAGTTAGATTAAAAACTGGTAATACCAGAAAGAAAAATGCAAAAATAAAAGCGCATCTTGATTTTTGGTTAAAATATAGGGAAGCATTAAATAATATTACAGTTTTAGATCCTGCTTGTGGTAGTGGTTCATTTTTAGTTCAAGTTTTTAATTATTTAAAGGAACAAAGTCGATTAGTTTATGAAGAAATTGCTAATTTGGAAGGTGAAGAACCAACATTATTAAGTTTTGATCAACATATATTGTCACATAACATTTATGGTGTTGATTTGAATGATGAATCTGTTGAAATTACAAAATTAGCATTATGGTTGAAAACTGCTAATAAAAATGCACCTTTAACATCTTTGGATAATAATATTAAATGTGGAAACTCATTAATTGATGATTTAGAAGTGGATAGTAAACATGCTTTTGATTGGAATAAGGAATTTCCAGAGATTATGTCAAGAGGTGGTTTTGATGTTATTGTAGGAAACCCACCGTATGTTTATTTAAGAAATAATAACATGGGAATGAATGAAAGATTGTTTTACAGAGATAAGTATGTATTGTATTCTCTTAAACCAAGGACTGATATATATTTTTTTGAAAAGGGATTTTGTCTTTTACAAAAGAAAGGATATTTAGGTTTTATTGCACCTAATAATATTTTGACAATAAATTCATTATCAAAATTTAGAAAACATATTTTGGAGAATTATGACAATATAAAAATTATCAATAACAAAGAAAAGATTTTTAATGATGCTAATGTGGATACAATGATAATGTTAGTCAGAAAATCAGATGTAAATCAAAAAATATCTATATATGAGTATGAAAATAATACTTATAATTTTATTGGTTCTTTGAGCAATATACAATTTATGACAGAAGATAGTATTATTAGTTATGATTTGTTTTCCAATGAACGAACATTTGATATAATAAAAAAGATAGAACAAAAAGCTAAACCTTTAATGTATTTCGCTGATGTATCTAATGGAATAGTTGTTTATAAAAAGAATAATGGTATTCCAAAACAGACAGAAGAGATGATAAAAAATAGGGTTTATCACTCTTATAGTCATCAAGATGAATCTTGGATACCATATATTGGTGGTAGCGATTTGAAGCGATATAAATTACATTGGAGTGGAGAATATGTAAAATATGGAGAAAATATTGCAGAAAAAAGAGGAAAAGTCCCATTTAACTTGGAACATATATCTGTGCGTGTAATCCCTTCAAATCCTCCTTATTGTATAAATGCGACATTGATTGATTCATATATGTTAAATGACCAAAATTATATGGTGGTATTTAATTCAAAGCAGATATCTTTATTGGTATTATTGGGAATATTAAATTCAAAATTACTTTCATTTTGGTTTGTAAATAAATTAGGAAAAATACAACGAGGATTATTTCCTCAATTTAAAGCAGGAGAATTAAAGTTATTTCCTATTAGTTATTTTGTAGAAAATAATGAAAAAGAATTGATAAGTTGTGTTGATATAATGCTTAATAAAAATAAAGAATTACAGGAATTATCTGATAAGTTTTATAATTTATTGAAGGGTGATTTCAAAGATATAAAAATCAATTCTTCTTTGTCTGATTGGTATAATTTGGATTGGACTGGATTTGTGGAGTTATTACAAAAACAAAAAATAACTTTAACTGGTTCTGTAAAAGATGATTGGTATGATAGGTTTAATCGTCTATCACAACAGGCAAAAACCATTAAATCCACCATAGATATCACAGATAAACAGATTGATTCTATGGTTTATAAATTATATGGCCTAACTGATGAGGAAATTAATATTATAGAAAATGATGTAAAATAAAACTTGTCAGTGATTGAAATAAAATATATATATAAGTAATATGAATACAGATATAAAATTATTAACTAAAGTTGAAGATGTGTCTCCTTTTTTAAGTGAAATAGAACAAGTTACAAAAGGAGAGGAAAATTCTGTTGGATTTTTAACTTTTGAAGCTTATAAAGGTTATTGTCTAAAAGGTAATATATGGGCCCTTGTTGATAAATATAATAAATATATTGGGCATATTATGTTTTCCATTTCTAATAGAAAAAATAAAATTACGATTATACAAACGTATATAAAAAAAAGTTATAGAGGAAAGAATTATGGTAAGTATTTGGTGCAATCTTTAGTTGAATACGGAGAAAAAAAACATTTTGAAGAAATAAGAGCTAGTGTTGCTGAAGATTTAACAAATGCTAATAAATTTTATCAAAATATGGGATTAGAAGCTATACAAAAAGTAGATGGTGGAAAAACTACGGGTAGAAAAATCAATATTAGGATTAAATATTTAAAGAATGCTGATTTGTTATTTGATTTGAAACAAGATAATCCAATAGCATATAAAATAAATAATTATAATGTTTTGCAAAATAATCATACTATGGTTGTTTTAGATTTTAATATTTTAAAAGATTTAAATTCAGAAAGAGAAAATCTAGAATACGTAAAGAATATAATTAAACTTAGTTTTTCAGGATATTTTGACTTGTATATTACCCCGGAAATTAGAAATGAAATTGTTAGAAATATAAAAACAGATTATGATAACGATAGCCTATTAAAATTTATAGAGAATCTTCCTAAATTAGATAGAATTAATAATATAGAAAGAAGTAATGTTTTCAATGAATTACGTAATTGTATATTTAAAACTTTAGATCCTAATACATCGTGTTTTAAAAATAAGATATCAGATTTGAAACATTTGGCGTATTGCATAGAAAATAAATGTTCTTCGTTTATTACGGGAGATAAGGATTTATTAAAAAAAGCATCTTTAATTTATGATAAATATAAATTAGAAATATGTCATCCTAGAGAATTTATTGATAATGAAAATATTATAGATAATGAAAACTTGGATATTTTAAATAAGAATAATATGTATTCTATTGAAAAAAATGTAAGTGATAAACAAAAGATTGATAAGGCATTAATAGAGTTAGGTTTTAGTAAAAATTTAATAAAAATAGAAAAATACAATGGCACTATAATTAAAAAAGGAAATAATTGTATAGCCTTAGTTATTTTTTCAAATATTTATAGAGTTGATACAGATTTAATTTCATATATTTTTAGTAGTAATTGTGAAAATTATATATATGATAATATTTTAGAAATAATTTTTGAAAAAATTTATAAGAGTAACTTAAAGTCAATTTCTATTTATATTTCAAGTAAAATAAGTTGTATTGATGATATGTTAACTACAAAAGGTTTTGTTTCATATCAAGAAGATAATATGATTAAGTATTATCATATTATTACACCATTAATATTGTCTAATAAAAATTGGAAGAATTTTTGCTTAACAGTGAAAAACAAAATGAACGTGGATTTAGATACAAATTTACAAAATTATGACAAATTACGTATAAATGGATTATTATTAAAAAATGATAAATATATGAATTTTTATAATTTTGAAAAGAAATTATTTCCTTCAATTATAATTCCTCATAAAAGATCCGTTGTTATTCTTCCTATAGAAGAAGATTATGCAATAAAATTTGTTGGAGATTTTTTTTCTAAAGAACTTGCTTTCCATTTTGATAATAAACCAGCATTATTATCTTCAGAAAAGGTTTATTTTAAAACAAAAGGAAAAGGTTCTAAAATTAGTCAAAATGATTTGATTTTATTTTATGTAAAAAAACCTATAAAATCAATTATTGGTATAGCAAAAGTTGTTTTTTCTGCGAATATGAATGTAAATGATATTTGCGATTTATTGAATGATAAAGGTGTAATTGAAAAGAATACATTACAAAGAAAAGCTACATATGATGAAATACATACTATCTGTTTTGATAATTTTATTCCATTTAAAAAAGCTGTTAATATTGATTATTTAAGGACTCTTGGAATAAACTTTTTTATTACAGCTCATTCAATTAATTCTGAGAATTGTTTAAAAATATGCAAAGAAGGGGGGATATATGAAGGATAATATAATATTATCAATTCATCCTAATTATGCTGATTTGATTGATGAAGGGAAAAAAATATATGAAGTTAGGACTAGATGTTTAAATTTAGATGTAGGTACTAGAATTTGGATTTATAAAACTTCTCCAAAGTCATCTATTTCATCATACGCAGAAATAGAAAAGATAATTTGTATATCTCCAGATAAAGCTTGGAAAAAATATTCTAGAGAAATGTTTATCAAAAAGGTCGATTATGATAATTATGTAAAAAATAAAAAAGAGATATATTTATTGAAGTTAAGACACATTACAAAGTTATCTAAGGAAATAAAATTATCTGATTTGAAGAAAAAAAATATAGAATTTTATCCTCCTCAGTTTTTTAAAAAATTAAAAGATACTGAAGTTATATATAGGACATTAAATAAATTGCTTTAATTTTATATTATTTCGTACCATTCCTGGATAGAAAACGTTTTCTTGAAATATTTGTTAATACTTAGAGATAACAAATAATTGAAATCCCAAAAAAAATTAAGCAAAATTGAGCATTTTTATGTAAAAAGTTGAATAAAATGGCTGTTTTTAGCTAATTTTGTTGCATTTTTATGCGTTTTTTTGTGTGCTTTTGAGGGAAAACCTGGGATAATAGATATGTAAAACAAAACGAAAGGTATAAAAAATGTTAAAGAAATTTGAAAACTGGTTGCTACAAAATAACTATAAACCTAATACTGCAAAGGATTACCAATACAGAATAAAAAGGGTATGTAAAAAAGAAAATATTAGTTTGGA
>CALXYK010000004.1 GCA_944392955.1 uncultured Alphaproteobacteria bacterium | reverse complement strand
GGAAAAAAGCCGTCCTTTGTGGGCGGTTTTTTTGTCTGAAAAAAAACTTGTTATATTTTAGTAATTGTGTTATAATAGTAGCAGTTTTTATAAAAAAGGAGAAAAACATGTCTATATTTAAGTTTTTTACATATTATTTCACACTCCTTTGTTTAGGTTTGTTGGTATTATTTACCTTTGTTGCACCAGTTGAAGTTTGGGCTGCTGATACAGGTCCTTTTGAAGCATTTTTACAAAGAGCTACAAAGTTATTTATGCAAACTAGAAATGCTTTGTTTGTTATAGCAGCATTCGCTTTTATCGCTTATGCATTTACAGCTATTAAAGATGGTAAAGTTGATTGGGAAAAGATATTCTATCTTATTGTTGGTTTGGTAATTTTAGGTGTTGCAGGTTGGGTTGTTTCATATATGGCAAATCCTGATGCAGAAACTGAAATTATTGAACAATATGAAGGTTTAGAAAATACACAAGGTTGGGACGATTAGTCATAACTTTTGAAAAATTTAAAAAAGACCTTTGGTTTCAAAGGTCTTTATTTTTTTGATAATTTTGAATAAACTTCGGAATCCTTTATTATACTTATTGCTGTTTTTATCATTAACTCTTCGGTTTCATTTGTTGGGTATAGGGCAGGGCAGGTTTTCCTTATTTTTTCTATTGCATCCTTTGAGTTATCATTTGTTGTAGGTCTGTTGTCTTCAAAATCGTCGTTTTTGATATTATTTTGTAGTGTTTTTATATCATCAACAGAAGTTATTGTGGATGTGCATATTATTGGAATTATACCTATTTTATCAAATGATTTATTTTTTGCATTAGAAATGCTTTTTGTAGCAAAGTAAATGCTGGAATTATTTGGAAGTTTGAATGTTTCGGATATGTTTCCCTTTCCGAATGTAGGGGAGCCTATTACAACAGCACGTTTTGTGCCTTCTAATATAGAAGTGAAAAGTTCGGCTGTTCCCTTTGTTGTATTATCAACTATTATTACAATAGGTTTATTATTTAAGATATCCCCACTTTTTGCGGTGTATGTTTGATTTGAGTTTTCATTTCGTCCATAGGTTTTTAACATTTCATTCCCATTTAGGAATAAGTTGGCGGTTTCAATGGCTTCTATTGCTTCGCCATTCATATTACCCCTTAAATCTATTATCAAGCCGTTTTCTTTTTGGGAAATGGTATCAATAGTATTTTTAATTTCCTTTGATGAATTGGTTTTGAAATTGTGAATATTTAAAATAGGTAGTTCAAAATTACTATTTATATTTGCAGAAGGAATAATAACTTCGTTTTTCCTTATGAAAATTTCAGTTGGTTTATTTGAAATATATGGGACATAATTTAGATGCAGTATGTCCTTTTGAGTATTGTTTAGTATATATTCCAATTGTTCGTCAGTAAGACTGCGAGTTGGTATTTCATTTATATGAGTTATTATATCACCAGTTCGTATTTCCGAAAAATATACTGGCGAATCTTTTAAAATACTTAATACCTGTAAGCCAAAGGTTGTTTTCCTGTATGTAAAACCTAAGGTGGTTGAATTTTTATTTTCATCTTTTTGTTTTTGATTTACAGGGTCTATGTAATTTGCATTTTCATCAAGACTTTTTAATAAATATAATGTTGTTATATAATATATTTGTTCTTGGTGGGCTTCGCTCATTTTTTTATTGTTTTGACGAAGTCCTAATATTGTATTTATTAAAATATTTACCCAATTTTCAATGTCGTCTTCGGCTGTTTTTTTATAGTTGCCTATTAATTTTAAATTTTTATCATATATTAGTATTCGATTGTCCGTTGCGGTCATAGTTATTTTTTCAACGAATCCGGATAAACCTTCTAAAATTTTGTTTGTTATTTCTTGATATGAGACAGGGTATAAAAAATTTTTTGATAATATATCATAAAGTGTTGTATAAAATTCCTGTGCACTTTTTATAGAAAAATCATTTACTAAATCGGTTCCGTCTATCCAAAACTCGTTTGCCTTATAGTTGTATTTTTCAAGTTCAGTTTGTGAAATAGGGAGAATTTCTACTTCGGAAATTTGAATTTGTTTTGGGGCAGTGCTTGCCAATAAATTATTGGAAAGAAGTGTTAATAGACCCAGTAATAAATTTCTATATTTCAATTTTCCCCCCTTTATCTTTTATTATTTTATTTCTTTTTTAGAAAATAGTAATAATGATGAAGTGGATATAAGAACAGAAGAATAAGTTCCTACTAATATTCCGAATAACATAACCGCGGAAAAACTTCTTAATGTATCACCGCCGAATATAAATATTGCAAGGACTGCAAACAAAGTTGTAAATCCAGTTAAAAGTGTTCGTGAAAAAGTTTCATTTATTGATAAATTGATTATATCTTTTAAACTTTTTGTTCTATATTTTTTTATGTTTTCCCTTATCCTATCATAAATAACAACGGTGTCATTTATTGAATAACCTGCCAATGTTAAGAGTGAGGCCAATGTTGTTAGATTAAACTCTAATCCTGTGAATGCAAGCATACCCAATGCCAAAAGCACATCGTGAAGAAGAGATAATCCAGTTCCAACTGCAAAAGGCAATTCAAAACGAATCCATACATATATTGATATTACTAAAATAGAAAGAAGAACCGCAAATGTTCCATTTCTAACTAAATCTGCGCCTACCTTTGGTCCAACTATTTGAGTGTTTCTGTATTCTACATTTTCACCTAATATAGTTTTTACTTCATTTAGCATTTCTGTTATTTGAGCTTCGTTTTTGTGTCCTTGAGGTAGATGGATTGATAAAATATCACCTGTTGTATTTTGACTTTGAATTTCAGGGGAAAATGCTTTCAGTTTGCTACGTATTTCTTCTATATTTGCAGGTTGTGGCGTTTTTATTTCCATTAAAATTCCACCAGAAAAGTCAATGCCATAATTCAAAGATTTTGTTGCAAGTAAATATATAGAAAATAAAAGTAATATAGAAGTAATTGTGATAAAAATTTTTCTGTATTTCATTGCGTCAAAGTGAGTTTCTACTGGTATCAATTTTATTAATTTAAACATTTTATCCTCGGGGTTATTCTATTATTTTTGGAACAGTAAAGAAATCGTTATTGTCATCGGGACATGGAGCATTCTTTAAAATTTCTTCCTTTGTATTTGACATTTTTATTGTGTCAGTTCTTTTAGGAAGAGAATGTTCGCATACTGAGATTAAAGGTTCGGCACCTTCCACATTAACATCGTCAAGTTCAGCTATCCAATTTATAACACTTTCCAATTCAGGAATCATTTTTTCGGCAAGAGTATCATCCATGCCTATCCTAACTAATTTAGCATTTCTTTTAATTTTTTCTTTTGTAAAATACATTCAGAATCCCTTTCTTTTGTTTTACTGGATTTTAGCATTATTAGATTTTCTTAGTCAAGTATTGATTAAAAGAAAAAAGGACATTTTAAAATGTCCTTTTTGTTAATAGTTTCTAGTTTAGTCCTTTGCAGCAACAGGAGCAGGTGCAGGTGCTTCCTTTGGTGCAGGAGGCATTCTGTTTTTCATTCTTCTGTTTGGTCCCATTTCTGCTTTTCTTTCGTATGGACATGGTCCCATTGGGGCTCTTCTACGGCCACATGGGGATTTTGTTACAACCAAAGTTACTATTACTGTTGCAATTACCACTAAAAGCAATACGATAAGAGCTTTTGCTTTGTTACAGCAGTGACAGTGACATTTGCAATCAGGACCACATGAGCAAGTAGGACCACATGAGCAAGTTTGTGCGTTTGTCATTTCAGCCTTTACTGCAGGTTTTGTAACTTTTTTTGCTTTACTAGCAGTTTTTTTTGTGTTTGTTTTTTTTGCTACCATAATATTTTCTCCTTTTTTGTTGTTTGACTTCCTTTATTTTCTATTTTATATTAAAGGTAATCTGTTAAGGAGTATAACATTGATTGATAATATTTTCAATAGATTAAAGAAAAAATATTTTAATACTGAAAAGCGATTTTTAGGTATTGATTATGGTGAAATCAATGTTGGAATTGCTATATCTGATGTAGGAAGACAGATTGCATCGCCTTATGTTATGCTTAAAAATAAAGGTTATAAGAATCTTGTGTCTGAAATAGCGAAAATAGTTGTGGAAATGGATGTTGCGGTTATTGTTATTGGAATGCCTTTACAAATGGATGGAAGTGAAGGTAAAACTGCCTTTAAAATTAGGGATTTTGCAGAATATTTGAAAAAATCTTTGCCATACATAGAAGTAGTTTTTGCTGATGAAAGAATGTCGTCTGTGATGGTTGAAAAAATGTTAATTCGTGATTTTGATTTAAGTAGAAAAAAAAGAAAAAATATATTGGATAAGGTAGCTGCCGCAGAGATATTACAAAGAGTTTTAGATTCTTAAAAAAAACCTCCTTTAAAGGAGGTTGTTTTTTTACATCTAATTTTTTATTATTAGATATGAGCTTCGATGTATTTAACTGCATCTTCAACAGTTAAAATCTTTTCAGCTTCTTCATCAGGAATTTCGCAACCGAATTCTTCTTCGAAAGCCATTACAAGTTCAACAGTGTCAAGAGAATCAGCACCAAGATCATCAATAAAACTTGATTTCTCAGTAACTTTATCAGCTTCTACACCAAGATTTTCAACAACGATTTTTTTTACTTTTTCAAGAACATTTGTTTGTTCAGCCATTTTATCACCTTTTTATTTGTTAAACTAATTTTCAGTCTTAAACCGAATGGTTTTAATTTACTATTTTTACCTATAAATGTCAAGCCTTAATAGAAAATACTTGAATTTAGGCGTTTTTTTTGTGTTAAATTAGATTTTAGAATAAAAATTTCGCTTAGTTATTATATAAATTTTTAATATCCGGAGCATTGTATAATGCTTCTATTACTTCATCAATTGTTTCTATCTTAAATTTATCAGTTGTCTCAGCAAGATCCTTTGAAAATGTTGTTTCTAGATGGGCAATAAGATCAATCCATGACCAATAATCAATACCTATATGAGTGTAATTTATTTTTTTTATAGAATCAAAATTATTACCATCTACATTAATAGATAATGTGGATAGTGATTTTTGAATTTCCTTATCGTAAAGTTTTCTTTTATTATACATTTTTAGTTTCTTTTTTTGTTTTTATTATAGACAATAAAATTTAAGTTTGTCAACTATATTGTTATAACAAATTTTACTTTGATTAAAAGTATCTATTGCAAAACTTATTTTTTCAAGTAAATTATATTTCAAGGGAGATTTTTAATATGAGAAGTTTTACGAATATATTGTTTTTACTATTTTTTATTTTTATAGGAAGTAATTCAGCAAAGTCAGAAATATATGTGGATATTGATGGTGGTAATATAGAACCTATTTCCATTGCGGTTATGGATTTTTCTGGAAAAACAGGAAAAGAAAAAGAAATTGGTAAAAATATTACAAAGGTTATTTCTAATGATTTAAAAAGAACAGGTTTATTTAGTCCTATTGATCACGATGCATTTGTTGATAAATCTCAAAATATAGATGATCTACCTAAGTTTGAAAATTGGAATGTTATAAATGCTCAGGCTTTGGTATATGGTGATGTTTCGCCTCAGGAAAATGGAAAACTTAGGGTAGAATTTCATTTGTGGGATATTCCTGCACAACAAAGAATAGAGGGGCAAGCCTTAATTACAGAATCTTCTAATTGGAGGCGAATCGCTCATATAATTGCAGATTATATATACAAAAGAATGACAGGAGATAATGGGTATTTTGATACTAGGGTTGTTTATGTTGCAGAAACAGGTTCTAAACTTAATAGGGTAAAAAGATTAGCGATTGTAGATCAAGATGGTGCGAATCTTAAATATTTAACAGATGGAAAAATTCCTGTTACAACGCCTGTATTTTCTAATAATTCCCAGAAAATTGCTTATGTTACTTATTTTAAGCAAGTGCCTAGGGTGTATATTTTTGATATAGAAACAGGAGAGCAAACTTTATTAGGTAATTTCCCAGGAATGTCCTTTGCTCCAAGATTTTCGCCAGATGATAAGTTTGTTGTTATGAGTATTGCACAGGATGGAAATTCAGATATTTATGAAATGAATTTGCAGACTAAGGCTTTGAAAAAATTGACTTCGCATCCTGCGATTGAAACTGCACCTACTTATTCACCGGATGGAAAGAAAATTGCATTTGTTTCTGATAGAAGTGGAAAACCTCAAATTTATACTATGAATAGAGATGGTAGTAATGTTGAACGAATCAGTTTCGGTGGTGGACAATATGGTGATGTTGCTTGGTCACCAAGGGGGGATTACCTTGCCTTTGTTAAAATTAAAAATAATAAATTTTATATAGGTTTGATGTTTGAAGATGGAACAGGAGAACGTTTAATTGCTGATGGGTATATGGTGGAATCGCCTACTTGGTCCCCTAATGGTAGGAGAATCATCTTCTATGAACAGACTCCTACAAAAGATGGAAATGATAAATTGACAATTCAAAGTGTGGATATTACTGGACATAATCATGAGGTGATGAAATTGCCTACTGGGGCTTCGGATCCTGCATGGTCACCTGTGTTACCTTAAATTTTTATTGACTTAACAAAATATTTAGTCTAAACTAGATTCTGTTTAATAAAAAAAGAAAGGTGAAAAAATAACAATGGGATACTTTAATAAAATGCGTAAATACTTAGAAACTGAAAGCTGGAAAACTGCGGCTGAAAGAACTGAATTTATGTCAAATGAAAGAAGAATTAGAGAAAAAGATGAAAGGGAAACTCTTGAATTTTTTATATTTGAAATTGATAGGGTAGGAAAAAATATTAAAAATGCTCGTAGTACAGGTGAATATAAGGATGAAATTATTGCTAGAAATTCTGAGCAATACCTTAAAAAGTTAGTAAAAAGAATGCAAAATAAATTTTCACCAGAAGAAATAGAAAGTGCCAAAAAATCTTTTGATAAAAGACAATTTGCAAAAATGATAAAAGAACATAATGCAAAGATTCAAAAAGCACTTAAAGAATCTGAAAATAATAGGTAGGAGGTATATATAATGGTTAAAAAACCTGTTAGTTATAGAGAACAACTTGTATTAGTTGAAAAGTCTATTGAAAGATGCAAAGCTGATTTAAGTAAGCTTTCAGAAGAAAGTTTTATGTTTTCTTATTTGACTAAGGAATTAAAACAATTAGAACAGATTAAGGCATCTATTTTGGATAAACCTGAATTAAGAGAAGGTTTAGTAGATGAATTTTTGACAGATAAGGAGAGATAAAGTGGTTCATACAGTATTTCACAAAGTTGATGTAGATTTGGAAAAAAAAGTTTTGGAAGAATGTATAAAACATTATGAGATGTTTATTGAGACTTCTGCATCAAATGATGAACTTCAAATTTCTTATTATCGTAATGTTATTGCAGGTTTAAAAAAGCGTATAAAAAAGTTGGATAAGGCTCCTAGGGCTTCGGATGGGAAGGCTCTTTTGAAATGGAGTGTGGTTGTATCACAAAAAAAAGAAAGGTAGTAAAAACTACCTTTTTTATTTGAATTTTATTATTTTCTTTTTATTCATAGAATCGACTATTCCGCAAAGAAGTTTAAGGGAGTTTAAGGCATCCTTTTTGGATATTAGGAAAGGTTCCTTATTTAATAAAGTTTTTGCAATGCTTTCGTAATATGGGGTATGCCCGAATCCGTAAACAGATTCTACATCATAAGAAATATTACAAAATTCCTTAGTCGGAGCCTCAAATTTCCAATCAAGTATTTTGTTCATTGCAATACCACCAATTTTTGCGAATCCTTTTTCCCCTATGATTGTAATACTTCCTTCGTAATTTTCGTTGTAGGTTAGAACTGATAAATTAACATTACCTATTATATGATTTTTCCATTCTATTATAGCGGAACCACAATCTTCGGTTTCTATTTTCCGTTCGCGAGTTTTCCCTATTGCATATATAGATTTAAGTTCACTTTTAGCAAACCAGTTCATAATATCTGTATAGTGAGAGGCCTGGGTAATAAATGCACCACCATCTATTTTTTTTGAGCCGTGCCACGATGGATTTTTGTAATAATCGTCATCGCGATACCAAAATATATTAGAAGTTATCATGTATATTTTTCCAAATGCACCGGAATCAAGGGCATTTTTTACACATTGAATTGTAGGATTGAAACGATTTTGATGTATTAAAAATACCTGTTTATTTTTCTTGTTTGCAAGATTAAATAATTTTTTACCTTCGGAATAGTTAAGGGTTAAAGGTTTTTCAACTATGACATTGATACCTGCCTTTAAAACTTTTTTAGCATTTTCATAGTGATAGCCGTTTGGTGTGCAAATACTGATACAATCAAGTTTTTCAAATTTTATCATATCATCAATACTGGTATAAGGATTTGCACCGGTTTTTTCCTGTGCCCTTTGTAAATTTGTAGGATTCAAATCACATATAGCAGCGATTTCCATAGTATTATTATTGTTTTTTATTGCATTGAAATGACAATCGGAAATTCGGCCACAGCCTACCACACCTATTCTTAGTTTTTGCATTAATACCTCCGTTATAATTGGGTATTATATCATATAAAAATTAAAATAGAAGAAGAATTTAAAATAAAAAAAACACCGCGAAAATGCGGTGTTTTGTTGGATTTGTGAAAGGTTAAACCTTTATCACACTTACAAGAGTTGTTGCACCTTCGGTAAATATTGTTTTTGATGCAGTAGTGCTTTTTCCAAATGTAAGAACAAGTTCGTCCCCATCAGAAGCAAGCTTCAACTCTTTTGCAATAGATCTTGATAAATCATCAATTTTATCAGAATCTGTTATTGTTTCAACAAGTTTAGGTGTTACACCCCAGCAAAGAGCAACACGACCTGCAACTTTGTCTTCGGTTGTTACTGCAACAATAGGTGCATTTGGTTTGTGTTTTGAAAGGTTGATTGCGGTTGTACCACTTGTTGTATATGCGAATACAGCTTTTGCGTCTGTTTTCTTAGTAATATCAGCAGCAGCCGATGTCATAACATCACCAAGAGTTCTTTCTTTTAATTCACTGGTAAATGTATTTACATATTTTCTGTATTCTGGATCTGCTTCTACTTGTTTAATGATAGAAGCCATCATTTTAACAGCATCAACTGGATATTTACCTTGTGCAGTTTCTGCGGATAACATAACACAATCTGTGCATTCGTAAACTGCATTTGCAACGTCAGATGCTTCGGCACGTGTTGGGAAAGTATTATCAATCATAGATTCCAACATGTGTGTTGCAACTACGACAGGTTTTCTTTTTTCACGGCACATTTTAATCATTCTTTTTTGTAATAAAGGAACCATTTGAGGTTCAACTTCTACACCCAAATCACCACGAGCAACCATTATACCATCGGAAAGTTCAACAATTTCTTCTAGATAATCAAGAGCAGCAGTTGGCTTTTCAATTTTACAAATAAGTGCTGCACGGCCGTTTATCATCTTTTTTGCATATCTTACATCATCAGGTGTTTGAACAAAAGATGCAGCAATCCAATCAACACCAAGAGAAAGTGCAAATTCCAAATCAGATAAATCCTTTTCTGTGAATACAGGAAGATCAACAATAGTATTTGGAAGGTTGAAACCTTTTCTATCAGAAATCATACCGCCAACAATAACTTTTGTTTTAACAGCACCAGATGTTTTTTCAATAACTTGAACTTTGATTTTTCCGTCGTTGATAAGAACATAATCACCAACTTTTAATGCATCAAGTATTGCAACATTTGGAAGTTGTACTCTGGTATTGTCGCCAAGTTCTTCCTTATTATCAAAAGTAAATTCCTGTCCGTCAACAAGCATTTCCTTTTCATTTTTGAATTTACCAACACGAAGTTTTGGTCCCTGCATATCAGCAAGGATACCGATTTTTCGTCCTAATTCCTTTTCAATTCTTTTGATGTTATCAAATCTTTTTTTGTGATCTTCGTGTGTGCCATGAGAAAAGTTCAAACGACAAACATTAACACCAGCTTCTATAACGGCTTTAAGATTTTCGTATTCTTCGGTAGAAGGACCGATAGTTGCGACGATTTTAGTAAATCTGTAATTATTATCTAGATTTTTTAAGTCCATTTTTTTTCCTTTTCATTTATGTTATTATTTTTTTTATTTTTTTACTTGTAGTTAAGTAATTTTATGGCTAATATAATACATTATATTTTAAGTTTTACAACTTATTTTTATTAACTTTTTAAAAAAGGAGAATCAAATGCCAAAGACAGATGGAATTCAAGCAGAACAATTAACAAGTTTTATGGATAGAATCGAAAGATTAGAAGAAGAAATGGCAAATATCCGTAGTGATATTCGCGAAATATATGCAGAGGCAAAGGATTTCGGTTATGATCCAAAAATTATGAAAGTTGTGTTAAGATTAAAGAAATTGGACGAAGCAGATAGAACAGAACTTGATGAAATGACAGAACGTTATCGTGCTGCATTGAATGTTTAATAAATTTTGTGAAATTTTTACCCCCAGATAACCTTCTGGGGGTATTTTTATTTTTACTGTGGTGTGTATTTGATTATAGTAGGGTGAGAACAAGGTCCACTAGTTGAACATAATCCCATGTAAGTTCCTCCAGCTCCTCCTCCTATTGCCCCTGTTGCATCAATGAAGGTACAACCACTTTGTATAGGGCAATAACCTACTTGTTCAATTTTATATTTTAATGTTGAAGTTCCAGAACTAGTTTTGTATCTGAAACCCCAATATTGATCTATGCAAGCACTTGAACTTGATGCTGTTGTAGTAGTTGTTGTTTTATTAACAGGACAACCGGTTCTTTTTCCGCCAGAGCAATAGTATCCATAACCACATGGTTGACACGATGTTGAGCCAGAAGGTATATAGTATCCAGCTGAGCAGGTATTTACTTTTTCTACATGATATTCATTACATGGTATTCCATCACAAACTATGTTGTAATATTGTCCATTGCCATATTTACCTATATCATATGTATAATGTCCTAAAATACTTACCACACATCCACTTATACTTGGAGTAAGTCCACCAGTTCCAAATAATTTAGGAAAACTGTTTTTGTCACAAGTGAATGCACTATGGTTTACAGGAATAGTCTCATATTGAGTTGATATTACCCCAGATGTTACACTTTTACCATAAATTTTTACTTCTTGAATATGGCAAGCACTACTACTTGAATTTCCTGTGCTAGAAGTGGTCTGAAATTCAGGGCAGGCAGTTTTTATTCCGTCTGTGCAATAATATCCCTTTGGACAAGGTTCGCAACCTGTGCTTGTGGCATAGGTTCCGCTTTTGCATTGGATACATTGGTAAAATGTTTGTGCATTAAGTGTTTGTGATGTGATGGCAATTCCACCGCTTATACATATCAAAAGTGAATGTTTTAGTTTCATGTTTTCCTCTCTTTCTTTTTTATTTATAACTCCAAAGTTCATAGCCCGCAGGACAATTTCCGTTTTGTATTTGTGCTAGATAATATCCAGAAGGGCAATTTCCATCTGTTATTAAAATTATTGCATAACCATCAGGGCATTTGATTGGTTTACAGCCGTCACCTTCTTCATTTACTATTGTTGGTCCGGTGCATTCTTCGCAGGCTCTGTCTTCTTTGTTCCAATAGCGACCATCTTCTTTACATACACATTTGCCGTTTGTATAATCCGCCTGTAATTTCGGATCTAAGCAAGTGGCGGTATTAGGAACACAATATTTTTCAAGAGTATCTTTTAATGTTTGTAGTGTTAGTGCATATGATGGGGTTGCATATGTTATTATTAAAAGTAAAAGTAGTGTTTTTTTCATAATTTTCTCTCCTGTTATTCCCCTTTGTTTGGGAGGGTGAAGAAGCCATGAAAACCTTCACCCCTTTGTTTCGGGAGGGTGAAGAAGCCATGAAAACCTTCACCCTTTTGTTTATTGGGGTGGGTAAGCATATGCGTAATACTTACCCGTATTAACGGACATATGATTTTATATTTAGATTTGAGAGTAAGGTTGGGCGAGTTGACAAATCATAAAACGAACTGATGATCCCATAGTTTTTAGAATAAAAGAAATTATTCCTGTTGTATCACTATGGCTCCCCAACCACAAAGTTGAGGAATAAATCGTTGCCTTATAATTATACCGTTCGTTTGGGTATAAAAAAATAGCAACTTACGATGCTACTATTCAACACCGTTCGTTTTCAAAAGGCTTGTCACGGCCCGCACCATCTCTGGTACTAAACATAAAATATTTATGTCTTGTTTTTATATTAAGATATTATTTTTTATAAATCAAGCAATAAAAAAACTCCGTATTAAACGGAGTCTTTTTTTGTTATATTGCAGAGTTTATTTTTTTGATTTTTTTTCTGCTTCTTTGATACTTGCGCCCAAGATGTCACCAAGTAGAGCACCGGTGTCAGTTGAGCCATATTCTTTCATTATCTTTTTTTCTTCTTCTACTTCGTAAGCCTTTATAGATAATGTAAGTTGCATTGTTTTTGTATCAATGTTTGTAATTTTTGCATCAACCTTTTCATCAACTGCGAATCTTTCTGGTTTTTGTTCTGATTTAATTTTTGAAAGATCGTTTGTTTTAATGAAGCCAGTCAATCCATTTACATCAACAGAAATTCCATCTTCTTTTATTTCCTTTACAACACATGTAACAATTTCTCCCTTTTTAACTTTGTCAAGGGAAGAAGCAACTCTGTCTTCTTTTAATTGTTTGATTCCAAGGGAAATTCTTTCCTTATCGGCATCTATTTCAAGGATTTTTGCCTTTACCATCATGCCTTTTGAATAATCCTTTACGGCTTCTTCTGGATTTTTATCCCAATCTATATCAGATAGGTGAACCATGCCGTCAAGATCGTTGCCAAGGCTTACAAAAATACCAAATTCGGTAATGTTTTTGATTTCGCCTTCTATTGTATCACCTACCTTGTGGGTTTCTGCGAATTCCTTCCATGGATTTGGTGTACATTGTTTTATGCCAAGTGAAATACGACGTTTTTCCCTGTCTATTTCCAAAACCATTACATCAACAACATCACCTGTGGAAATTACTTTTGATGGGTGGATATTTTTCTTTGTCCAACTGATTTCTGATACGTGGACAAGTCCTTCTATACCATCTTCTAAATCTATAAATGCACCATAATCGGTTAGGTTTGTAACGGTTCCCTTATAGATTTTGTTTACTTCAAATTTATCAATGTTTTCCCATGGATCGTTTTCAAGTTGTTTCATTCCAAGTGAAACTCTGCCTGAATCTTTATCAAAGTTGATAACTTTTACAGTTATTTTTTGACCGATTTGGAATAATTCATTTGGATTTGATACTCGTTTCCATGAAATATCTGTTATATGAAGAAGGCCGTCTACACCGCCAAGGTCTATAAATACACCGTAATCGGTTATATTTTTTATAATACCTTCCATTGTGTCGCCTATCTTTATATTCTTTATTATTTCGTCTCTTTTTTCTGCTCTATCACCTTCTAAAATAGCCCTATGAGAAACTATTAAATTAGATCTTAGTTTATCCATTTTAATAATTTTGAATTCCATTGGTTTATTCATAAGTGATGAAATATCTTTGATTGGATTTATATCTAGTTGAGAAGATGGCATAAATGCAGGTATGCCGTTTAAATCTACGGTGAAACCGCCACGGACTCTGTCTGTTATTTGTCCGGTTACTATTTTGTTTTCGGCTACTTGCTTTTCAATTTCTTTCCATGTTTCTTCTTTTCTTGCTTTTTCTCTTGATGCGATAAGAAGACCATCTTTGCCTTCGTAGCGTTCTACATAAACATCGACTATATCACCGACTTTGATTTCGTCGTTTCTAAATTCCCTTATGTCTATATGACCTTCGGATTTTAGTCCAACGTTTACTATTACGAAATCCTTTTTAATGTCTACGATTGTTCCTTTTGTAACGTAACCTTCTAACTTAGAAGAATTGTTATACATAGAGTTAAATAATTCAGCGAAATTTTCGCCAGTTGAGTATAATTCTGCATCTGTATCAAAAATTGTTTTTTTTATCATGATTTTTTTTAGATGTTGGCCTTAACTTTTGTGAAAGTTTCGGACTTGTATGGTTAATAATAACAATATACACAGCATACCCTTATGTATATTGCCTTTGTAAAAAGTATGGGAATTTTAGTATAAATCTTACTGTATGTCAAGTTTATTTTATTATAGCAATTATATTATTGTTAGTCTTTCATCAATAATTTTTTTTGCTATTTCAAAGGTTGCCTCTTTGTTATTTTCTGAGGTATCTATTAGTATTGCATCTTCGGCCTGTTTCATAGGGCTGGTTGCTCTGGTTCTATCGGCTTCGTCCCTTGCAATAATTGATGCTAAAACTTCCTGATAACTTGCACTTTCTCCTTGATCCAAGTATTCCTTTAATCTACGACTGGCACGAGTTTCAGGTTTTGCAGTTATGAAAAATTTAACAGGAGCATTTGGGCAAATAACCGTTCCTATATCTCTTCCTTCTATTATTGCACCTTTGGCCTTTGACCCATCAGGAAGATTAGGTGGGTTGTTGCCGAATTCTATTTGATATTGTTTCATTATTTGGCGAATTTCTGGAATCTTTGCGACAGAGGCAACATATTTGTTTGTTAATTGAGAACGAATCTTTGGATTTTTAGCATATTCCAATATTTCATGATTATCAGAGATAAATTTTGTTGCATTTATTGCCTTAGTTATATCCAATGAATCCATGTCATAATTTTTTTCTATCATATATAATGTGATAGCCCTGTATAAACTGCCAGTATCTAGTCCTGTAAAACCATAATAATCACAAAGTTTTTTTGTTAGGGTTCCCTTGCCAGCACCGGCTGGTCCATCTATAGCTATTATATTTTTATTTGACATTTTCTTTCCTTTTTTATTTCAAAAAAATACCTACATAAAATGTAGGTTTAAAAAATTTTTAAATTATTTTTTTCTCCTTTTTTTTATCTTGGAGGATTATAATAGGATTTTTTTCTTTTTCAACAATTTCTTTATTAACTACTACCTTTTCTATGTTTTTATTGTTTGGAAGTTCAAACATAGTATCTAATAGCAACTCTTCTATTATTGAGCGAAGGCCCCTGGCTCCGGTTTTTCGTTTTATTGCCTTTTGAGCGATGGCTTCTAAACTATCATCTGTGAATTCAAGTTCAACATTTTCCATTGCAAACAATGCCTTATATTGTTTTACAAGTGCATTTTTAGGTTCTGTTAATATGGAGCATAATGCTTCTTGATTTAATTCGTCCAATGTTACTATTATAGGCATTCGTCCCATCATTTCAGGTATTATTCCGAATTTTATTATGTCTTCGGGTTCTATTTTTGAAAGTAGGGCAGAAACATTTCTTTCCTGTTTAGATGCAATTGTAGCACCGAATCCCATAGAAGTTTTTTCTGTTCTTCGTTCTATTATTTTATCAATTCCTTCAAATGCACCACCACAAATAAATAGAACATTTGATGTATCAAATTGTATAAACTCCTGTTGTGGGTGTTTTCTTCCACCTTGTGGAGGAACTGATATAACGGCACCTTCTATTAGTTTTAAAAGAGCCTGTTGAACACCTTCACCACTTACATCCCTTGTTAAAGAAGGGTTATCAGATTTTCGTGAAATTTTATCAATTTCATCTATGTAAACGATACCCTTTTGTGCTTTTTCTATATCATAGTTTGTTGCTTGAAGAAGACGAACTAGAATATTTTCAACATCTTCACCTACATAACCTGCCTCGGTTAATGTTGTTGCATCTGCGATAGTAAAAGGAACATCTAAAACCTTTGCCAAAGTACTTGCAAGTAAGGTTTTTCCGCTTCCTGTTGGACCTATTAGTAATATGTTTGATTTTTGTATTTCAACATCGTTTTTAACTTCGCTATTGTAAAGGCGTTTGTAATGATTGTAAACGGCAACAGATAAAACCTTTTTTGCCTTTCGCTGACCTATTACATAATCATCAAGATGTTCAAGCATTTCCAATGGTGTAGGGTTATTAGATGCACTTTCAGAAATAGTTTTTTTATTTTCCTCTTTTATTATATTCATACAAAGATTTATACACGAATCGCAAATAAAAACATTTGGACCGGCAATTAATTTTTTTGCTTCGTGTTGTGATTTACCACAAAAAGAA
The DNA here is from genome assembly GCA_944392955.1 of uncultured Alphaproteobacteria bacterium. Classification (GTDB taxonomy): domain Bacteria; phylum Pseudomonadota; class Alphaproteobacteria; order Rs-D84; family CACZYB01; genus CACZYB01. Next base: position 118,806 of record CALXYK010000004.1, on the reverse strand, counting down.
CAATATTTTATATTTTTTGAATCTTCGTTCATTTACTATTCCTTGTATTTATTTTTAGTAATTATATGTTAAATTTCCTTTTTTGCAAACATTATTTTATATCATTTAGTGGTGCTAATATTTGTTTGATTTCTTCACCATTTTCATAATCAGAATATATCAATGTTCCTGTAAATATTACACTTTCCTTTAAAGAATTTAGTATGGTATTTATTACATTAGGAGCAGAAGTATCATAACTAAATTCATACTGGATAGTTTCTTGTTCAGTTGTATTAAAGTCGCCATTTGGACATGTAAATCTTAAAGTTTCTAACTTTAATATTGTTAAGTTAAATTCAGCCTGGGTATTAGAAGTTATTGTTATTTCTTCGTTAGGATCCCTTTTGAATGTTAATATAGTATCTAAAACTTCTCTTATTTTTTCTTTGTTTGCTTCAAATCTATCTGTGTTTCCTATTATTGTTTTTAATTCGTTTAATATAAATTTTATTTCTGTTGTTATTTGTTCAAAATTACCAGCAGATGTATTACAATTTGTTGAAAGAATTTGTAATTTTGATAAAATTTTATCAAGTTGTTCTGCCGTTTTTTTATCTTTGCTTTCTGAAACTTTGCCGAGGATACCTTTTTCTTTCCAACTTTGAGCCTTATCCTCGCTTATTGCACCAACGGTATTATCTATACCAAAATCAAACAATCCTTTTAATATACCTTTCTTTGCAATTTGTTTTTCAAGTGCAGAGCGAGAATCACTTATTTCAAATGATGTTGTTTCCATATCAACTTTAAAATCTTTACCACAAGCAGCTTCTCCTTCTGTTACAAATGTGTTTGCTATTACGACTAACTCCCTTGGATATGTAGAAGATTTAGTGCTGAAATTAAGATCAAAAAGTCTTCCAATTTGTCCGGCATAATTCCATGTATTGTCCCCTGTATTTGCAAATAAACTTGCAACAGTGGAAGATAATTGCTTTTCTCCTTGATAAGAGTCTATAAGTTCGCCTGTTGCATTTGAAGTGAAACTTATGTTTTTAAAGAATGTATTTTCATCTTCTTCGGTCCAATCATCAATACTGATAGATTTATATTTATTTATGATTGCTTCTTTACCGCATCGTTTATCTATTTCTTTATCAAGTTCGGTGATTTTACTTTTACTAAATCTGTTGCCGACAGAATTGTTTTTAGCAGATTGTATATATGCAAAGCAATCTTGGGCTGCGGAATATTTTGCCTTTGCCATATCGCAGTTTTTTCTATCTCTTATAGATTGTTCAGAATATAAATCCCAAAGATTATTTATCAAAGAACTTTGGAATGGTGCACAAAATTTATCAAGATTTGCACCCGAACAACTTTCACCATTTATTGTAGAGGATATTTTTTCTAAACTTGGTAGTGCAAAATTAAAAGATAGTTCAACCTTTATTTTGCTGTTGCATGGATATGAAGCACAATATAACTTTAACGCTTCGGCCATAGCAATTGCACATTGTCGTTTTGCAAGATTGTTTGTCGCATCAGGTGCAATACCACATTGTAAAGTATCATTACTGGTTTGTGTGGTTGTAGTTGTTTTAGTTCCGGTATAAGTATTTGTTGAAGTATTGTAATTCCCGCGAATAGTATTGATAGAAGTTGATGCAGAACGGGATCGTTGTGAGCGATTTGGTGCTGAAAAAACATTGGAATTTATTAAAAAACCAACAGATATAAAAAATAATATATAAAATCTTTTTTTCATGTTTTGTATTATACTATAATTTTTATATTTTTTAAAGGTTTTTTTAGAAATTATTTATTTCTTTTAATGATAATTTTATTAAATCATTTAATGATATATCAGGGGTGTTGTTTATTATTTTTACAACTATTTCAAAACTTTGAGATCGTGTGTATCCAAGGTTTTGAAGTGCAGAAATTGCATCTTCGGTTTTTGTATTTGTTTTTATCTCAGTTGAAATATTTGATAATTCCAAGTTGATATTTGTTTTTGTTATTTTATCTTTTAATTCTGTTATTATTCGTTCGGCGGTTTTCTTACCAATGCCATTTGCAGATGTAAATGCAGAAATATCGTTTGAAATAATAGCAGAAGATATTTGTTCGGGAGATAATGCGGATAGTATTGATAATCCTGCCTTTGGCCCGATGCCTTGAACGGTTATTAATAAATTAAAATAATCATGTTCATTTTGTGATAAAAATCCGTAAAGAGTGATGCTATCTTCTCTTACTATGGTTTCTATCCACAAAGATATAGGTGAGTTTAGTGTTATTTTTGATATCGTTGATAGTGATACAAAGACACCATATCCGACACCATTTACATCTACTATTATTTGGTTATCAGTTATTGTGTCTATTATGCCTTTTAGTTTTGAAATCATTTTAGTGTTCGCTTATTACCTTTGCCTGATCACATATTGATCCAGATGCGTTTAAGTTATGGTGGTATATGTATATATGGAACAAGAATTTTGCAAAACTTTTCTTTTGAAAATCTAATGATGTTCCATTGAATTGACTTTTGTTTAGGACATTTAACTCCTTTAACCTTAAAAACATTATGTCTTCAATATTTTCTATTTCGCTATCTATTGAACCATCTTTGTATTTTGATTGATTATTATTTTTTTCTTTTCCAACTTTTTGTATTGCACTTGTTTTATCATTGTATTTACATAATGCATTATATTTTTCAGCAAAAGATTTTATTTGGCTGTCATAAGATGATTGATACTTACCATCATTTGCATCAGAACGCTTTAACAAACTACTTGCACTACAACCATATCCACAAGATAAATTTCCATATTGATTTTTTATTATTTGTCCCAAAGATGTTATTTCACTGCTGGAAATAGAATTTAGATTTTCCTTTATCTTTGCATAAGCATTATCTAATTCTAGACACTGAGTTGTATAGGCATAACTTTCCTGTCCACTTTGTGTAGTTGGTTTTTCAGTTATACTATTTTCTGTCCTGTATTTATTACATAAACTTTCTTCTATGTATGATTTACAGGTAGATAATTTGTTATCAGGAATGGTTAAAGAATAATTATATCCTTTTTGTTTGTATTTCAATATTGCACCAGCAAGATAGGTGTTGCAAGCTTCGGATGCAATAGCATTCCTACAATATTTTATTGCCTTGTTGTTTCCGATAGTAGCTGTATTAGGTACACCTTTGTATAAAGTTATGCTATTTTGACATTGATTAAAATCGCTTTCCTTTATGTTTATATAATTTTCAACATTGGAACTTCCCTTTATCTCAGATATGTCAGGTAAAGGAGTTAGTCCGCTACATTCCTTTTCTATTTCTTGCAATAGTCTTAAATCACGGACACAAGTTTTAAGTTTTTCCTTTGCATCGGATAAAGATAATATTGTAATTGTGTGTAGGGAATTATTGTATCTACATTGATTATTTTCCACATTTTTTGTTGGTTTTAACATCCATTTCAAAGTATCTACTTTTTTAGCAACATTGCCAACCCATTCAACACCATATACAGGATTGTTTTCATCGGCACAATATGAAGTTCTACTTTCGTATAGGTATTTGTATCCGTCAGGTGTTCCATTTTGAACAGATGATTTGAATAAAGATTTTAGGTTTCCTATTTCATCGGAACATTCCTTTAATCTTTCTGCGATACATTCTTTTTCTATTTTTTCATCTTGTGCTTTTTTAAGTTCCTTTTGACATTGTTCAAGTGTCATAGGTTTTAATTCATCAATATTTGTTATTATAGATGATAATTCCTTTTCACATTTTTCCAATTCATTTTTTTGATTATTTAAGAAGTTTTCAAGAAGTTTTGTGTTATTATTTACATTTTCTATTTCTTGTTTTATCTTTTCAATGTCTTCGTTTGTAGAATAAGATTCTGCAACGATATTGTATTGTTTAATATTATTTTTATTTTCATCAGTAATTGTATTTTTAAGTTCGTTGAATAATTTGTCGTTGGTATTTTTATCATTACCTTTATTATCTGGGACAAGATCTTTTTTATTTAAAAGTTCAGCCTGTTTTTGTTTTGCCTTTGTTAATTCTTGTAAAAGATTTTTGTATTCTGCTTCCTTAGATGCATTTTCTGTTTCTAAAATAGTTATATTGTTATTTGTAAGTTGAATTTGGTTGTTGATAGCAGTTTCCTGCTCACTTATTGTTTGTAAAATATTTTTCAATTCTTGTTCTGATAAATTTTGTATATTTTCAGGTATTTGTATATCAGAAGTTATTTCCTTTTGTGCATTATGCAATTTTAAATTTGTAAGTTGGGTTTGTCGTGTTTTTAAATTTGTGTCGTTTTTATTTAAATCATCCTTTGAAAGTTTGGTTAGATTCTTTGATAATTGTTTATCCTGTGGTAATGGGTTTGGAAGTAATGAATTTTCCTTATTTAATAAGTCTATTAAATTATTTAGGTTAGTTTTTAACAAAGTTTTTTTAGTTTGTATTTGAGCGATAAGGTCATTTTTATTGGCGGTTTCAATTCTGTTTTGTTCGTTGGAAAATTCCTGTAATTCCTTATAAAAATTTGCAATAAGTTGAAAATTTTCAGTAGTAGGTTCAAAGGTTGCGGTGTTTATTTGAGATAAAATATTTGAATATTGATATGATTTTGAACATAAGGCATTGTTGTTATTTTGACAATATAGATCCTTTATTTCAATAAATTTTGATGCTGCCTTTTTTAAATTATTTGGAGTGTTTTGTTCAAATTTTATGTTTAATTGTTTTTTTACAGAATTATCGGTTCCATCGTTTGCAAAAACAGGAATTGTGAAAAATAAAAATAATGCAAATAAAAATTTTTTCATACCATTCATTATATCATTGTTTTGAAAGTAGGGCAAGGATTATTTAAAAAAAACTCCTATTTGATAGGAGTTTTTTTAGGTTGTTTTTAAAAAAGTTATGAATTTCGGTAGTTGATATTATAGTCTATTTCATTACCTTTTACTTTTTTAAATTTAGTTTTTGTGTTTTTGATTTCCTTTTCTAGCTCTTTTATTTTATCAGAGTAGTCATTTGCAGTTTGTTCAGGAAGATTATTTCGTAAATCAGAAATTTTATTTAAGTGTTCTGATAAAGATAAATCTTCGTTATTATCTGTATCTTTTTTGTTTTTGTTCTCATCTGATAATCTTGAAATATTTGCAGTTATGATTGTAATGTCATTATCTATTTCTGCTAGTTTTTCAGTTGCTTTTTCTGCATTTTGAGCTGTTTTTTCAGCTTTGTCTGATTTTATTGTATTAGACAATAAAGTCCTTAGATTTACGATAGATTCTGTTGTATCTGCAATATAATCTGCGGTACCAGCAATTGCTCCTTTTTCTTTGATTTGTTTTTCCCAAGATCCAGTCTTATCAATCAATTGGATATTTGCATCAACAAGTTCGGTATAATGATCCTGACCACACATCATATTTCCTTGGGATTTCAAACTATTTACCAATAAGATTAAATCACGTGGGAATTCAGTTGTTGTAAGATCAACGTTTGCGTCAAGCAATCTTGTGTATACTGCTAGATTTGTCCAGCCACTTGCACCAACCTTGGAAAAATAACTTGCAATATTGTCACCAGCTTCATCTTCTGTTATAGTATCTCCGTTTGATATTGTTTTATATATTTTTACAACGGCTGCTTTATTACACATTGAGAGTTCTTCTTCTTTGAATGTTTCAAAGGAGTTTATGGAGAATCTAACATTTTTTTGTGTTAATGCATATCTATAACATTCTTCGGCAGCAAGGGATCGTGCCAAAGCAATATTACAATTTTTTTCATTTGTTGCCTTGTAAGTATCGAATGAATCCCATAGGTTGTTTACTGCCTCTTCTATGAAATTAGCACAATAAATTTCGTTAGGTCCGTTTGGATTATCTTCTATTTTTATTTTTGCATAGGCTTCTGTTGCATTTTTACATTTTTTAACAGTGCCACAAGATTCATTTGAACCTTCTGTCGTATTATTACATTCCTTGTTTTCTTCATCAGTGCCACAATATTCGGTTAGGGCTTCTACTACAAGTTCGGTACATTTCCTTTTTGCAATAGGATCTGTTGCGGGTGCTATTTTAGAGTAATCTGTTTCTGTATATGTAGTATCAGAAACATTCGCATTTATGTTTACGGTGCGTCCTGTTACCCTAACATTTTGAGAGGCAGATCGTGTATTACTGCTTGCTCTACGTGTATTCCTTGCCGCATTGGATTGAGGTGAAAATAATAGTGAAAGTCCTATCAATGCAATTAATTTTTTAGTCATATTTTTCTCCTTAATTATCTAATGATATATAATCATTTTGGTTTAATGTTGTATCTTCCTCTTTTCCAATTATTGCTTTTAAAGCATCAGTGGAAAGTTGTAAATCGTTTGAATATGGAATGGTTTTATATTCAATTGTTGCAGTTGTACCTGTTCCAGTTTTCCTTATTTCAACAATTCTATACTTATTCCCAGAAGTTAATAGATATATTCCAGAAGTTAAGTTGTTTTGTTGTGCTAATTCTTCTTCGGTGATTTGGCTTAACTCTAATATTGTTGTTGAAGAGTTGTTTCCTATATCTTCATCCTTAATGCCGCCAATTGTTCCTTCGCGGACAAGTTTATTTGCCTTGTTTTCACCTATTATAGTAGATGCTTGTTGCATTATCCATGTTTGTGCACCCTTTATGCTACCTTGTTCGTCAATAGCTCTTTGAAGAGATGATTTTTCATCTGATATCTGTATGTCGGTATTGTGCATTTGTGTGGCATATTCCTGTCCACAGGCACTGGCAACTTCGTTTAGGTGGGAATTTAATATCATAGTTATATCCCTTTCCCAAGTATTACTTTTGTCGGTGAATTTCCCATCAAGAACATTTCCAACTAATTCTAAACCATCAGCAGGGTTTAACTTACCAGCATTGATATATAGTTGAGGAATATTTGTTGGGAATATTATTCCCTTTAACTCCTCTTCCCCGAATAATTTAGTCCATTTTGTCCTTAACCCCTGTATACCACAAAGACTTTCAAGTTTGGTTTCTATTGCATTGGTTGCTCCCATTGCCTTTCCTGTTGATAATACTGCCTGAAAACATTCGTTTGATGCCTCGGCAATGGTTCGTTTTAATTTACAATTTGGTGAATTTGCACCTGTTAAATTATAATCTTCGGCAATGCTTTTTGTTAATTCCTCGGTATATGCATAGCATGCATCGTCATATTTGTATTGAATGCCTTCTATAAAAACAACTATTGATGAGGTGTCAAATTTTAAGAATAAGTCGTTTGCATCATAACATTTTATTGTGTTATCCTCATTCATTCCGTTGTTATAGAAAGAATTTTCACATTCAATTTCTATTGCATTTATTAAGGCATTACCACATGCCTTTTTACCTGCGATTGCAAAAGAATCTGTTTTAGCAATACATTCATTTGGATTTGCAGGATTTATTACATAATTTAGTGGATCTATACATTCACATGCGGTTTGAGAACTATTTTTTTGAGCATTTTTACCACAGGATAGAAAAGCACTTCCCTGACTTCCGATACATCCAGGATCACCAGGTTTATCACATCTTAATGTTGTATTAGTTCGTAATCCAGATGATGAAGCATAGTTTGAAGCGGTTGTTGTTTTGGTTTGACGACGAGAATTGCGTTGTGCCTTAACAAAAGGAGTATCAATAAGATATATTGATACAAAAAGTAAACATGTTATGAATCCTTTTGTTTTCCTCATTTTATCCCTTTTTATACTATTTATTATAGCATTTTTTTTACTTCTAATCAATAAAATAATTCTTTCTTTTTAATAATTACTTGAAAATTTTGAAAAATGAGTATAAAACATTAGTGTTTTTAATAATTGGATAATCTTATCCCTTGAACTTTATAGGAGTTTATTATGGTTGGAAAAATTTTAATGCCTAAGGCTACGGCTGTTTGGTTGATTGATAATACTGCTTTGACTTTTGAACAAATTGCAGATTTTTGTGGTATGCATGTTTTGGAAGTTCAGGCTTTGGCAGATAGGGAACAAACTGATTATATAGTAGGAACAAGTCCTATTTTAAATGGTATGCTTTCAAAGGAAGATATTGAAAAATGTGAAAAAAATCCAGATTTAAGACTTGTCCTTAATAAAAACTCAGAAGAATTTATTAGAAAAAGTCATGAAGTTAAATCTAGATACACACCTATGGCTCATAGACAGAATAGACCTGATGCTATTATGTGGCTTATTAAAAATCATCCAAATATTTCAGATGCTCAAATTTGTAAGTTAGTTAGGACTACTAAATCTACTATAAATGCTATTCGTGAAAGAACACACAAAAGTATTTCTGAAATACAACCTAGAAATCCTGTTTTGTTGGGTATTTGTTCAGAATTTGATTTGACTAAAGCAATATTGGATGCTGATGCAAAGGCAGAAAGAGAACTTAAAAAAGCTGAAACTTTGGCTAGAAAAGCTGAAAAAAAAGCTAAAAAAACTGAGAGTGATGAAGAAAAATAAGGCTTTTTTCTAAAATAAATTGACTTTTGTCATAAAAAGTATTAGAAAGAGTCTTTGTTAGTGTGTTTCCTTTTAACTTTAAGTTGTGGTGTTTATGGTGTTTTTTAAGAAAAAATCTATTGAAAATTCAAATCAACAAAAAAGTGTTGAAAATTCTGATGCTTTGAAGACAGAAAGTATGTTGAATAGTAAATTGACTCCGGAAGAAATTGCTACGGAGTTTTTGATTTCTGGCTTGTCTGAAAATCTGAAAAAACTTATAAAAAGAGCACAAAAAAAAGGTGTGGTTTCTAGGTCTATGATTGAATATGCTTCCGGTCTAGATGGTTTGTCAATGGAAGAAACGGAAGATGCCTTAATCAGAATTTCTGAAATTGGTATCAATGTTAAGGAAGAATATGATGAAGGGGAAGAATTATCTTTGGGGTCTGATTTTGCCGAGGAATCTGTTTCTTCTGCCTATGATGACGAAGATGATGAAAGTGAAGAGGAAGCAAATTCTTCTGAATCTGATGAAGTGTATGGTGTTAGTAGGGCAAAAATAGAAAATAATGTTGCCTTAAAAGAATTTCTTTCATCACATCAAGATGATAGTGATGAAGCTAAATTTATTGAAAGTAGAAGTAGCGATCCTGTTAGAAATTATCTTAGGGCTATGGGAACTATTGAATTATTTTCAAGAGTTGGTGAAATCGCCATTGCCAAAAGGATTGAAGCAGGAAGAAAATTAATGATAGAAGGACTTTGTGATAGTCCTATGACTGTTAAAAAAATACTTGGTTGGTATGATAGTCTTTTGAAAGAAGAAATACAACTTCGCGATATAATAAATCTTGATTTAATGTATGGTGATGTCTATATGGATAAGGATGTTTCTGAAGAAGATTTAAATGAAGATGATACCGATATAGATGATTTAGATGATGAAAATCTTGATGAAGCAGATTTGTATGAAGATAGTTCTCAGATTCCAGTTAATGCGATGGAAGAATCTCTTCGTCCTACGGTTTTAGAAACTTTTGAAAATATTAAGAAGGTTTATGCTAAAATAAATAGGCTTGAAGATAAGAAAATAGATGCCAAAAATAAAATGGATCTTGCTTCTTTTAAGGCAAAGCATGCTAAACTTTATTTTGAGTTAGTTTCTTATATGGCAACTATTAAATTAAATGATTTAAGAATTACAGAGTTGCTTGATGAAATGACTGAAAAAAATAGAAAATTATTATCTTTGGAGGGACGTTTATTAAGGTTGGCTGAAAATTCAAGGATTAAACGTGAAGATTTCCTTGAAAGGTATAAAGAGACAGGTTTAACCGATGCATGGATTAAAAAAGTTTCTAAAATTTCATCAAAAGATTGGAAAAGGTTTACAACGGTTCATATAGATGAAATTAACAGAATCAAAAATGAGATGCAGGCTGTTGAAGCAGAGACAGGGCTTCCTTTGAAAGAATACAAAAATGTTGTTGAAGTTGTTAGAAAGGGTGAAAAATTCGAATCAACTGCAAAAAAAGAAATGATTGAGGCGAATCTTCGTTTGGTGATTTCTATTGCTAAAAAATACACAAACAGAGGTTTGCAATTCCTTGATTTAGTTCAAGAAGGAAATATAGGTCTTATGAAAGCAGTAGATAAGTTTGAATATCGTCGTGGTTATAAATTCTCTACCTATGCTACATGGTGGATAAGACAGGCTATTACTCGTTCTATTGCTGATCAGGCAAGGACTATACGTATTCCGGTTCATATGATTGAAACTATTACAAAATTAAAGAAAACTTCTAGGGTTATGATGCAAGATTTAGGTCGTGAACCAACACCCGAAGAATTGGCTAAGAAAATAGGCATGCCTATTGATAGAGTTAGAAAAGTCCTTAGGATTGCGAAATCACCTATTTCTTTGGAAACTCCGGTTGGTGATGATGAGGATAGTTCATTTAGAGATTTTCTTGAAGATAAAAATGTTGTTAAACCGCTGGATGCTGTTGTTAATAGTAATTTAAGGGAAATTACTTCTCAGGTTTTATCTACTTTGACTCCTCGTGAAGAAAGAGTTCTTCGTATGAGGTTTGGTATAGGTATGAACAGCGATCATACATTGGAGGAAGTTGGTAAACAATTCTCTGTTACTCGTGAAAGAATCAGACAGATAGAGGCAAAAGCACTTAGAAAACTTAAACACCCAACTAGGGCTAAAAAATTGAAAACTTTTATAGAATAGTTTTTATCCCTCTATTTATAGAGGGATTTTTGTTATTTTATTTTTTAGGAAATTTGTCTTAACTTTTTTTAATTCTTCTTGAAAAATATAACTAATCGTTGTATATTTTTCCTGAATTCAAATAAAAAAAAGGAGTTTTTTATGAGACGTGTTGTTATTACAGGTATCGGAATAGTTAGTCCATTTGGTCGTGGAATAAAGGCAAATTGGGAAGATGGACTTTTGCAATCTAAATCTGCAATAAAAAAAATAGAAGGTTTTGATACCGAAAAATTTTCTACAAAAATAGCAGGAGAGATTTCTGTTGGAACAGGTGAAAACGATTTCAATCCTGAAACAGTTATTCCATTTAAAGATATAAAGAAGATGGATAAGTTTATTCAATATGCTATGGTGGCTGCGGAAGATGCTGTTACAGATGCAAATTGGAAACCGGAATCTGATGAAGATAGGTGTAGAACTGGTGTTATGATAGGTTCTGGTATCGGTGGTTTGGGAACTATTTATGAAACTGCAAAAGGAATGGTTGAAAAAGATACTGCAAAGGTATCACCTTTCTTTATTCCTGCTTCGTTGATAAATTTAGCTTCGGGACATGTTTCTATTAAATATGGGTTTAAAGGACCAAATCATTCTGTTGTGACAGCTTGTGCAACTGGAACTCATGCAATAGGTGATGCAACTAGATTGATTATGTTAGGTGATGCAGATGTTATGATTGCAGGTGGTGCAGAAGCGGCTGTGAATCCTATGGGTGTTGCAGGTTTCAGTGCAACAAAGGCTTTGTCTCAACACAACGATGAACCTACAAAAGCAAGTAGACCATGGGATAAAGACCGTGATGGTTTTGTTATGAGTGAAGGTTCTGGTATTTTGGTTTTAGAAGAGTATGAACACGCAAAGGCAAGAGGTGCTCATATTTATGCTGAAGTTATTGGTTATGGTATGAGTGGTGATGCCTATCATATGACTGCTCCGGCTAGTGATGGAAATGGTGCAAAACGTGCTATGGAAGCTGCTTTGAAATCAGCGAATATAAAAGCAGAAGATGTTGATTATATAAATGCTCATGGAACTTCTACTATGGGAGATATGATAGAGTTCAATGCAGTTAAGGAAGTATTTGCTTCGGCGTTGGATAAGATTTGTATGTCTTCTACTAAGTCTGCGACAGGTCATCTTTTAGGTGCAGCAGGTGCAGTGGAAGCAATTTTCTGTACACTTGCTATTCGTGATCAGATTGTGCCTCCTACACTTAACCTTGATAATCCAGAAGAGGGCACAGATTGTATTGATTTAGTTCCTTTTACTCCTAAAAAGAGGAAGGTTGATATTGCACTTTCTAATTCTTTTGGTTTTGGTGGAACTAATGCATGTGTAATTATTAAGAAGATATAATTTACATTTTACTATAAAAAAGCACTTTTAATCTCAAAAGTGCTTTTTTTATTTTCTATTTTTCCTCGTAATAATTACTTATAAATTCATTTATCAGATTTACACCAACACCGGTTAATCCTTTTGGTGAAATATCGTTACCAGATGAAGTCCATGCGGTTCCTGCTATGTCTAAATGAGCCCACGGAGTGTCGTTTTCTACAAAATTTTCTAAGAATTCTGCTGCGGTTATGGAACTTGCGGTTCGTTCAGGTTTTCCGAGGTTGTTCATATCTGCGATATTAGATTTTATCATATTTTTGAACTTTGTTCCCATAGGCATTTGCCATAATTCTTCACCTGTTTTTAAACCTGATGTTATAAGTTTTTTTGCCAATTCTTTATTGTTAGAAAATAGTCCTGTTATTTCTTCACCTAATGCAATTATGATTGCACCGGTTAATGTAGCAAAGTCAATTATTAGGTTAGGTTTAAAATTTTTTATTGTGTATGTTATGCAATCACCTAAGACAAGGCGTCCTTCGGCATCGGTATTTAAAACTTCAACAGTTTTCCCACTTAATGACTTTATTACATCACCTGGTTTATAAGAATTACCATCAGGCATATTTTCGGCCAATCCTATTACACCTACGACATTTACTTTTGCCTTTCGTTTTGCTAGACTTTCCATAATTCCAACTACCGTTGCGGCACCTGTCATATCGCTTTTCATTTCATCCATTCCCTTTGATGGTTTTATTGAAATACCACCACTATCAAAGCATAAACCTTTTCCTATAATTCCAATTGTGTTTTTGGATTTTTTGTTTCCGGTATAACTCATTGAAACTATGTACGGTGGGTATTCGGATCCTTTTGCAACGGATAAAATCAGATTAGCCCCCATTTTTTTTAATTGTTTTTCATCTATGATTTCTATTTTAATACCTAGTTTTGATAAATTTTTAACTTCTTTTACAAATTCTGTTGTTGTTAATACATTTGATGGTTCATTTGCAAGGTTTCGAGTTGTTGTGATACCATCAATTATTGCCTTTGTTTTTAAGAAGTCGTTTTCTGATTTTTGTGGATTTTGAGAATATACAAATATGCTTTGATTTGTTTTATCATCTGTATTTTCAGTTTTATATTTTGTGAAAGTATATGTTTTTAAAATTAGTCCATATATGATTTTAAAATTATTTTCATCTGAGAAATTATCTAAGAATATAAATGAATTTTTAACTTTTTCCTTTTGTAATATAAGGCCTATTTTTCCACCAATTTTTTGTAAATTTATTTCGGTTAAATCTTTTTCTTCACCTAATCCAACAATAAGAAGTTTTTCAGAGTGTATGTGTACTAAATCTCCTATTTCCCCGTTGAAAGTTGAATTTTTAATTGATTTTGAGATAATGCCATTTAATTTTTTATCTGTTTTATTTGCAATATTAGAAAATTTATTTTTCTTATATATACCTATGATTGTTAAATCGTAATCTTTGTTTATTTCAGATGTAAATTTTATATTCATTTAGGACTCCTTATTATGCTTTTATTGAAGTTATAAATAGTTTTTCGGCTGCACTTAATGCTTCATCTGTGATTTTATCACCTGATATAATTCGTGCAATTTCGTATATGCGTTGTTTTTCAGAAAGTTGTGATACGGTTGTGATGGTTGCTTGTTTTTCATCATCATAATATTTTTCAACTTTGAAATGATGGTTTGAAAAAGAGGCAACCTGAGGAGAATGAGTTATAACCAAAGTTTGAATAGATTTACTTAATCTTGCAAGACGTTCGCCGACAGCACTTGCTGTTGCACCAGAAATTCCCGTGTCAATTTCATCAAAAATCATAGAAGAAATAACATTTGAATCAGAAATAACAACTTTGATTGCAAGTGTGAATCTTGCCAATTCTCCACCAGAGGCAATTTTATGAATGTAATTTTTAGGTATTCCAAAATTGGTTGTTCCCATAAAGTATACAGAATCTATACCATTTGAAGAAAATTTATTTTCATCGTTTTCCTGTTTGATTACTACTTCAAATGTTGCCTTTTCTAATTTTAAAGGGGGAAGTTCATCCATCACTTTACTACTTAAAATTTTTCCTGCTTCGCTTCGTTTTTCGGATAATTCATTTGCAATTTTTAGGTAAGTTTGTTTTGCATTTTCCTCTTCTTTTTGTTTTTCTTTTAATACTGTATCAGAATTGTTTATGTTGTTGACTATTTCCTTTAATTGTTCAGTAAATGCGGGTAATTCATCAGGAGAAACCTTATGTTTTCGTGATAATTCACGAATGGTAAAAAGACGTTCTTCTGTCTGTTCAAGAGTTGTCGTATCATTGTCATTGTCGTTTAAAATTTGTTTTAAATTTTCGTAAGCATCAGACAATGTTGATATTGATGTGTTTAATTCTTCTATTATATTTTGAATTTTTTCGTTTTGGGCATCTTGTGGAATTCGTTCTAATGCATATAAAGAATTAGATATGAATTTTTCGGGTTCATCACCATATTTTGATAAGTATTCAAAAGAATCTTTTATTGATGTTATTATCTTTTCTGAATTCATTAAAATATGTCGTTTGTTATTTAGTTCTTCTTCTTCACCCTTTTGTGGATTTAGTTGTAAAAGTTCAGAAAGATTGTGTTTAAGGTACTCTTCGTCCTGTTTAGCTTTTTCAAATTCTTCGGACATTTTTAAAAATTCGCGTTTTTTGTTTTGCCAATTTATATAAGCATCTTTGCATAGATTTTTTAAGTTATCTAGATGTCCGAATGAATCCAGAATATTTATATGTGTTGCTGGGTTTAATAAACTTTGGTTATCAAATTGTCCGTGAATTTCTATAAGAGTGTCACCTATCAATTTGAGAGTGCTTAAACTTACAGGAGTATCGTTTATAAAAGCCTTGTTTTTTCCGTCTTTGTTTAAAGTTCTTCTTAAAATTATTTCGTTTGTATCTTTTAATTCTGATTCGGAAATAAGATCTTGGTCTTTTAGTAATTTTATTGCGGGATGTTTTTTTTCTACTGAAAAACTAGCAGTTACAGACATAGTATCACATCCCATTTTTATTTGTGAGGTATCACTTCGGGAACCTAATGCAAAAGATACGGCATCTAATAAAATTGATTTTCCAGCACCGGTTTCACCAGTTAAAACGGTTAGTTTATGTCCAAAAGAAAGTTGTAAGCTTTCTATTAAAATGAAATTCTTAATAAATAAATTTGTTAACATTTTTTACCTTAATTATTGTATTTTATGACAGTATTTATCATTTTTGCATTTTTTAAATTTGAAATTATATTGTTTAAATGTTCAATGTTTTTAACATTTATTGTAAAAAGTATGTCGGTGTATTCTTCGGTTTTACTAATAATTTTTATATAATCTATGTTTGCATTTTCCTTTGCTAAAATAGATGTAATTTCGTTTAATGCACCAGGTGTGTTTTTTGCAAGTATTGCAATTTTTGTTTGGAAAGTAGAGTTTTTAAATGAACTATAATCATCCCAATTTAAATTGAATAATTTTTCAGGGGTGTTTTTATATCTTTCTAATGTATTACATGTTTTTTTGTGAATGGTAATTCCCTTTCCCGTATGGATTATACCTATTATTTCATCACCAGGAACAGGATAGCAGCATTTTGCAAAATGAACGGGAATATTTGCTAAAACACCATCAGAAATTTTTTCTTTTTCCTTTGCCTTTTCAAAGGTGTTTTTGGCAATGGAATTAAAGAAACTATCTATATTGAAATTATTTTTTTGTTCCTTATTTTTTAAATCTGGGTATAAGGAAAATAATATATGGTCAGGAGTGTATTCCTTTGACCCTATGAGAAGATATAAGTCGTCCAGTGTTGAAGCACCATATTTATTTAAAATAGTGTTTAGCTTTTTTTCACTGAAAGGTTGTTTGTAATTTTCAAATGATGTTTGAAGTAATTGTTTCCCGTATAATATAGTTTGTTGTTTACGTTGTTGTTTTAAGTAATGTTTGATCGCATTTTTTGCCTTTAATGTTACAACAAAACGTTCCCATTCTGGTGATGGATTTTGTATTTTTGATGTAAGGATTTCAACCATATCTCCGGTTTTAAGAGGAGTTCTAATATTTTTAATTACCTTGTTAATTTTGGCACCGACACAATGATTTCCTATGTTAGAATGAATTTCATATGCAAAATCAAGGGCTGTTGCACCTATTGGTAAATCTATTAAATCGCCGTTAGGGGTAAAACAAAAAATCGAATCTATAAATGGAGATAATTTTGTGTTTTCTACTATCTCATCAGGAGAGGATACATGTTTTATTGCATCAACCATATTCCTTAACCAGTCAAAATCTTTGGAAGTTAAATCTGTTTTACCTTCTTTGTATAACCAGTGTGCTGCATATCCGTATTGTGCAACCTTATCCATTTCACGAGTTCTTATTTGTATTTCTATTCTTTTGTTTAATGGACCGATAACACTGGTGTGTAAGGATTGGTATTTGTTTGGTTTTGGTGTAGAAATGTAATCTTTGAATCTATTAGGAATCATTTTATATGTTGAGTGAATCATACCTAAGATTTTATAGCAGTCTTCTACATCTTCTACAATAAAACGGAAAGCAATTATATCAAATATTTCATCAAATGTGATGTTTTTATTATTCATTTTTCGCCATATGGAATAAGGGCTTTTTTCCCTACCATAAATTTGGGCCTTGATTTTATGTCTTGTTGTTAAATCACTTAATTCATCAACAATTGGTTCAATTAAATTTGTTCCAGATTTCCTTAGGGTTTCAAGTTTTTCTTCTATAAAATGAAACTCCTGTGGATATAGTTCTTTAAAACAAATGTTTTCCATTTGAGTTTTTAATTTTTCCATACCCATACGTTCAGCCAAAGGTATATATATTGTTAACGTTTCAAGTGCGATACGTTGTTTTTTTTCAGTTGATTTGTGATATTGTAATGTAGTTATGTTGTGGTATCTATCTATCAATTTTATTATAAGGACACGAATATCCTTTGATACAGATAGAACAAAATTTCGATAATTTTCAGCCTTTAATATTTTAGGGGAAGTTATTTTTATTGAACGGAGTTTTGTTAATCCAGTTACAAGTTCGGCAACACTTTCTCCGAATAAATTTTTTATTGTTTTTATTGATGTTTTTGTGTCTTCTACGACATCATGAAGTAAAGCAGATATTATTGAGTCGGTATCTAATTCGTATTCTTCTGCTGCTATGAATGCAACTTCCAAAGGATGAGAGAAATATTCTTCGCCACTAGCTCTTTTTTGTCCAGCATGTTTTTCCTGAGCAAAAGTATAGGCTAATTCTATTCTTGCCTTTTCAGAGTTAGGAAGATCCGGATTATATTTTTTTATTGCTGATATTAACTCTTCTTTTGTTCTCAATTTTTATTTCCTTACACTATTTTATAATATGCTAAAAACTTTGATTTGTAAAGGTTGTTTTATGCAAATTTTTACTTTTTTTTATTAGATAAAATAAACCTTGAAACTTGCTTAGTTATGGTGTATTTTATAGCAGTTAATTATAATTTGGAGTTTTGTTATGGTTGCTAAAAGTATGGATGATTTAGTTTCTCTTTGCAAAAGGCGTGGTTTCGTTTTTCAAAGTGGTGAAATTTATGGTGGATTAAAGGGAACTTATGACTATGGTCCACTTGGTGTAGAATTGAAGAAAAATTTGAAAAATGCCTGGTGGAAATCGTTTGTATATGATAGAGATGATATAGAAGGTTTGGATAGTTCTGTTTTATCTAATCCTTTGATTTTTAGGCATTCTGGTCATGAAACAACATTTACAGATCCGTTGGTTGATTGTAAAAAATGTAAACAGAGGATGCGTGCTGATAAATTAAAAGAACCGGGAAAATGTGATTTTTGTGGTTCCACAGATCTTACAGAGCCAAGAGATTTTAACCTTATGATGAAGGTTAATATTGGTCCTGTTGTTGATGAAAATTCCTATGCCTATCTTAGACCAGAAACTGCACAGGGGATTTTTGTAAATTTTAAAAATGTTTTGGATGCAACTTCTAAAAAGGTGCCTTTTGGAATCGCACAAATTGGAAAATCATTTAGAAATGAAATTACCCCTAGAAACTTTATATTTCGTGTTCGCGAATTTGAACAGATGGAGGTGGAGTTCTTTGTTAAGCCTGGGGAAGATGAAAAATGGCATGAATATTGGATAGAAGAACGCAAAAAATGGTGGATTAAGCAAGGTCTTTCGGAAGAAAATATCCAACTTGAAAAACATAAAAAGGAGGATTTGGCTCATTATGCAAAGGCTTGTACCGATATAGTTTACCAATTTCCTCATGGTTTGGAGGAGTTAGAAGGAATTGCTAATAGAACAGATTTTGACTTAGGCTCCCATACAAAAGATGCTCAACAGTTAGGGGTTAAGGCAAAAGTCTTAGAAAATAAAGATTCAAATGCAAAACTTTCCTATACCGATCCTTATACAAAGGAAACTTTTGTTCCTTTTGTTATAGAACCTTCTGCCGGAGTTGATAGAGGAATGCTTGCTATTTTGAATGATGCATATACAGAGGAAATACTAGAAAATGGGGATAAAAGAATATTTTTAAAGTTAAAGCCTCATCTTGCTCCTGTTAAATTGGCAGTTATTCCGTTGGCTAAAAACAATGAACAACTTATGCAAAAAGCAGAAGATATTAAATCAAGGATTATGATGTTAGGTATTGGTAAGGTTGTTTTGGAAACTTCGGGAAATGTTGGAAAGGCATATCGTAAACATGATGAAATAGGAACACCTTTATGTATTACTATTGATTTTGAAACTTTGGAAAAAAATCCAGAAACTGTTACTATTCGTGATAGAGATACCATGAGTCAGATACGACTTCCTGTTAGTGAACTTTTGAATTATGTTTCTAATTTCTTTAAATATGTGTAAATGTTTTTAGGAGGTGGAAATGAATAGAAAAAAACTGAAACAAAAAATAAAAAAATTTATTGCTTCTGTATTAGTTTATGCTTTGGTTTTGTTCGTATCTATTAAAGTTTATGATTATTTCAAAAATTTAAGCAAAAGTCATTTTTATACATTGGTAGCAAATATTAAAAAGACAGATGAATTAAAACAAGGGGCCTTTGTTAGATTGTCAGGTGTTGATGTTGGAAGTGTGTCAGAATTAAAATTGATGCCGGACTTTTCTGTGCAGGTATTTATGCAAATAAACAATGGTATATTTATTCCTGATGATAGTTCTGTTGCAATATATACTGATGGTTTAATAGGGGATAAGTATATTGCAATACTTCCTGGTGGAAGTTTGGATTATATGGAAAATAATGATGAGTTTGAGTATTCTCAGGACTCTGTTAATATTACGGAAATGATAGAAATAGGAGTTGAGCAATTTAAAAATTCAAGTGAGGAAAATACCGAATGTTCTTCTGTAAAAAAAAGGTAAAATTATCTTTAATAATTAATGATGAAAGGTGGAATTCTTATTTTAAAGATATTCAATCTTTGGCTGATTCTGTTGTTTATAAATGTTTTAAAGTTTTAAAATTCCCTATTTTAAAAGGAAGTGAAATTTGTCTTGTGTTAACAAATGATGAAGAAATAAAAATTTTAAATTCTAAATATAGAAAAAAGGATAAGGCAACTAATGTTTTATCATTTGAAACGGGGGATAAGTTTTTGTTGGGTGATATTGTTATTTCTCTTGATACTTTGTTGAAAGAAGCGACAGAGCAAAATATTCCTTTACAAAATCATTTTATCCATCTTTTATGTCATGGTGTGTTGCATTTGCTTGGTTTTGATCATATTACTGATGAGCAGGCAGATATTATGGAAGGAATGGAAATTAAAATTTTAAAGAGGTTTAAAATTGAAAATCCATATGAATAAAAAATTAAAATTTTTTATTGTTGGTATTTTAGGAGGTTTTGCCTATCCTCCGTTTAATTTATATTTCCCAGTATTTTCTGTTGTGTGTTTGTCATTATTTTTATCATATATGTTATATTTGATAGATGTTTCAAAATCTGCAAAAACTGCATTTTGGAGAATGTTTTGGCTGACTGAAATTTCCTATTTAATATCGTTTAGTTGGATTATGAAGCCATTTTTTTTCTTACCAGAAAATTTGATAATTATTCTTTTGGTTGCACCGATAGGTTTGTTTCTTTTGACTGCTTTGTTGACATTATTTATTGAATTTTCGGGAATTATCACTTTTAAGGTATCAGAGGGAAAAAGATATTTTACATTTGCATTGTCGTTGACATTTTTTGAATGGGTAAGAAGTTGGATTTTTACAGGACTTCCGTGGAACCAGTTTTCTTTGGTATGGTCTGGGATTCCAGTTTTTATGCAAACACTTAGTTTAGTAGGTTCTTTTGGTTTAACTTTTTTAACTATTTTTGTTTTATCTTTTCCTTATTTAATTTATAAGAAATCATGGAAAAGTAAGACGGGGGTTTTTGTTATTATTACTTTTGTATTTATGCTGATATTTGGATTGGTTAGAATAAATAAATATCAAGAATCCAAATATTCCGATTTTAAGGTTAGGTTAATTGATCCTCAGGTTCCACAATATCTTATAAATAATAAAAATATGGTTGATAAATATATAAATCTTGCTCATAGAGATGGTTGGCAAGATGTTGATTTATTTGTTTTTTCGGAAACTTCTTCGCCTTTTGATTTAACAAATAATGGTTATTATGAAATGTTATATTCTAATATAAATAACGAAAAATCTTCGCTTATTGTTGGTTTCAATAGATATGATAATTTTGATGAATTTGGGCAAAATTATGATGTGTATAATTCGTTGGCTATATTGGATAAAAATGGTATAAAACATGTATATGATAAGCATCATCTTGTTCCGTTTGGTGAGTATATTCCTTTTAAAAAATTATTACCTTTTAAGAAATTTACAGAGGGGACCAAGGATTTTTCCGAGGGAAGTGAAAAAAAATCAATAAATCATTTTTCATTGAAATTACTTCCTTTGATTTGTTATGAAATAATCTTTTCAGAATTAAGTGTACCAGAAGATGTTGATGTCATTGTTAATATATCTAATGATGCTTGGTTTGGGGATTTAGGGAAAAGTCAACATTTAGAAATAGCGAAGTTTAGGGCAGTTGAAGAGGGAGTTCCTATTATAAGGGTTGCAAATTTTGGATACAAAGATTTAGGGCCTAGTGTCATATCCGCCTTAGGATATATAGAAAATGGGAAAATTGTTGTTGGGAAAGATGATATGACAGGAATTGTTAAAGATTTTGTGTTGCCTTTGCGAATCGAGAGGACTTTGTTTTCAAAAACTGGTAATTTGTTGTTTTTGATATTTTGTTTTTGTGGGTTCTTTTTTGTGTTTAATTTTTATCAAGTATTTGATTTTAATAAGAAAAATAAGTAAAAATTTATTTTAAATAATTTTATTGACAAAATAAAATATATTGGCTATATTGTTTTTAGTTAAACAAAAACCGAGGGGTGTATTATGAAAAAAGAATTACAAAAAAAACTTTTAAAAGTATCAGGTATTATTTTATTAGGAACTTTGTTAGTTGCTGGAATTGCTTCTAATAAAAGTAAGGACGAAGAAATTCGTAAAATGCAAGAATTCAATAATAAAATTTTAACTGATTATATAGTAGAAGAAAATTTCGCTAAGTTTAAAAAAGAAGAACAAAGATTGGAAAATTTAACATACTCAGAAGATATGATTGCTTTTTGTTTTCAAAAAAGTGAAATAACTATTGATGGGGCTATTAAAAATCCTTTGTTTTTTGGAAAACTTTCTAATAAAATGAAAAACTATATAGTTGATGTAAAAGATCATGATAAGGTTTTATTATCACAATATTTGAATAGGAAAATTGATATTGAAAACCAACTTCGTTGTGAAGCAGAATTTAAAGAAGTTTTAGCAGAAGTAAATGATTTGAAAAGGGCTCAGATTTTTGAAGCAAAGTATTCAAAATCTAGATAATAGGCTTTTAAAAGAAAAATAATCCCTCATAAAAGAGGGATTTTTTATTTTTTTAATTGTTATACATCTTTTCTTTTGCTTCGTGTTCTTCTTGGGCTTCGACGGTCATGGTTGCGATAGGGCGAGCCTCCAAACGTTTTAATCCTATTGGTTCATCTGTTATTTCGCAATAACCAAAAGTCCCATCTTCAATTCTTTTTAGGGCGGCATCAATTTTTGCGATGACTTTTCTTTCGCGGTCGCGTGCCCTTAATTCTAGTTGTTTTAAAGCCTCATCATTTGCACGATCTATATCGTCACCTGCGGCACTATAAGTGTCGGATGTTTCCTCTACTAATGTTTTAATTGTGTTTTGACTTCCTTCTAAAAGAGATTTTTTCCAATCTAGCAACTTTTTTTTGAAATATGCAAGTTGCATAGGATTCATATATTCTTCTGATTCTGATGGCTTGTATCCTTCTGGTAGAACTATTTCATCTAGGATTTTATTCTTTTCGTTGGCCATATTTATCTCCTTTTATTTTTTATTTATTATTAATTAAATTTTATTTGGTTTTTTACCTATATATTTGCATTTATGAAATCTGTTAATGCCTTTTTAGACATAGATCCGCTATTACTTGCTACGATTTCACCATTTCGGAATAATATTATTGTTGGGATTCCTGTAATTCCGTATTTTGCCGGAGTTTCCCTTCCTTCATCAACATTTAATTTACAAAATTTAACCTTATCAGACATTTCGTTTGAAACTTCTTCTACTATTGGTAAAAATTGTCTACATGGACCACACCATTGAGCCCAAAAATCAACTAATACTATTTTATCTGATTTTAAAACTTCTGTTTCAAAATTTGCATCGTTTACAGGTATAAATGCCATATTTTTTCTCCTTGTTAAATTTATTAAATTACATTATATTATATAGTATATTTTATAAAAAAAGCAATAGGTATATTTTGATGGATGAAATAAAAAAGAATTTTCCGATATTTACTTCTAATCCAGATGTTGTATATTTGGATAGTGCTGCTTCGGCACAAAAACCACAATCTGTCATAGATGCAATGAATGATTTTTATTGTAATTCTTATGCCAATATACACAGAGGATTGTATAATTGGTCTGAAAATGCAAGTATGCTTTATGATGATGTTAGGGCAAAGGTGGCTAAATTTATTGGTGCATCGGATATGTCGGAGATAGTTTTTACAAAGGGTTCTACCGAAGCATTTAATTTGTTGGCTTCGTCTTATCGTTCTTTGTTAATTGATGGGGATGAAATAATTGTTTCGGAGGCAGAGCATCATTCCAATTTCCTTCCTTGGAAAGATTTAGAACTGCAAAAAAATATAAAAATAAAGTATTTGCCAATTTTAGAAGATGGTTCTTTTGATTATGATTGGTTTGAAAAAAATATTTCAGATAAAGTTAAATTGGTATGTGTGACCGCACAATCAAATGTAATAGGACTTAAAAACGATATTGGTAAGATTGTCAAAATTTCTCATAATTATGGGGCAAAGGTTTGTGTGGATGGTGCACAATTAACTGCTCATGACAAGGTTAATGTGTCTGTGTTGGATATTGATTTCTATGTGTTTTCGTCTCATAAAATTTATGGGCCAACAGGACTTGGTATTTTATATGGTAAGAAATCTTTACTTGATTTGCTTCTACCATATCAATTTGGTGGAGATATGGTTGAAAGTGTGTCCTTGGATAAAGTTGTTTTTAAGGAACCTCCTTCTAAATTTGAGGCAGGGACTCCTCCTGTTGTTGAGGTAGTAGGGTTTGGGGCTGCGATAGATTTCATTGAAAGTATTGGTATGGATAAAATCAGTAAGTATTTATCAGGGTTAACAACTTATCTTATTGCAAAGCTTTCAGAAATTAGTGGGGTAAAGTTTATTAGTAGTATGGATTCAAATTCTATTGTTTCGTTTGTAATTGATAAGGTTTCTTCCTTTGATATAGGCTTTTTATTAGGGAAAAATAATATTTGTGTAAGAGTTGGAAAACATTGCGCAGAGCCTTTGCATACTAGGTTTGGGATAGATTCTTCTATTCGTGTTTCATTAGGTATTTATAATGATAAGGAAGATATTGATAAATTTATAGAAACCTTAAAAAAAGTATTGGTTATGTTAAGGTAGGGTGTATTATGTCGGAGACTAAGGAAAGTTTAGTAATAGAGGATAATGTAAAAGAACTTAAAGATGTTATTGTTGAACGGGGAAATCCTCTGTCAAAAAAACAAAAACCTTTAAAGAAAAAAAGTGTTATTATTGATGCATTAAAATTAGTTTTTGATCCTGAAATAAATATAGATGTTTATAATTTAGGTTTGATTTATGATATAGATTTACAAAAAGATGGTAATGTAAATATTGTGATGAGTTTGACTTCGCCAACTTGTCCTATGGCAGATGAAATACCTATTTGGGTTGCTGAAAGTATTGCAAGTTTAGAAGGTGTAGGTGTGGTAGTTGTTAAAGTTGTTTGGTATCCTGTATGGGATTTATCAAAAATGTCTGAAGATGCAAAATTTCAAATGGAATTTTCAGATTTAAATTTTGGTTTTTTGGGAATGGATTTTAACGAATAGTTTATTGTACAATTTCCCTTAATAACATGTATATTTTGCCTATATCTGTTGATGTTAATGTTTCTACTAAAATCTCGCTTTTATCGGTTGTTGATGCCTTGGCTATGATATTATTAAATTCCTTTATAAATGATTTTACATATTGTGCAAATTCGGAATTAGTGTGTATCAGTTCATGTAGACTATTTATTTGTCTCTTATCTAAGGTTTTTGATAGGTATCTAGAAAATACACTTTTGTGTCCGGCATTATATTTGTTCCATAGTTCTTGATTTATTTCAGGGGATAGTATTGATGAAATATCTATTGAAATAGAGTTTAGTTTTTCTATTATGAAACCTGCTTCATTTAAAAAATTACTTGTGTTAGTTGTTTTTATATTTGAGTTTGATTTGTTTAAACCAGATATATTTTGTATAGTTTCGTATTGTGTTTTTAAATCTTCTAATGTTTGTTTTGTTTCTTGATTTAATTTATTTGTGTAATTTGCAATTTTTGTTATTGCTTGGGTAGATGAATTTGTAATTAAATCCATTTCGGATGATTTTTCGTTTACAAACCTTGAAAATTTGTTTTCTATTTGATTTAAATTTTGAATAAGTTCATTTGTTTTTTTAGTTGTATTTAAAATACTTTGGTCTATGTTTTGGTTGGTAGTTTTTAAGTTATTATTTATATTATGAATATTAGAATTTAGTTCAGGTATATTTTGTGCAGCCTTTATAATTTCTGCAGAAATGCTTCCGACTAATTCCTTGGCTGATTTTGTAGTGCCATCTAATACCATTGTTTCTTTTTTAAGTTCGGAGATAAGTTTGTTTATGTCAGAGTTGGTTTTTGTTGAATTTTCAATAAATTGAGAAGATATTTCCCTGAAATTATTTGATGAGTTTACACTTCTTTCCACGCTATCATTTATGATTTTTGCTGCCTGTGTAGATTTTTGTAAAATGTTTTCGTTTATAGAATTGAATTTGTTATCAAGTTGTCCACTTAGGTTTAAAATATTGTTTATTGTGGAAGATATCTTGCTGTTCATGGTGCCTATTTTAATTAACAATTCTTCGGTAATATTTGATAGTTTTTTGCCTTCTTCTTCTATTGACATTTCACTCAATCTATTTTGAGTTGCGACGGTGTTTGCAAGCTCTTCTAAATTATTTATTTCATTTGTTAGTGTTGTTTTTATATCGTGTGCAACTTTTGATGTTATTTCGGCTTGAGCACTGAGATTTTTACTGGAATTTGTAATAAGTTCGTTTATTTCTTGTGCAGTACCTTTTATATTGTTTGATGTAAAAATTATATCGTTTGCTGATGATTTCATATTTTCAGATGTTTGTGTAGCAATTTCTTTTATATCTGATATTGAGGAAATAAATAGATTTTTTTCTAATAAAAATTTTTCAGATACACTATCTATATTTTGACTTACCTCGTTAGAAGTTGAGTAAAGTTGATCTTTTTGCTCCTTTATTTCAAGGGCAATGTCTTTGAAATGTTGAATTATATTGTTTGATATACCTTCGATTCCGTTGTTTATATTGCTGAATTTTTCCTCTATGTTATTGATAGTTTCTAAGATAGAACCTGTATTATATTCAAATTTTTCGGTTTGTTCTTTTAATTCCTTTATTATATTAGTTGATTGGGTGTTGATAGTTTGTAAATTGTTTTCTGATACTTTTTTATGTTCGTTTGATATTTTTTCCATTGTGTCAATTAGCGATGAAATAGTTTCATACATATAGTTTATTTTTGTTGCTGATAAATTTGTTTTTTGAATGATGTTATTTGTTTTATCTTCAATGTTGTTTAATAATTGATTAGCACGTATTTCACTTACTTCGGTAGAAGATACAATTCTATTGCCAATTGTATCAAAGGTTTCTTCTATCTCCTTTGCCTTTTGGATAGCATTTTTTGTGGAACTTTCTATATTTAGAGAGTTAGTATCTATTGTTTGGGAGATTACCTCTACTATATTAGCGGTTTTTTCAATGGTGGTTTCCAATTTTTCAGTTTCTGATAATAAATTTTTTGTTATAGAATTTGTTTTTTCTTCGGCGCTGTTTGTTGTGTCAACTAATAATCCGATATTTTCTGAAATAATTTCTAAAATGTTTCTGACTTTACCATCTATTGACTCGGTTGAGGTGTTTAGATTATTTGTAATAGATTTTAGATGAGTTTCATGTTCCTTTATAGATAGGATAGTATTGTTTACCTTTTCAGATATAGCATTGTGAATGTTGCTTAATTTTTCAGAATATTCTACAAATTTGTTAATAGTATTTTTTAATTCAGTTGTTTCTGTTTCTATTTTTTTTGTGATTACCTTTGTTATAACAGATGTATCCCCATGTGGATCAATTATACTTTGTAAAAATGGGTAAATTACCTCATGTTCATAATTGGAATTGATATTTTTATCTATGTAAAGGGCGACCATCCATATAAAGCCGATGGGAACGATAGTTCCTGCTAAAAAACCACCAAATTCATGAGGAAGCATTTTAAACAATGAGGACCAGTTATAAACACTATTGCTTGCATAATATATTAAAAGTCCAATCCATACCAAACTTAACACAATAGCAGTGATATATATGTATACAGGGTTTATTTTTCTGAAACCATATACTTTATTAAAATCATCATATTTAGATTTTAAATTTTTAAATTCATCTATTTTTTTATCGTTTTCTGTTGATAGTTTAAATTCACTCATTTTTTTATTGCCCCTGTGATTTATATATTGTATCATAATTTTATGATTAAGACAAGATTTTGTTGTTGTGGAGGGAAAAATGTTTTCTTGTTTTTATGTTTTGTTATTTTTAGTTGCTTTCCCACCTGTTGTTTTGGCAGAGGGGGTAGATTATGATAAACCTTTTCCCGAAATTAAAAATCAAATATCTTCGTTTGATTTAAGGCATAGTTTGATGCCAAAATCTGTTGAGGAAGATAACAAGGAATCATCATCTGTGATAAAAACAGATGATGTGCAAACTTCTGTTGTAGAAAATATGAATGAAAATACAAATGATAAAAATAAAGATAAAGATAAAGATGATTTTCAAACGATAGTTGTAGGTGGGATAGAGACAGAACAGAGTCAAAAAAACAATGACTTGCCACCGGTGAAATTAAAACCAATACATCTTGAAAAAACGAAAGAAAATGAAAAATCTGTTGTGGATGATACTTTGGAAAAAAGTGATTTAGAAAATAACGATTTTGCCAATTTTGTTTTAAAAGAATATGATGATACAATGAAAAATGACTTATTAAATGATAGTAATACTACTCAAAACAATCTTGTTGAAGGTAGTGCTCCGAAATCTATTTTAACAGAAAATATGCAAGATGGATATTTTATAGAACAAACAGAACAAGGGACTGCGATGGCTCATATTGCATCGTATTTGAATGAAAAAAATGCATATGATGGTTTGAAAATATTGGAGAATAAATACCCACAATTTAATATATTTGAACCTTTTGTTAGATATGAAAATGTTGATGGAAAGGGTTGGTATTATAGACTATATCTTGTAGGTGATAGAAAAGAGTTAGAGATGCTTTGTAAAGATATGAAAAAAAATAATGATTGGTGTTATGTGTTAAAGTAAAAAACTTTCTTGCTTATCTGTTGTAATAGTGTTATTGTATTTCCTGACTTTATTTTAAAAAGGAGAATTATATTATGGATATTTTAAAAATTGATACAAAGCCATTTGATAATCAAAAACCAGGAACAGGTGGTTTAAGAAAACAAACTAAAATTTTTATGCAGAAGAATTTTTTGGAAAATTTCATACAATCTTCTATTTCTGTTAGAAAAAATAATGGGGATAAGATTGATACATGGGTTATAGGTGGTGATGGTCGTTATCCAGGAATACAATTTTTACCTAAGATAATAAAATTACTTGTTGCAAATGGTGTAAAAAAAATTTTTGTAGTAGGTAAAGAGTTGGTGGCTCCGACTCCTGCTATTTCTAATATAATAAGAAAGTATAATGCAGATGGTGGTTTTATCCTTTCGGCATCTCATAATCCTGGTGGAGAAAATGGTGATTTTGGTATAAAGGTTGAAATGTCCAATGGTGGTGGAGCTCCTGAATCTATTACCAATGCTATTTTTGAGGAAACAAAAAAAATACAGACCTATCTTTCTTTGGATATATCAGATGAGGAAGCACTTTCTTTGGATGAAGTTGAATTTTTAGATCCTATAAAAGATTATGCTGATTTAATGGAGTCTATGTTTGATTTTCCTGCTATTCGTGATTGGTTCAGAAGTGGGCATACGTTTAGATTTGATGCGATGAATGCGTCTACGGGACCTACTGCGATAGAAATATTTGTGAATAGGTTAGAGGCTAAATATGATTGGATTTT
Source organism: uncultured Alphaproteobacteria bacterium (assembly GCA_944392955.1). GTDB lineage: Bacteria > Pseudomonadota > Alphaproteobacteria > Rs-D84 > CACZYB01 > CACZYB01. The sequence goes on along the minus strand of CALXYK010000004.1, from coordinate 89,596 downwards.
AAATGCAAAACCTATGCCTGATTTCGGTGGTGTGCATCCGGAACCTAATCCTACTTATGCTAGTGAAATTTATGATGCTATGATGGAAGGGGTGGCCGATTTTGGTTGTGCATGTGATGGTGATGGTGATAGAAATATGATACTGGGAAAGGGGTTTTATGTGATACCTTCGGATTGTTTGGCTGTTATGACAAAGTATCATAAACTTATCCCTTATTATAAGGATGGGTTGTTAGGTGTGGCTCGTTCTATTCCTACATCAAGTGCAGTAGACAAAGTTGCAGATAAAATGGGTATAAATGTATATAATACTCCGACTGGTTGGAAATTTTTTGCGACATTATTAGATGCAAAAAAAATAAATCTTTGTGGTGAAGAAAGTTTTGGGCAGGGGGGCGATTATATTCGTGAAAAAGATGGAATCTTTGCAATATTGTTTTGGTTGAATATCCTTGCAAAAACTGGAAAAAGTGTTGCAGAAATTGTAAAAGAAATTTGGAGTGAAAATGGTAGAATTTTCTATTCTCAATATAGTTATGAAGGTGTTGATAAAGAAAAAGCAGAAGCCATTTGGGAAAAAATGAAAACCATTTCTATTGATGGAAAAATGTATGGAAAATTTGAAATTGCATCAAAAGAAGTCTTTGATTACAAAGATCCTGTTACCTCTGAGGTATCTAAGGCTCAAGGTGTTCAAATCTTTACAACTGATGGTATAAGGATATTTTTCAGATTGTCAGGTACAGGAACTGTTGGTGCGACTATGCGACTTTATATAGAAAAGTATGAAGATAATCCAGAAAAGTTTAACTTATCTGCAAAGGATTATTTAAAAGATGTCTATGTTTTAGTTGATGAAATTTTAGGAATTTCCGAAACATTTGGACCTATTGAACCTAGTGCAGTAAATTAAAGAAGGTATTTTAGTATGTTTGAATCATTATCAAAAAAATTATTAAGAACTTTTGATGCTATCAGAGGTAAAAATAAACTTTCTGAAACAGATGTAAAAGATGCATTGCGAGAAATAAAAATTGCTTTGTTAGAAGCAGATGTTTCTTTGCCTGTTGTAAAAAATTTATTGCAAAAAATAGAAGAAAAAGCAATAGGTCAACAAATTATAAAGGATGTTAGCCCTGCTAATCAAGTGGTGAAAATAGTTAATGATGAACTGGTTTCAATGCTGGGTGAAAAAAATGATGGTTTGGTGTTGGATAAGAAACCTTATATAATATTGATGTCCGGTTTGAATGGAAGTGGAAAAACTACTACCACTGCTAAACTTGCAAAGTTTATACAGAAAAAGTATGGAAAAAGTGTCTTAATGCTTTCAACTGATGTATATAGACCTCAGGCAAGGGAACAACTTAAAATTTGGGGTGAAAAAATAGGTGTTGCAACTTTGCCTATTGTGGAAGGTGAGAAAGCCTTAGATATTATCAAAAGAGCGAAAAAATCCTTTGCCGATTTTGATGTTGTTTTAGTTGATACTGCGGGTAGGGTTAGTATTGATTCCGATATGATGAAGGAAATCTCAGAGATAAAAAAGATGCTTTGTCCTGATGATATTTTCCTTTGTGTAGATGCTTTGATGGGGCAAGATGGAGTTAATGTCGCAAAATCGTTTAATGATGCCTTGGGCTTAACTGGTATTATTATGACTAGGGTTGATGGTGATGCAAGAGGTGGTTCCGCGTTATCTATGAAGGCTTCTATTGGAGTGCCTGTTAAATTTTTAGGTAGTGGAGAAAAAGAGGATGATTTGGAACTATTTTTCCCTGATAGAATTGCTAGCCGTATTTTGGGTATGGGTGATATAGTTTCCTTAGTAGAAAAGGCACAAGAAAAAATTGACGAGGATGAGGCAAAAAAACTTACCGATCGTTTGATGTCGGGGCAATTCAATTTTGAAGATATGCTTTCACAATTTAAACAAGTAAAAAAATTAGGTAGTATTGGCGGAATTATGAAATTTATTCCGGGAATTTCTGGTATTGCTGATAAACTACAATCCGCTGGAATGAATGATGATATGATGAAAAAACAGGAGGCTATAATACTTTCTATGACATTAAAGGAAAGGAGAAATCCTGATATACTACTTTTGGGAAGAAAAAAACGTATTGCAAAGGGGGCGGGAGTTTCCTTGTCCGATGTTGAAAAGTTGATTAAGCATTATCAAAAAACTAAGTCTATGATGGAACAGATGAATAATATGGGCGGTTTAAAGGGATTGATGCAAATGGCAAAGCAAATGAAGGATAGTGGGGAATTTGCGAATATGCCGGATTTAGGAGATTTAAAATTTTAGTAAATTTTTCTTGAAAAATAGAAAATTTTATATATAATGTGAGTGTTTTGTTTATCTACCTATGCAGATGTGGCGGAACAGGTAGACGCAAGGGACTTAAAATCCCTCGGGCATTCAAACGCCCGTGCCGGTTCGATTCCGGCCATCTGCACCATTTCAAAATCTCTGATTTTTCGATTTTATTTCTATTAGTTTATATAATAAATTTTGTGTTTCGGGATTGTGTTATAAGGGATAATTGATAGTGTTTATTTTGTTTGAAAATTATGTGTTGCTACTAGACATTTAATTCCAATATGTTATAATAAAATGCTATAAATAGTTTAGATAATATTGTTTATGGAGAAATTACAAATAGAAAAAACTATTATGGAGATAAAAATATTGTTTTAGAAACAATACACAATGATACATCATACAGATTTATAATAACTCAAAGTGGTGGTCAAAATAAAATAACTAGTGCTTTTAAAATAGAAAAAGCCAGAGTGCCTGCGTCAGATTCTAGTAATTTTGGCTCAGTATCAAATGATACCACTGACACCCTCTCTGGTCTTAATTTCATAATAAATGAATTAAAAACTAATGTCAACAATAATATAGAAGACACTATTCTAAATCAAAACGCAAACGGCAACTGCAATAACTAGAAGAACAAATGCAGTTATGGCGAATATCCTTAAAAATAAAACATTATATCAAAGTTTAGTACTTGAAGACAGAATACCGGTAGCAAAAAGAAATATCATAGCAAACATTCCTGATATTGTAAGTATTGGTAAAAAGACAGATTTAAACAAAGAACTCCAACAAGTTTTAACAAAACTACCAAATACAAACAAAGAAAACTTTTCAATGGTTGTAGGTAATGATACAAATGTTAATGCTTTACTTTATGCTTTTACATTCGGTTCTGATGTTCAAACTCAAGAATTTTTAGAAAATTATGTTGATAAATTGAGCCGTAAAGAAAATAAAAAAAATATTTCTTTTACAAAAAGAGATATAGCACTTCAAACTCTACAAGAAAGTTCTATAACAGACGGCTTAATCAAAGATGGAGTAATTACAGATAAGGACCTTAAGTCAGTCTTTATGAATACTAATGATGTAGACAATACAGTAGAAAAGATACTGTTTCAAGAAGAAGTAGGAGAAGTAAGTAGTAATGTAGTAGACCTTTCTGAAGAATTTAAAAATATTAAAGATGGTAATATTACAGAAAAAGATATTGAAAAGTATATCAACGAACTTATAGGAAAACCTCTTGATACATCTACTCCACCTTTACAAATACAAATTACAGATGGAAATAAAGCACACGTTATTCGCTCTAATGTTAAATTAAATAATAGGCAAAAAAGACGACATCAAACATCACTTAATAGTATTGAAAAAATAATAAATAATGCAACTAAAACAAATGAAGAAAATGTAGATTTATCACATAATACAAGAAAAGAAACTTTAGAACATAAAGCAAATATAGATAAATATATATATTTTAAAAGTCCAATAATTATAAATGGTAAAAATTATGATGTAGAACTTGCAACAGAACAAGTAAAAGGACAAGATAAAAACATCTTGGATTTATATAATGTAAGAGTTAAAACAACCCCCGAACGCGTCAAAGACACTTTATCAGGGGCTGATAACTTTAATATACAATCAAAAGAAACAGAAGTCAATACAATTAATTTAAAAATTGGTGATTCTATTAAAAATAGGATAAAAGAATTATCAAAAGCACAAGACACTAATGTCAACAATAATTTAGAAGACACTATTCTAAATCAAAATGCAAACGGCTTCTTTGATTCTGAATTAAAAGCAATAGTACTAGGTTCTAACTTTAACTTTGGAACACTACCTCACGAAATGGCTCACTTCTTCCTTGATAAGGTTGCTACTAGACATTTAATTCCAATGTCTTATAATCAAAAAGAAATAGGTTCCAAGAAAACACCTTCCAGCAACAAATCTGGGGGTCTTGAAACCTACAGTAGTCTTATTCACAAGAAAGTTATGTTGTCAATATCTTTTTATAAAATTATAAGCGACAAGTTGTTATTAGATATTTAATTTTAATTGTATTACAATATAAAACGTTAAAATCAGATGTTTTGCGATTTTTTTGTAATATATAAATGTTAATTTAAATGCTGATGTAAGTTAAATTAAACCTAAGTTAAAAATTTTAATTATTTTTGAATAAAATTTGGTGAAATAAAAGCTTTTTACAATAGGAATTTTGTATTGTTGTATTTTGTTCTTCTTTTCTTATAATTTTTTTAGGGAGGAAGAATGAAATATTTAAGGTACATTTTATTGTTGGCATTGGTAGCATTTTCAGAAATTTGTCGTGCAGATACACAATTGCCTTCTGTTATTAATAGTTCACTTACTTATATTAGTAATGATGGAAGTGGCGTTGGAGAGATGCCTTCTAGTAATGGACTTATTATTACAAATGATGGGACTTTGCTATTTCAAGATAAGATAGATAGTAGTTTGAATACTTATTTAAATGTTGTTCCGGGGGGATTAATTTCTTTATCTAATTTTGGAAAAGTGTTTTTATATTCGTCAATTGGAAATCAGGCAGTTTTGAATATGAATGGTAATAAATTATCCAGTAGGAATATAGGGCAAATTTTTTTAGGCTCTGATACAAGTTTTATAATAGGAAACGAAAATGGAGGCATCGGGAATTCTTATTTAAATTTGATAGACTCTCATTTATATTCCTATTCTTTATTAAGAAATAATGTATATGGAAATATAAATGTTGTATCTTCTGCTTCTGATGTTTACAATGATACATATCCATCTGCGATAGAAAATTTTGATACAGCATTGTTAGAAAATTATGGTAGTATATCTTTGACTGGCGGTAGTAGTTATCCTTATGATAGATCTTATTTAATTTTTGAAGATGCTTCTTCTTATGTTTCTTCTGAAACTGGTAAAATCTTTTTGAATCAATATTCAGATATACTTAATTTATCTTCAAGTAATTTTATGCAAAATTTATTATCAAATATTATTATTGAAAATGATGGTAGTAGTCAATTAAGTAGAATTTTATTTTTAAATCCTTATGGCGTTTCTGATTTAAATATGATTGGAAATAGTTCTTATGAAGTTGGCAATAGTGCTTCGTTTAAACAATTTGTCGTAAATTCTTTGTCAGGTAGTGTTTTGATGGATTTTAGAAATCAAAATTTAACCATAGAAGATGGTGCTATGTTTTCTATTTTATCTTCATCAGATGATGTCGTATTTTCTTTTTATAATGCAAACTTGAATATAAATGATGGAGGTTGGTTATATATTGGTTCTGTATTTAATAATGCAGGGCAAGTATATATTAATGATGGGGGAAGGTTAACTTTTGCCCCAAATTCTGTTTATAATATTGGAACAAATATTACTGATCAAACTTATTTCTTCTATTATGGGTTGAATACTATACCTGGGATTTCGTATGATATTGGGGATATATCTATTTCAAATGGTGCTGTTGTGGACATAATGTCTGAGGATAATTCTATGTGGAGGAATTTTTTAGCTCAGAACATTGTGAACAATGGAAGTATTTTTTTAAGAGCGAATATGCAACCACAAGAAAGCATTTATTTATCAGGTAATGGTTCGTTTAATATTGTTGATGATGCAAAATTGATACTTAGTCAGCCGTTTAGTGTGGAGGGAACTTTGAATGTTGGAAATAGTTTTGCTCAAACTATATTTGATAAAAGTTCAAAAGGAAATCTTGAAGTTCAAAATACTTCTTTGTATGCCAATACATTAAATGTTTTAGAAGGATCTTTTTTAGGGTTATATGATAATGCTATTGTAGATACAGATAATGATATTATGGTTAATGGACTATTATTTGGAAATGGAAATATAAACTTAAATGGAAATTCTGTTAATGTTAGTAATGGTGGATATATAACATCTAATATAAATAGTATATTGAATATTGATGGAAATCTTAGTTTACAAAATGGTGGAAGCTATTTAGCGATTATATCCCCTCAGACTACGACATTTTCGCCATCTGCTGAATCTAAAATTATTGTTAGTGGCAAAGTTAGTTTTAATGAAAATTCTTATATAGCGGCTGTTTCTGATGCTCGTATTATTGATGGAGTAAGCAATAAATTCCCAATTTTAGTTGCGGATTCAGAAGATACCAATAATCCGCTTAGTATATCTCAGCACTTAGATTTGACAAATAGTTTATTTACAAATTACACTGCTCAGTGGGTATTGGAAACAGAAGGAGAATATGCAGGAAAACATGTTTTGTATATAATAGTTAATCCTTCGTTGCTGAAAATAAATGATGTGGCAGGTTTAAATTATAATGAGTATCAAGTTGCAAATTTAATAGATGATTTATATGATGATTTTAATTTAGAAATGGAATTAAATGATGCAATAAATTTTATCTATACAGGTGTAGATTCTGTTGGGCAACTTAAATATGTTTTAGATGATTTATCTGTTGAAAAATATGCTACTTTCTCATCATTTGTTCCTGAATTGAATTATTTTTTACTGAATCCTGCTAAAACAAGGACAAATTTTTTAGAAAATGTAAGAGAAAATAAAAACGGATTTTGGATTTATCCTATTTTTTCTAATGTTACACAAAATGATATTCGAGATTTTGATGGGTTTAAAAATGATTTTAATGGTGTAAGTTTTGGTATTGATAAAATGTTTGATGATAATATTTTAGGAGTTTCTTTTGTTATAGGAAATTCTTCGTTTTTAACAAATGATAATATATTAGATGTAGATACAGATGTTTATAATATGACCTTGTATGGAGCAAAAAAATTTGATAAAATATTTGTAAATTATGGTTTCGGATTTGCAAGTTTTATTAGTAGTGCAGAGTATGATTTTTCAAGATTGCCTTCTAATTTAGTGGCAAAATCCAATTTTACAAATAATTTAGTAAATACTTATTTTTCTTTGGGATATTTATTTAGTTGGAATGAGTTTAATTTGTATCCTAGTATTGGAACGGATATTTCATATGTAAGAGCAGATGATTTTTGCGAGACACAAGCAGGGGGATTAAATAGATGTATAGATAGTGATGATTTTTTTATTGCTCAGCTTCCAGTGTCGTTTAATGTAAGTTTTGTAAAATATTTTGAGACTTTTGCTTTGAGGCCAGAATTATTTATTTCTTATGCTAGGTTGATTTCGGATAACAATGTAAAACTAAATGCCTCTTTTGAAAATACGAATCTGGACTTTATTTCTGAATCTTTGCCTATTTATAAAAATAAATATTCAGTTGGATTAAACCTTAATTTAGATTTTTATTCATCTTTTAATGTTTATTTCAAATATTTTTCAGATTTCAAAGAAGAATATAAAAATAATCAATTTATGTTAGGGATTAATTATTTATTTTAGTAAATAGACTTTTCCTGTTTTATACTGGTTTCAAAGCCATGACCGGGAAATACCTTTGTTTCGTTTGGAAGTAAAAAAAGTTTGGTTAAACTTTTGAATAAATTATTTTCATTTCCAAATGGAAGATCTGTTCTTCCGTATCCTTTGTAAAATAGGGTGTCCCCTGAAAAAAGATTGTCTTTTATTAAAAAACAACAACTACCATTACTATGTCCAGGCGTGTGTATTATCTTTATATCTATATTTCCAATTTGTAAGTGTAAATTTTCATCAAAAAATGTATCAATAGTTGGAATTTTTGCCTTAGGAATGAAAGTGTTAAGCATATTTAATAAATCTTTATCATCTTTATGAAGGAAGACAGAAGGTTTGTATTTTTGTCTGAAAAAATCCACACCTAATATATGATCAAAATGTGCATGAGTTAGTAATATATATTTTAAATTGATTTTATTATTACTTATGTATGAATCTATTTTGTTTGATATTTCACTGCAATCTATTAAAACACCTTCGTTTGTACTTTCATCAATAACGAGGTAATTATTATTCTCTAATGGGCCAGAAATAAAACGTTTAATTATCATAGTTATAGTATATATAAATTTCATTGAAATTGAAAGAAAAATAATATAGACTTTGCCTTGATATATTTTATTTGATTAAGAAAAAGGAGATAAAATGATATTAGTTGTTGGTGGAGCAGGGTATATTGGCTCTCATACTGTGAAAAATATGATTGCGAATGGTTATGATGTTGTTGTTGCAGATAATTTATCAACAGGACATAAAGAGGCGGTTTTAACAGCTGATTTTGAATTGGCTGATTTGATGGATAAGGATTCCTTGGATAAAATATTCAAAAAGTATAAAATTGATTCAGTTATTCATTTTGCTGCATTTGCATCTGTGGCGGAAAGTGTTAAAAATCCATCTAAATATTATAATAATAATGTTGTTGGAACTTTGAACCTTTTGAATGTTATGTTGGATAATAATGTAAAAAATATAGTATTTTCTTCTACGGCAGCAGTATTTGGAAATCCAGAATATACTCCGATTGATGAAAATCATAATACAAATCCAATAAATCCTTATGGACAATCAAAATTGATGATTGAAAAGATATTTAAGGATTATAGAAATGCATATGGTTTAAATTATATTGCTTTGCGATATTTTAATGCCTCAGGTTGTTCATTAGATGGTAGTTTAGGGGAATCTCATAATCCAGAGACCCATTTAATCCCTCTTGTTTTGAAGGCTATTAAGGGTGAAAATGATAGTATAAAGATTTTTGGAACAGATTATGATACTCCTGATGGTACCTGTATTAGGGATTTTATTCATGTAGAAGATTTAGCCGAAGCACACAGGTTGGCAATTGAAAAAATTGCTGATTTTAGTGGTGTTATAAATCTTGGAACCAATAAAGGGACAAGTGTTAGGGAAATAGTTAAAATTTCCGAAGATATTACAGGGAAAAAGTGTCCCGTTGTATTAGAGGGAAGACGTCCTGGGGATCCTGGTATTTTATATACATCAAATCAAAAAGCATTAGATGTATTAGGGTGGAAACCTAAGTTGAATATGGAAACTATTATAAAAACAGCTTGGGATTGGGAATTAAATAAGAAATATTAGTAAGAACTTATAAGAATAAAAAAATCCACTCAGAACAGAGTGGATTTTATTTTTTTACACCTTTTATACTATCTGAAATAAAGAGTTATAACAGCAGTATCAGATTCAGGACAAGTTGTTCCGGTAGCAGGTGCAGAATCTCCTGCGAAAGCACTGGATCCAGGAACACCTGTTGTTGTTTCCATAACATCAGCCCATGCCATAGTTGTAAAGTATAGGCAATCTTCTACTGGTACATTTTCAACACTGACAGAGAAACCAGGGTTCTTACCTGTTGTTCCAAATGATTCAATTTTATAATCTCCACCATAAGGTGATGATAGTTTATAATTCATTTTTGCAAGTAAGTTTGTTCCAATATTATATCCTGCGGAACCATCGGCGCCATCTTTTTCATTATAAGATGAACGACCAGCATATAGTCCCCTTACCTCTTGGGCGATTCTTGTAATATCTTCTACAAGGTTATTTCGGTTAATTTTTCCAATAGCCTGTGAATATCCTTGTATACCCATAACGGTTATAACACCCATAATCGCCAAAACTCCAAGCATTTCCACAATGGAACGACCAGAATCATTTTTTCTTAATATCATAATTATTCTCCTTTGTATTTTTTTTATTTTCTTGTATAATTTTCTTAACTACTGTTAGTATATCATAAAAAAAGATGATAATCAAATAAAAATGCAAAAAAAACTAAAAGGTATAGAATTTATAAGAAATTTTCATAAAAACACTCCGACTTCGCCTGGTGTTTATAGAATGTTTGCGGAGGATGGAAAGGTTCTTTATGTAGGAAAAGCCAAAAATTTACATAAAAGAATCAAAAACTATACGGATTTTGATGGCTTGTCCGAAAGAATAAAAAAAATGATTTCGGAAACGGCTTCTATGGAAATAATAAAAACTAATACTGAAAATGAGGCTTTGTTATTAGAGCAAGATTTAATCAAACAATTAAATCCAAAGTATAACATCCTTTTGAAAGATGATAAATCCTATCCTTATTTGACTATATCAAAGGAGGAAATTCCCAAATTGGGAAAATTTAGGGGGGATAAAAATTCATCTAGTTATTTTTTTGGTCCCTTTCCTTCGTCATTGGCGGTTAATGAAACTATAAAACTTATACAATCTGTTTTTGGGTTAAGGACTTGTAAGGACTCTATGCTAAGAAATAGGCAAATGCCTTGTTTATTATATCAGATAAAAAAATGTTCAGGTGTTTGTTGTGGAAAAATATCTTTGTCAGAATATCGTAGACAGGTGGATAATGCAATCTCCTTTTTAAAAGGTGATAACAAAGAGATTATAGATAATCTTTCCAAAAAAATGAGGGAAGCCAGTGATAACAAAGATTACGAAAAAGCAATAGTTTACAGGGATAAAATCTTTTATATAAATCAAATATTGAAAAAAAGTACATTGTCAGAATTGGATGGTAATACCGATATTATAACTATCCTTGAAAAGGAAAATGTCTTTGAAATAGAGGTGTTGGTGTCAAAAAATTCTATTATATGTGCTCAATATTCCTTTTTCCCAGAACATACAAAAGATGCTATTGATCAAGAGGTTTTGACTTCTTTTATTGAGCAATTTTATGCTGCTCATGAAATTCCTCAAAAAATATTAACTAATATAGATCTTTTTGATATAGAAGATATTGAGGAAGGCTTGTTTGTTATTAAAGGGGAAAAAGTTGTGTTGGAAACTCCTAAAAAAGGAGCAAAAAGAAAAATCATTGATACGGTTGTGCAGAATGCTAAATTACATTTGGAGAGAAAATTCATAGAAAATAGCAATAATAAACAATATATGGAAGATTTGAAAAATTTATTTGAATTAAAATCCCCACCTAACAGGATAGATGTTTTTGATAATTCTCATATTTTTGGAACGGATAAAGTTGGTGCCATGATAGTTGTTGGTCCAAAAGGTTTTCAAAAAGATAATTATAGAAAGTATAATATAAAATCTGATATTGTGGGTGATGATTATAAAATGATGGACGAAGTGCTTAATCGCAGATATATGCATGCAAAAAAAGAGCATACCTTGCCTGATTTAATAATAGTTGATGGTGGAAAAGGGCAATTAGATATTGCATACAATATCATACGAAATCTTGATTTAGATATTCCAATTGTGGGAATTGCAAAGGGTGAAGATAGAAATGCAGGGGAAGAAACCTTATATCAAAAGGGTAAGAAACCTATAAATTTGCCTAAAAATAATCCGGTGTTATTTTTTTTGCAAAGGATTCGTGATGAGGCTCATAGATTTGCTATTACAACTCATAGGAAAAAAAGAGAAAAATCTCATTTTAAATCCGCCCTTGATGAGATAGAAGGTATTGGTATGGTAAAGAAAAAGGAATTGCTGAATTATTTTGGAAGTGTTAAAAATATAGTAAATGCAAATATTTCGGAGCTTATGAAAGTGTCTGGAATTAACAAAAATTTAGCGGAAAAAATTTATAAAACTTTTCATTAAAATTGTAATTGAATAAATTTTTATAATTGTTAATATATGATTCTAGGAAATAAAGGAAAAAAAAGGATAAAAAATGAAACAAAAAGCAAAAAATTTAGTTTGGTCTTTACCTAATATACTTACATATATAAGAATTCTTATTATACCTACTATATTTTGTATGTTATATAGTAAGGATATAATGTGGGCGAATTATATTTCTTGTGCTTTGTTTGTATTTGCAAGTATTACAGATTATCTTGATGGGTATTTATCAAGAAAGATGAAGTTGACTTCGGAAATAGGCCGTTTTTTAGATCCGATTGCCGATAAATTATTGGTCGCTACGGTTTTAATAGTTTTGGTTCAGAATAAATTTATTGGAAAATTTGAAACTATTTTGGCTTCGGTTATTATATGCCGTGAAATTTTTGTATCTGGACTTCGTGAATATTTGGGAAATTTCCATGTTAAAATGCCGGTTTCAAGGTTAGCAAAGTGGAAGACTACGGCTCAATTATTTGCTATTTCCTTTTTAATATTTGGAAGACCTTATCTTAATAGATATTATAATTCTTTTTGGGATTATACATTGTTTAATATTTATGTTGTTGGTTTATGTTTGTTATTGATTGCTAGTATTTTAACTATTTGGACTGGTAAGCAATATATGGTAAAGGCATTTGATTATATGAAAAATTCTTAATTATTAAGTAAGTTTTTTCGTTCGTTGTATTTTTTTATCAGTTCATCAAACATTTGGACATAGCCTTTTATTTTTTTTGATGAAGTGTATTCTTTTGCCTGTTCATAAGCATTATTTATAATATTTTGCTTTTCATCTTCGGATAGGTTCATTACTTCTTTTATTTTCTTTTTTATTAAATACATATCTTGCTTTGGAATGAAAAAACCAGTTTTGCCTTCGGTGATAAATTCCTCGGATTGAGGAGTTTTTATTGTAATTACAATCTTTTTTTGTATCATAGATTCTAAAATATATTTAGGCAGTTCAGGATCTTCAAATGGCAAAAATGAAAACTCTACTAAATCTAATGCATTAAAACTTTTTTCTATTTCAGGAATGAAACGAGATCTTGCTTTTAGGTTAACTTTTAGAGCTTGGTCTTTTACATATTCTTCGTCAGGTCCATTTCCTATAACAAAAAAGTATGTGTCGGAAATGATAGATAATGCCTCAAAAGCCCTTTCGTATCCAATATTTTTAATTAGTGTTCCTGCAATATATATAATTTTTGCCTTTTCAGGGATGAAGTAATCCTTTTTATTTAGTGTTGGAACCTTTTTATATTCATAGATAAATGGAGGAAGTAAAAATGATCGCATACCACTGTATCCATGAGATTTTAAGTAGGATAAAACTTCATCTATATTAGTCATTATATAATCTGTATTTTCAAATGATTTCAAAGGTTCCTTTTCATTTATAAATGATATTTGTATACCACCCGCACCATAGGCGATTTCCCGGGCTTGTTTTCCCCATTTTATTACAATATCAGGGTGGAAGGCAGAAAATACAAACCATGTTTTTATTTTATTTGATAGTGATTTTATTTTTCCCTTTTTGGAAATTTTCCATCTGATTACTTCGCAAATTTTTTCCAACCATCCCAAAGATGTATTTGGATTGGTGTATATTTTTTGTTCTATTCCTTCGGTGGATAGAGATAATATTAGTTCAGAAATTGTTTTTCGGTGAGTTTCAAAATATGTATTATCAATTATGTGTAGAATTTTCATATTTAAAACCCTTTTATTTTTATTTACACTGATATATAATACCTTAAAAAAGTTCAGTAATCAAGGATTAAAAATGATACTTCAACCGACTAAGGAAAATATAAATTTTATTGTTTCAAAATTATTGGAAGGACAAGTCGTAATTTTTCCTACGGATACGGTTTTTGGTATAGGTTGTCTTGCTATTGATGATAAAGCTATACAGAAGATATACAAACTTAAAAATCGTGAGGAAAATAAATCGTTATTGCTTAATGTTGCAAATATAACTACATTAAAAAAATATGTGAAATTGAATAAGTTATCTGAGAGTTTAATAAAAAAATTTATGCCAGGGGAGTTAAGTGTGATTTTGAATGTTAAGGGAAAGACTAATTTATCCCCTTATGTAATTAAAAATGATAAAGTTGGTATAAGGATTCCTAATAATAAAGTTTTACTGGAAATTTTAACAAAAGTTAAAATCCCTCTTGTTTCCACAAGTTGTAATATTAGTGGCAAATCTCCGTGTATTAGTGCTGTTGAGGCAGAGAAAATTTTTGGTAAAAACATTTTAATACTTGATACTAATATGAAAATATCGGGAAAATCTTCTACTATAATTGATATTACGGGTTCTAATGTTAATTATATTCGTGAAGGTGGAATAAGTTTTTCACAAATACAGAAGTATTTGCTTAGTCTTCAAATTGTTCCATAATCTTTTTTATAAATGGAATAGTAATTTTATGTTTTTGTTCAAATGATAGTAAATCTGCTTGTTCTACTAGGTATTTGACTGATGATGCATTTCTTGGTATATGTTTTATTATATATTCTATTATATCTGGGGTAACTATTATATCTTTTTCTAAAAATTGTTTTACAAGTAAAGCTTTTAAAAACTCATCATCAGGTGGATATATGTTTGCAACAGGAAATGATAGTAATCGTGTTTTTAAATCAATTAAACAAAAGTTTAATGTGGAAAGTTGTGTTGAAGAAGTGAGTAATAGTTTTGTATTACATTCCATAGCATAATTTATTATGTGAAATAGGCTTTCTTCTTTCTGTTCGTTTCCTATTAAGTTATCAATATTTTCTATTACTAATGCTGAATTTATGGGGACTATATCTGAAAATAATTCCTCGGTTATTTCGTTGAAATTATATATTTTTGCACCTGTTTTTTCGCTGAATAACCATGAAATATGTGTTTTCCCAGATGATTTGTTTCCTAAAACAACTATGGCAAATATATTGTTCCAGTCAGGGTAAGAGTCTATCCATTCTACGGCTTCTAAATTACAAGGGGAAACGAGAAAATCTTCACGACCAAGTAAACGTCTATGTTCCAAAAGAAGTGGGAGTTGTTGCATTTTTACCTCTTGATAAGTAAGTATCCATCCTTTTCTTCTATTCCGAATCCCAATGATGAAAGAGAGGCAATAACAGAATTTAAGTCATAATTATATTTTATTTTTAACTGAGCCTTATTATGTTTTAATGCCTGAACAGTCATATCTTTGAATACGGATAATGTAGAAAACTTCTTTTGTAAGTCAAGCCAATCAGCCAAAGAATATATAGGAACTATTAACGAAATGTTTTGAGATATATCAGTTTCAAACATTTTTTCCTTATATGCATCATTTAAAGCATTGAAAAAGTTTTTTACCATACATTCACTAGAACAAGTATTTTCGGATTCTTCTTCATTTTCTTCTTCACTTTCTTCGGATGTATTGTTGAAAATTACTTCTTTTTTTATTCCTAATAATTTATCAAAAAATGCAACATCATAGTTTGTATAGTATGTTGGGAAGTCAACTAATATAACATTTTCAACATTGTATTTTGAGCGAAGATAGTCAAAATCACTATCACTTAATTCAGTTAATTGAGATAATTTTTTTTGACTTTGTCCTGAAAATGAAGGTATAGTGTCATTTTCATTTGCGATAGTAAATTTTACAACATTTGATTTGTCATCGTATTGTTTTATAGCACTATGGATTCCAGTTTGAACTCCGTAAATATCCCTTATTATGATAAGGGTTGATGGTGGTAAATCCTTTAAAAATTCGAATCCTTGATTATCCAAATAACTTTCAATCAGATTTTTATTTAATTCTATATCAACATTTGCACTATAAGAAGTAGATGTGGTTTTTTCGTTGGTAAGTTTTAAACTTTTTACGAACTTTTCCATATTGTATGCATCTGGAATGATGACATTTTGTAAATCTTCGGAAAGTAGAAGACGGGAAAGGACATTGTTGAATGCTTCGGTTCTTGCCTTTTCTAAGGATAGTTTTTTTGCCTGACTAGATGAGAAAGAGGAAGAATGAACAGGAATCCCCTTTACTATATAAAAATTTTTTGAAACACTAGCGAAAGTATTACCTCCGAGTAAAGAGATTTGTAAGAATAAACTTATGAAAAAATATAAAAATTTACGATTCAAGATTTTTCCCCAAAATTTAAGTTATTTTAAATAGTTAACTTTGAAGTATGATAAGTTTAAAAAAGACTTATGTCAAGCGAATTTCGCCTGTTTGCCTATATTTATAAAGAATGCTTTGTGCTGAAAATTTTGGTGGGTGATGGGGGATTCGAACCCCCGACCCACTGATTAAGAGTCAGTTGCTCTACCAACTGAGCTAATCACCCTTTTTTTTAATATTTGCAGATTATAATCTTTTTTATTTTAAATTTCAAGGTTTTTGTTATCTAAATAATAATTTTGTCTTTGGGCGTTTAGAAATTTATTCCTAGTGAATTATTTTTTTATCTTGTTTATAAAGGTATTGTATTGTTTGATGAGGATTTTTATGAATATTGTTAATATTGCCTTTTGTTTTGACAGAAACCTTTGGATGCAAGTTGGAGTTTGTCTTGCTAGTTTGTTATATCATAAAGGGGAAAATACTTTTTATAATATTTTTTGTGTTGTTTCAGATGATGTAAATGATTTTAATAAGAATCAACTTAGAAATATACTTAATAGTTTTGATGTGCCTTCTAATATAAAGTTTATAAATATGCCTAGTGATTTTGATGATGCTTATACCAGTGGGGCAATAAATAAAATGGCATATGCAAGGTTGTTATTACCTTTGTTATTGAGTGATATTGATAAAGTAGTTTATATGGATGTGGATATTTTAATCAAAAATGATTTATTAGAACTTTTTTCTATGGATATAGGTGATAATTTAGTAGCGGGAGTTAAAGATATTATAAACAATGATAAAATTTTTAATAAATTATTATCTTCTGGCACATGGAAATCTTTTGATTTTAATAAACTAAGGGGGAAGTATATAAATTCAGGGGTTTTATTGATGAACCTTGCACTGATGCGAAAATTAGATATATGTAATAAATTTATTTCTTTATCAAAATATCAATTCCCATATCATGATCAAGATATAATAAATTTTGTTTGTAAATCTAGTATTTTTTATTTACCACTTAAATACAATGTTATGCCTGATATAATAAAAGGGGATAGTCGTTATGGCTGTTATTTTGATTTAGTCAAAAAAGGATTTGTTATAGAATCTGATTTCAAAGAGGCAATTTTAAATCCATATATTTTACATTATACTTTATCAAAACCTTGGAAATATTCGGATAAACCTATGTGTGAGGAGTGGTGGTTGTTTTCAAAATATACACCTTTTGAACAAGTTTTCCATTTGAATTTTATTTCTAATAAAGATAGAGAATTACATTTAAAAATTTCCAAAATTGGTTTGTTGAATGCAATTAAACGCTTTTGTTTCCGTAAAAAGATAGATATTGCCGGTGGAAAAACATTTTGGATTTTAGGAGGAATTATTAAATTTAGGATTCCTCCTAAACACATTTAATTTGCACTTTTTGTATTTTGTTTTGTTTGAGTTTTTATTTCTATTGATTTCTTCTTTTTTATTGTAGTGTTTGCATCGGCAGATGTGATGATTACTATTCCTATTGTTATTAAGGATATGCAAATAAATATTTGAACAAGTTTTTTATGTTTTAACATTTTCCTCTCCTTTTATACTTATATTGTATTTTATAAAGAGAAAAATGTGTATAGGTTTAAATTCTTTCCTATTCTAAGATATCAGAAGGGTCTATGGATTGAGTTTTCTTTCTTACCTCAAAGTGAAGTTGTGGGGTTGTTACTCGTCCTGTTTTTCCGACGGTTGCGATTTTATCCCCTCGTTTTACAGATTGTCCCTTTTTAACGGTTATGGTGTCATTATGAGCATATACGGTCATATAATCCTTGTCATGTTTTATTATTATAAGGTTTCCAAGTCCTTTTAATTCGTTTCCTGCGTAAGCAATGATTCCGTTTTCTGCGGCTACTACATTTGTTCCCAATTTCGCAGAGATGTTTATTCCATCATTTCGTTTACCATTGTTTTTGATGCCGTATTTTGAGATGACTTTTCCTTTTACTGGCCATTTGAATGTTTTTGATGTTAATGGGGCAGGTTTTGATATTATTTGTTGTATTTTTTCTTGTTGTTGTTTTTGTTTTTCAGTTTGTTGTGTAGAGGTAGTTTGTTTTATTTTTACCTTTTCCTTTTTAACAACTTTGGCCTGAGTTAATTCCTTTGAACTTTCCTTTGATGAAGGTTTTACTATTTTAGAAGTATCTGTATCTTTTACTATATAATTTATTTGTTTTTGTTGTATGTCAACATTGGTTGCAGGAAGTAATAATTTTTGACCTATTGTTAAGGTATACGGAGCGGATAATTTATTTAATTTTACCAAAGAATTTAAGTTTACATTATATTTTCGTGAAATGCTGTATGCGGTATCTTTGGCATTTACTATATGGAATGCAGTATTAGGTATGTATATTTTATCACCTATTGCTAGTTTATAAGGAGCCTTTAAATTATTTCTTAAAATCAAATCTTTTAAAGGGACATTATTTTTCTTTGCAATAGAGTAAACGGTATCTCCCTTTTTAACAATATGGAAGTCGTTTTTAGGTTCCTCTATAAATGTTTTTTCATTTGACAAGTTTTCCATAATTATTGGTTCTTCTTTTGTCGTTGTTTTTGTATCAGTTGGTATTTTTATTATTTGTCCCAATTTTACGGTGAAAGGAGATTTTATATTGTTATATTCAGCCAAGTCATAAACTTTAATGTCATTTTGTTTTGCGATAGAATATAGTGTGTCGCCCGCTTTAACCTTTACCTTTTTTATTTCAGGTGTTTTTGTTTCCTGTTTAGGTTGAGAAGTTGGAATTTCTTCGGGAATATTTGTTTCACTTAGTATTTCAATTTCAGATACAGGGGTTGTTTGAAGTGCAGATGGAATGTAAACTATTTCTTCTAGTATTACATCTTCGGTATTATTGTTTTGTATTTGGGTAGGCGTAGAAGTGGACGGAGTGTTTTTTTCATCTATATGTTGTGTATTTTGATTTTCGTATGTGGAAGGTATTGTTTTGGTAGTATTGTTTAGGTGTTGCTCATAACTTATTGAATTATTGGTATTATATTGATATGGGTATTGATTAGAAGTTAACGGAGATGGTCGTCTGTCCACATAAGAACATCCCCCTAAAACTATAAGCATAAGGATAATAGGTTTGGTAAGAAATTTAAGACTTTTTTCTCTCATACTTTGTATGATACTACAAAAATAAAATAAAATCTATAATTTATTTTGAGTTTTTTGATAGTAATATTGATAACTCATACATACAGATTAAAGGAATTGCCAATAGTATCTGTGATAATACATCCGGAGGGGTTAGAATAGCGGAAATTATAAATATTAAAACTATTGCATATTTCCTTTGCTTTTTGAGGGTTTGTCTTGATAATATGCCAAATTTTACTAACAAAATTAAAAAAATTGGAGTTAGAAAACATATTCCAAATGCATTCAAAAGTGAGGTAGTAAGATTTATATAATCTGTTATTTTGGCTTCTAAGATTAAAGGAATATTCCTACCATTATTTCCATAGTTTATAAAAAAATTAAATGTTGGTGGTAAAACTAGAAAATAGCAAAATATTACTCCACATAAAAATAAAAATGGTGTAAGAAAAATATATGGTAAAAAGTATTTTTTTTCTTCTTTGTAAAGGGCAGGAGTTATAAATAACCAAATTTCAATAGCCCAATATGGAATAGATATAAACAAAGCAGAAGAAAATACTATTGATAATGTAGATGTAAAGTTTTCCGTTATTTTTGTGTAGATTATTTGTGGTTGTAGGTGATTTTCATGTAAAATTTTTGTTAATGGGTATGTGATAAGGTTGTAGATTTCATCTTTGAAACTATAACATACAATGAATGCAATTATAAAAAATATTAAGGAATGTATTAACCTTAACCTTAGTTCGTTTAGGTGGTCTAATAGACTTAGTTCTGGTAATTTTTCATCTTTATTTGACATTTTTCTTTGTCTTTTTATTTATTTTTAATTTTGGAGTTTTTTTGTTATCGTCTATATCAAAAAAATCAGTTTGTTGATTTATTTCAAGTCGTAATTTTTCTATTTTATCATGGAAGGTTTCGTTGGCTTCGTCCTTTGTTTCTTTGATTTCTAAGGCAACTTTGTTTATTTGCTCTTGAACTTCGGATACAAAATCCTTTATCCATTTCCAAATTTTTGCGATAAAATTAACTACTGATGGAATATCCTTTGGTTTTATAAATATTACCATCAGTAGTATTATTACTATAAGTTCGTTGCCACTTATACCAAACAAGTTCCCCCCCCCCTTATTCAAATAAATCGGTTTGTTCTTGTTTAGTATTTTCTTTTTCTTCTACTTCTTGTTTTACAGAAGTTTCTGCTGCTTCGTTTGGTGTAGAAGATGGTTCAACATTTTGTGGCATATTATCTTGACTTATAATATTTTCATCTGAATTTTCATCTTCTGCATCTTTGACTATTGCCGCAGATACAACCTTTTCATTTTCGGCGGTTTTAAGAAGGGTTACGCCCATAGTTTGTCGTCCAGCAATTCTGATTTTATTTATGCCAAGACGAATCATTTTTCCGCCGTCTGTTACCATTAGTATGTTATCATTTTCGTTTATAGGAAATGATGATACAACGGATTTTGTTTTATCTGCGATTTTTATATTTGCGATACCAGAACCACCTCTGTGTGTAATTCTATATTCATAAGATGAAGTTCGTTTTCCGAAACCGGTTTCCGTGATAGTTAATATAAATTGTTCTTTTGCTTCTAACTCTTTATATTCTTCTTCACTTAAAACTTTTGTTGTTTCTTCTAGGATTTCTTCGCCTTCCAATTCTTCAAATTCAGACTTCCTTAATGCACGAGAAAGTTTTAGGTATGCAGACTTTGTTTCATTATCTATTTCAACATGATTGATTATTGACATAGAAATTACTTTATCATCGTTATCAACTTTGATTCCGCGAATACCAGTTGAATTTCGGCTTTGGAAGACTCTGACTTCTGGAACTGGGAAACGGATACATCTTCCACCTTTTAATGTTAAGAAGACATCTTGATCTTCACGACATGGTTTTACAGCAATAAGTTCGTCGTTTTCCTCTTCAAATTTCATTGCTATTTTACCATTTTGTCTGATGTTTAAGAAATCAGATAATTTGTTTCTTCTGACTGTTCCTTTTGATGTCGCGAACATTACATATAGTTTATCCCATTCTTCTTCGTTTTCAGGAAGTGGCATAATTGTTGAGATAGTTTCTCCCTGTTCCAAAGGAAGAAGGTTTATCAATGCCTTTCCGACAGATTGAGGAGTGCATAAAGGTAATTTGTAAACTTTCATTTGATATGCAATACCTTTGTTTGAGAAGAATATCAAAGGTGTATGTGTATTTGCTACGAATACATCTGTTACATAATCTTCTTCTTTTGTATTCATACCGGTTCTTCCTTTACCACCGCGGTTTTGAGCCTTGTAAACATTTAATGCAACACGTTTTATATAGCCAGTATTTGTTATGGTGATTGCCATATCTTCGCGTGCGATTAAATCTTCTATATCTGTTTCAAATTCTGATGGAATTATTTCAGTTTTTCTTGGGGTTGCGAACTTTTCTTTTACCTCTAATAATTCGCTTTTCATTATGCCCAATAATTTTTCATGGTTATCCAAAATTGATAGTAATTCCTGAATTTCAAGACCGGTTGCCTTTATTTCTTCGGCAAGTTTATCCTGTTCCAATCCAGTCAATCTATGAAGTTTTAATTCAAGGATTGCCTTTGCTTGGGCTTCGGATAGTTTGTAAGTGCCGTTTATGATTTTGCTTTCTGGATCATCAATTAAATCTATTAAAGATTGCATATTTTCCGCTTTCCAATCACGAGCCATCAACTTTTCTTTTGCATCAATTGGATCCTTTGCATTACGGATTAAATTGATAACATCGTCTATGTTTGCAACTGTGATTGCCAATCCAACTAAAATATGGGCTTTATTTCTTGATTTATTCAAATCATATACAGTTCGGTTTCTTATTACCTCTTCACGGAATTCTATAAATGCATCAATAACTTGTTTTAAATTCATTAAGCCTGGACGCCCCTTATTTATCGCAAGCATGTTGATACCGAAAGAAATTTGAAGTTGAGAATATTTGAATAGTTGATTTAAGATAACATCAGGGATTGCATCTTTTTTCAATTCTATTACTACACGAACACCTTGACGAGAAGATTCATCGCGGATATCAGAAATACCTTCTATTCTTTTTTCCTTTACAAGTTCAGCAATTTTTTCAATCATTACCTTTTTATTTACCTGATATGGTATTTCATCAACTATTATTGCTGTTTTTGTTCTTATTTCTTCGTAGTGGGTTTTTGCCCTTATGATTATAGAACCTCTACCTGTTGTATATGCACTGTATGAACCGGCAAGTCCAAGTATCAAACCACCGGTTGGAAAATCAGGTGCAGGGACATATTTTATTAAATCTTCTACACTGATATTAGGATTATCAATTGTTGCACAACATGCATCTATTACTTCTCCTAAGTTATGAGTAGGAACATTTGTTGCCATACCTACGGCAATACCACTTCCTCCATTGACTAAAAAGTTTGGGAATCTTGCTGGTAATACTTCTGGTTCC
Organism: uncultured Alphaproteobacteria bacterium; assembly: GCA_944392955.1. Lineage (GTDB taxonomy): Bacteria > Pseudomonadota > Alphaproteobacteria > Rs-D84 > CACZYB01 > CACZYB01. Next base: position 66,857 of record CALXYK010000004.1, on the reverse strand, counting down.
TTTGTAGATTCATCATAGTTTGGTCGCCAATTTACAGTGTCTTTATCCAAGTCTTCTACCATATAAGCGGCGGCTTTTGACATACGAGCCTCTGTATAACGCATAGCTGCGGCACTATCTCCATCCATGGAACCGAAGTTTCCCTGTCCGTCAACCATTGTTAAACCCATTGAGAAATCTTGACTCATTCTTACCATAGCATCGTATATAGCAGCATCTCCGTGTGGGTGATATTTACCCATAACATCACCTACTACACGAGCAGATTTTCTGAATGGTTTACCGTATTCAAAACCATTTTCCTTCATAGAATATATAATTCTTCGGTGAACTGGTTTAAGACCATCCCTTACATCAGGAAGGGCACGAGATATAATAACACTCATCGCATAATCAAGATATGATGTTTGCATTTCATGAACGATAGGAGCGAGTTTTATACTTTTATCATTGTCGGTTTTTTGTATTTGATTTTCGTTATAATTATCCAATTTTTTTCTCCTTTTTTATATTGAAATTTTATAGAAAGATACTAGCAAAATTAACTTTTAAATGCAAGGAAAAAAGGCTTATTTTTAAATATTTTTTTTATTTGTTTGTATGTGATATTTTATAGTAAATACAAATGGTTATAATAGATGTAAAAAAGAAAAGTTTAAAAAAATTTTTATATTGGTTTTTTATTTGTGAATTATGTGTCTTAAAATAGTAGAATCTCCTATATAATTCATAAAATCTTTGAACAAATTACATTTTTTATAATTTTTGCAAATTAAACATTTTGTGTAATTTTTTGTTTTTATTTCTGCATCTGTAAAATCGCATTTTATCTTTTTGCTATATTGGTTATCTATTGTTGGAATGTCTTTGTTTAATAGTATGTATTCTAATGTTATATTTACTTCATTTATGTTTGTATCAAAATTTCTGATTTTTATTTTTTCGTGGTTATCTTTTACTATCCATTTATTTTCTATTTTTACACCATCGTGGATACAGCAATTTTCTGGAACATTTTTTATTGTTAGTAAATACTTATCAAATTTTAATTTTGAATTTTTTAGTATTTTTAATGTGGGGATTGTTATTTCCTTATACTTTGTTTTATGAGGTTTTATGTTGTCTTTTAGATTTATTATTAGATTAAATGTAGTGTTATAATATGGTTGAGTCTTATTGATACCAGTTATTGATAAATTTAATTTTTCCGTTTGTAAATTGTCAGGAAGGGATAACATTATGTTTTTGCTGTCTTTGTTTTCTATTTCCCAAAGGTTGTTGTCTATTTCTTCGCCTTTTGATAAGGTTGAATTGGTTGGGATACCCTCTATTTCAAATTTTACATCTTGTGTATTTGTTATACTTTTTATGCGTAAATTGATTGTTGTTTTATTTATTATTGTATAATCCGCGGTTATAAAAGGACCTGTTATAAACTCTTTGTTTTTATAGTATACGTTACTTACTATTTCTTCTTCGGAATTGTTTTTATGGATAAATAGGAATTGAAAAAATGTTAAATTATTTTTTATTATAAAACTTGTGGTTTTGAATAATTTTTGAGTTAAAGACCAGAATCCATTTTCAAAATTTTTTCCTTGGGAAAGTTCTATTTCTGTATAATTTGGAATGTATATGAAAAATTTTGTATTAGGTGTTGTTTTAAGTTGTTTTGAAATAGTTAATGTTAGAGGAATTTCTTTTAATAAATGAGTATTGTTATTTCCCTGGTTTTCCATTTTCCCCCCTTTAAAACAATTCTAGTAATAGTTGAAAATATTTTTAATCTATATTATTAGTATATATTAAATGATTATTAAAACAAGAAATTTTTATAAGTATAAATTGATAATTTATTTAGTATAATTATAGGAAATTTTACTTTGTTTCTATAAATCTAGAATTATTATTTAATGAGAAATGTAATGCAATATATTCATAATTAGTTTTTATATAATCTTCTATTATCTCAGGCCATTCTATTATTGTGATTTTATTAGTTAGTGCATTATCAATATCAAGTTCAAATAATTCGTCTGAATCTTTTATCCTATATAAATCGTAATGATATATTTCCCCGTAAGGTGAAGGATATGTTTGTAAAATTGAAAATGTAGGGCTTTGGATAGGGGCGGTTGTATTTGTTAATGTTTTTATTATTTCTGATGCAAAAAATGTTTTTCCAGTTCCAAGTGTTCCATAAAGCAATATGGGTTTTCCCACTTTTATATTTTTTATGAAATCTTTTGCAAATTTTATTGTGTCTTTTTTGTTTGTTATGTCTTTTTTCATATTAGTAGTATTTGCTTTTGGATTTTTTTGAACCGACACCTTTTCGTGTTATTTTAAAAAGGTTATTATCAAAACTGCTTTCGGGTTTAATGTTAGAAAGTGTGATATTTGTAGTTATGCCCTGAGCATCCTTTACCCTCCATCCTATAAGTGAAAGAGGTGAATTTTCAAATATCAATGTGATTATACCAGATTGTTTTTCGTTTGGTGTGGTAAGGGTTAATTCTATGATAGAGTCCTTATATTCTATGTTTTTTATTTTTACAGAAGGGTTATTTCCAGTTAATGTTATATTGCCATTTAGTATTATTGATGCAGGGTTGGAATCCATTGATATATATGAGATTTGATTTAATTTTTTATCTTCGTAGACTATTGAATTTCCATCTGCAACCAATAGTATAGGGCTTTTGTATTCCAATCTCATTTTACCAGGTTTGTTTATGTAAAATTTTCCAGAATCTTCGGCGCCATTTGATGAATATTGTTCAAAAGTTCCACTAATTTTTTGTAGAGAATTTACATATGTTTCAATATCTTTTAATAATTTGTTATCAAAGTTATTTTGAGCATAAGAAACACTTGCAAAATTTATATTTGCTGTAAACAATACTAAAAATAATAAGAATACTTTTTTCACAATTCCTCCGTTAAGATGGAGTAAATGTTATTTTATTTTCTTTGGTTTATCAAGTTATTTTTTATATCTTTTTAAAATTTTCCAGATGTTTTATTTTTTGCCAATTCCATTATATTAGAATGATGATTTATTTCTTTGATTTTTTGTTCTATTTTTTTTGTTCCATCCTTTATATCCTCAGATTTTGGAGATTTTTTAATGGGACGTTGGGTATATCGTTTTATTCGTGGTTCAGGAATAGAACTTAACTTGTTTGCGAAGTCATTTAGTTCATCAAGTTCGTTTATTTCAGTAGTGGTTTTTGTTGGCATATTAGTGTCCTATACATTTAAGTTTAATATGTCTATATTATACATGAAATTTTTTTGAATTGCAATAGGTATTAATACAGCATTATTTTTTTACAAGTAGGCTTCGTTTGCCGGTAGAATCTGGTTCTGATAAAATACCTTGTTCTTCCATTTTTTCTATTAAATTTGCGGATTTGTTGTAGCCTATACCTAGGCGTCGTTGTAGATAAGAAATTGAGGTTTTTTGAGAAGTTAAAACTATTTCAACAGCCTGTGAATATAAGTCATTATCCTTTGATTCCTTTAAAGATGCCTTATCTATTGATGACATTGCGTTTTCAGAGGTTGGCTTTTCTATTGTTATAGTTTTGATGTAATTTGGTTCTGCCTGAGTTTTTATAAATGATACCACATTTTCAATTTCAGATTCGCTTACAAATGCACCATGAATACGAATAGTATGACCGCCTGTTCCCATGTATAACATATCTCCCTTACCAAGCATAAGTTCTGCACCATTTTCATTTAGTATTGTTCTACTATCTTGACCTGATGGAACCCTATAACTTATTCGTGTAGGGAAGTTGGATTTTATTGTTCCTGTTATGACATCAACAGATGGACGTTGTGTTGTTAAAATAAGGTGAATTCCAGTTGCGCGAGCCATAGCAGCCAGTCTTGCAACCGCAGATTCAACTTCTTGTCTTTCTTTCCGTTGTTGCATTAAGTCTGCCATTTCATCTACTACTATAACTATGTATGGCATAGGTTTTATTTCTATTTTTCGTTCTTCGGTAATTGGCTCGCCAGTTTCTGGATCAAAACCTGTTTGAACTTGTCTGGTTAAAAATTGTCCTTGTTTTAATTTTGCCTTTTGATTAAAACTTTCTATATTTTTTGATCCCATCGCAGCCATATTTTTATATCTTTCCTCCATTTCACAAACGGCCCATTTTAATGCGGCTACGGCTTTGGCTACTTCTGTTACAACAGGGATAAGAAGGTGAGGAATGTCTTTATATGCAGAAAATTCAACAACCTTTGGATCTATCATTATGAATTTGCATTCATCAGGTCTTAATTTATATAATAAAGATAAAATCATTGAGTTGACACCGACGGATTTTCCACTTCCGGTGGAACCTGCAACTAGTAAATGTGGGGTGGTTGCAAGGTCTATGAATACAGGGCTTCCTCCTATATCAACACCGAGAGAAATTGGAAGTTTATGTTCAGTATGTTTGAATGTATCACTTTCAAATTGTTCTCTTAAATTTACATTCATTCTGTGAAGGTTTGGAAGTTCAATTCCTATTTTATTTGTGCCAGGAATAACTGCAATACGGGCAGAGATAGCCTCTAATTTTCTTGCGATATCTTCGCTTAGGTTTTTGATTTGTGAAGTTTTTATTCCGGGGCCTGGCTCCATTTCAAAAAGTGTTATGACAGGTCCTGTTTTTATATCTGTAATTTTTCCATCCAAATGATATTCCCTTAAAATATTTTCTAACATCCTTGCTTTTTTTATATTAGATTCAGTGTTGGTATTAGTTTTATTTCCAGAAGATTTGTTTAATAATTCTATACTTGGGAATATATATTTTTTTTCTTCAATTTTTGGTTGGATAGTAGAGGTTTTTTGCGGTGTTTTTTCAACTTCTTTTTTAGGCGGAGTAGAGGTTATTTTTTTTGCAATACTTACTAATTTACTTTTTTGAGGTTTGATAACGATTTTATTTGTCTTTTTTGTTGTTAAAAATAGATATGTATTTTTAAGTGTTGCGATGCAATACCTTATAAAATTTTCAAATCGTATCAGTGATTTTATTGTGAAATCTAATGCAAAATAAAGAGTAATAAGACTTAATAAGGTGGATATTATAAATATTATTATGTGCATATACCCACTTATCCCCATTGATGTTAGCATTGTGTTTATATCTGTTTTAATAGTTAATCCTAATAGTCCTCCTAAACCTGTTTTAGTAGGAAATGTTTTTAGGCAAATATTTGAAATGTAAGACAAAGACAAAGTTGTCGGAATAATTGATAATGTAAGATAAATTAAAATCTTTTTTATAGGATTATTTAATGATGTTTTTGATATGAAATATTTACCTATTAAAAATATATCATATATAATAAAGAAACTACCTAATCCTAAAAAATATAGTAATATATTTGATATGTTTGCCCCATAAATGCCACCTATATTTTTTAGATGAAATGTGCTTCCTGTATTTATAGAAGGATCAACTGAGTTATATGATAATAATGATAAGAAAAGCCAAAAACTTAGTAATACAAGCAAAATTCCAAAAAATTTTAATTCTAAATTTGTTAGATAATTTTTTAGACTAGTTGGTAAAAATTTTTCTTTCTCTCTCATATTTAGACTCTATACGATATAAAATTCACTTATTACTTATTAGTAAATTATATGATATCATATATTCAAAGTAAATCTATTTCTTTTTATTAGAAGGTGTTTTCTTTTTTTGAGTTTTTTTTGTAGGCTTTTCATTTTCCTTCATAGAGTTTTTAAAAGCCTTAATCCCCTCTGCAAAATTTTCCATTATTTTTGGAAATTTCCCAGTTCCGAATAGTAATAATACAACTACTAAAATTACTAAAATTTCACTGAAATGTACCATTTGTAAAACTCCTACTATTTTGTTACAAAACAAGGGATATTATTGCTTTTTAATTTATTACAAATATCCGTTGCAGTTGCACTTGATTCAAGATTAGAAACTCTTAATCTGTAATAAATTTTACCATTTACCTCAGTCTTGCTGACGGTATGATCTAAACCTTTTAGTATGGATGGGTATTTTGCAACAAGGTTTGTCCATTCTTTTTTTGCAGCGGATTCAGAACTTGTTGACGTAATTTGAACATTCCAAATTCCACCAATTTTTTTTGTAGGGGTAGATACCTTAGATACTTCTACTTCTCCTTTTACTTCGGTTTCCTTTTCAATCAATTTTTGTTTTGGTTGAGAAGTTGTTTTCTTTATTGATTTTGGAGGTAAAGGTTTTTTAGTTTCAACTTTTTTTACTTCCTTTACCGGAGGTGTAGGTAATTTTACAGGTTCTACTTTTTGAACAGAAGCAGGTTTTTCAGCTGGTTGTTGTGCATCTGTCATGAGTTTTTGGGCTTCGGCATCAAAATCTGTTGGGTTGTAGACGCTGGCATTTTGAAATACCTCGTTTAATTTTTCATCTTCTGGAATTATTTTTATAGGTTCAGAAGGGGAAGAAATGGTAGGAATTTCCGCATAATTGTTAGGTTTTGTATTGTTATTTGGCCCTAATAACAAAACAAATATACCCGCAACTATTGCACCGGCACCTATTGCAATAAGAATCGTTTTTATAGATGATTTGTTTGGCGTTTCCCCGTAGTTTATGCCAGAACCAGAAATGTTTTCATCTTCAAATTCATCTTTTTTAATATCGCCGAAGAAATCGTTATTATTCATATCCATCATTTTTCCCCCTTATATAGGTTTTTATTTTAAACTATAATCTATAATACCACAAAAATATTGTGATTTCTACTAAAATAATGAATTATAGTTTAAAATTTTTCTAGATAGATTGTTCAAGGTATTTTGTAAATTGTTCCCAAGTCATATTTGTTGCCTTGATTACCTTACAAATACTTTCGGTTGAAGGCCATCTAAACTTACCACTTGGATAAAATCTTTTACTTTTATTAAAAGCGGTTGCATCAAGACCAGCTTTTTTTGCAAGTGCTGATACTGATATTCCGTTTATATAGGCAATTTTATCTATTGTTTGCCAAATTTTTGAGTGTTCTGTATCCATTTTTTTTCTCCCTTTTGTAATATATCAAGCCTCACATATACAACTTATACTAGAAAAATATATAAAATGCAAGTAGAAAAGTGTTGACTTTTTATTTTGTGGGTGTTAATTTCTGAAAATGTTCTGATTTTGTTCCTACAATAAGACAAAAATAAAGGAGGGAATTATGCTTAATGTTAAGGATGAGAAATTTTATCTTACAGAAGAGAATCCGAATCAGGTATTATTTGATTCGGCGGAGGAAGCTTGGTTTTGGTATTGTAAATATGAGGAAAAATCTTTTTCTAAATCTAATTCTTCTAATAAAATAATAAGACCTTGTTATTTGGACGATATATATATTGTAGTTTCAAAATTATATTTAGCTAGAAAAATTAGTGAAAGACATCTTAAAACACTTATTAAATATGGGAAAATGCAGGTTGTGCCGGATCATAGAATCTTAGAAGAGCAAGAAGAAGCTTTGTGGTGGGATGATGCTATGGATAAATTAGAAACGATTCTTATGAAAAAGGGGATTGTAAGATGCAAACAATTGGATTATTAAATTCTGTTTCTGATTTTTATGTCGGATTTTCTTCGGATACAGATTTATTCTTTTTGAAATTTTTAAAGAGAGGATTTCGTCATTGTTTTTTATTTTTTGGTGATGAATTTCAGACGTTTGTTTTGGATCCGGTTTCTAATAAAATAGAATTATCGCTTTTGCCATTTGGTGTTGAAAAAACAAAAAAAATGTTTGAGCAAAAACAAATATCTGTTATAAAGGTTTGTAAAAATTATAAACCAAAAATGAAGGTAAAAACTGGTATATTTACTTGTGTGGAAGTAGTAAAACGGGTTTTGGGAATTTCAAATTTTTTTATATTAACCCCATTCAGATTATATTGCTTTCTACAAAAATAATATGTAGATTTTGCTTGAAAATTTTGTTATAATCTTACTTAGTATAAAAAGAAAGGGTTGTGTATGCTTAGTGAACTATTTGATTTATCCTTTGTCGCAAGGTATTTGCATGAGTTTTATTTTTGGCTTAAAATGACGGAAATTGGACGACTTGTTTCTGCGATTTTGATTTTTTTATTTGCTTTGATGATAAGAAGTTTATTTTCTTTTTTTGCTATTAAAATTTTAAATTTTCTTATTTTGAAAAAAATTACATATAGTCAAGAAAGATTTATAAGGGAAATTAGTAAGCCTATTGAATTTATTCCAGTTGTATTTGGTTTCTATTTTGCGATTGATGTATTAAAAGTTCCTCCTTATTTACTTTATTATACCAGAAATTTTTTAAGCTCATTATATATATTTACTTTTACCTGGATTATTTATTCTTTTGTTAATCCGCTGGCTTTTGTGTTTAAAAAATCGCATTTGGATAATACGAAAACAGTTATAATTACTTGGATAGTAAGAATTACAAAATTTTTGATTATTGTTATAGGGTTATCAGCATTACTGGAAAAATGGGGGGTTAAAGTTAGTACTTTGATTGCTTCTTTAGGGCTTGTTGGTATGGCTGTTGCTTTGGGTGCTCAGGATATGTTTAGGAATATTATTTCTGGAATTGCAATCATTTCTGAACACAGGTTTAGTGTAGGTGATATTGTAAAAATTGAAGATGTAGATAGACCTATTGAGGGTGTTGTTGAAAATATAGGCTTTCGTTCTACTATGATAAGAAAGTTTGATAGGGCACCTTTGTTTGTGCCTAATAGTACCTTGGCAGATGCTGCTGTTATAAATTTTTCATCTAGAATGTATAGAAGGATAGAATGGATTATCAATATAGATTTACGGGCAACTTCGGATCAATTAAAATATGTTCGTCAGGAAATTGAACGTTATTTGATAGAAAGTGATAGTTTCGTGAAACCTCCGGAATCTGCTTTACAGGTTAGGCTTGATAGAATTGGAAATTATTCAATAGAATTGTTGATTTACTGCTTTGTTAGTACTAATGTTTGGACAGAGTGGTTGAAAATTAAAGAAGAGTTAATTTTAAAGATAAAACAAGTAGTTGAAGAAGCAGGTGTTTCCTTAGCTTATCCTTCATCTTCTGTTTATGTTGAAAAACTTGATAAAGATATGAAATTAAATAATTTATCAAATAATTTAAAAAACAAAGTGAAAAAAGGTAATAAAAAGGATCAAGATGTGTTTTCTTTGGATTTAAGAGAGGGTGATATTTAATGTCTAAATTAAAAAAAATTTTATCAAATAATAAAATCATTGATATACTATCTGTAATTGCTTTTTGGTTTATTAAATTTATTTATTTCTCAACCTTTGTAGAATATAGAAATGTTGATAAACTAAAAGATTACATGAAAGATGGGAAACCTATTATTTTGGTTTTTTGGCATTCTAGATGCTTTTTGATTACAAAATTTTGGAATGATAAATTGGGAATGAAAAAACATCCTATATATGGTATTTTTTCTACTCATAGAGATGGGCGTTTAATAGGAAAAATGTTTGGATTTTTTGGTGTAAAGAACATTCTTACATCTTCTAAATCTACTATGCAGGCTAGATCTGTTGTAATAAAATCTATTAAACTTTTAAAAAGTGGAGTTTCTATAGGATTTACACCAGATGGACCAATAGGCCCTAGGATGAGGTTTGTTAGCGAAAGTGCTTTTTTGTTCGCAAAAGCTTCAGGTGTTCCGGTTGTTCCTGTATACATATCTTCTAAGAATCCTAAATTACTTAATAGTTGGGATAGGTTTATGATTACTAAACCTTTTCATAAGGCAATAATAGAGGTAGGAGATTTTCTTTTTGTTGACAGGAATATTTCAGATAAAGATTTTCAAAAAGTGAAAATTGATTTTGAAAATAAAATGGTTGATAAAACCATAAAATTAGATAGGGAATTAGGAATGCCGTTGATTATGCCTGCGGATATTGATGAAACGTAGTAATGGTATGATAGGAAAGTATTGCTTTTTTTTTTTAGTATGTTAGAATTTCCTTTATTTTTAATATTTGTGGAGGATTAAAAAATGAAGTTATTTATTTATAGAATGCTTACCTTTTTATTAAAGCCTTTTGTTCGTCCGCTTTTATCAATTAGAAGAAGAAAGGGCTTAGAAACGAAAGATCCTAAACGTCAGAAGGAACGTTTTGGTATTGCTTCTGTAAAAAGACCAGAGGGAAAGGTTGTTTGGTTTAATGCTGCAAGTGTTGGGGAAAGTAATTCTATTATACCTGTTATAGACTTTATTTTGAAAAAATATCCTGATGTTTATGTCGTTGTAACAACATCTTCTTTGACATCATCCGAAAATATTGCGAAGAAGATGGCAGGGAAAAAGGTTATTCATCAGTTTTTACCTGTGGATAGAAAGGCTTATGTAGATAGATTTTTTGATTTTTGGAAGCCAGAGTTAGGCTTTTTTGTAGATAGTGATTTTTGGCCCAATTTAATTTTAAGTGCAAAGGCACATGGTATTCCTCTTGTGCTTTTAAATGGTAGAATCTCGGATAGATCTTTCCCAAAATGGAAAAAGAATCTTTCTGTTGCAAAAGCTTTGATGTCTGCTTTTGTATTAGGTTTTGGAAAGTCAGAAGAAGATAAGGCACGACTTGAAGTTATGGGACTTTCCAATGTTTATTGTGTTGGTAATTTGAAGTATGCAGTTCCTCCTTTGTCTTATGATAAAGAGGAGTTAGCTGATTTAAAATCAAAAATTGGGAAAAGACATGTTTTCGTTGTTTCAAGTACTCATCCTGGGGAAGAGGAAATGTGTTTAACAGCGTTTACTATTATCAAAAAAAGGTTTCCTGATGTTTTGATGATACTTGCTCCTAGACATCCTGATAGAGGGGAAGAATTGAAGGATTTGTTTACAGTAAATGGTTTAAAATCTGCACTTCGTTCTAAAAAGGAAAAACTAGATTCTTCTGTTGATGTATATATAGCAAATACTATGGGGGAGTTAGGTTTGTTTTATACTTTATCAGATATTTCATTTGTGGGTGGTTCCTTGATAAAATGGGGAGGGCATAATCCTATGGAGCCTGCAAGACTTCATAATGTTGTTTTAAGTGGAGAGTATGTCCATAATTTCAAAGAAACTTATGATTTATTGGAAAAAGAAAAGGCTGTTGTTATAGTTAAAAGTGGTGAAGATTTGGCTTCAAAAATAAAAGGGTTCTTTGAAAATCCTGATATTGCAAAGGATTATATGTCAAGGGCATTTTATGTAGCAGAAAGGGAAGCAGATGTGCTTTCTAGGACTATGGAAAAATTAAAAGATGTTCTTGGATGTTTAAAATAATATCGTTTTATATGTAATTAAAGAGGTGAAAATCACCTCTTTTTTTATTTTTTATTTTCATTTGTTTCGGAATCTTCGGATAACATTTCTTCTATATATTCTATGTATTTTTTACCAGTTGTTTCTTCGTTTCCGAATCCAAGTTCATATTTGTCATTAAATATAGCAATAGGAACACCATTACTATCAATGTTTAATTTCTTTGTATAATGTTGGTAATAATTGATTCCTGTTTTTGTAAATGTGTTATATTTTGTTATTTTTAAGTCTTTGTAATTTGGGCTTATTTTATCTAAAAATTCCAAGGCATCATGACAATGTGGACAAACGGGACTATAAAAAATTATAACTTCTGCCTTTTTATCCATACTTTTTGCATCGTTGTTTATTAGGGTGAACATTGCAACTATTATAACAGTACATATAAATATTATTTTAAATTTTTTTGAATACATTGTTTTCTCCTTTTTTATGATTTTTCAGTTTATAATTAAAAATATAAATTTTCTAGTATTTTTTTATAAATATTACTTGACAAATTATTATATTTTAATTATAGTTTGTCTAAAATGACAAAGCTATGAGGTAAAATTATGAGAAAAAATGACGAAAATATAGATATAAGATCTAAAAGTGCAAAAAGATTAGATAGAATTTTAATGTCTTTGCTTTTAGGCTCTATTATTACGGTTGCTGTTGGAACAGGTATTTTTATTAACAAGCAAGTTTCTAATATAGAAGATGATATTAACGAATCTAAGCAAAATTTTAATACATTTGTTGTAGAACAAAATTTAAAAGATACAGAACAAGATGAAAAAATTTCAGATTTGAAACAAAAAGCGGAAAATTTTGATATTTCAATTTCTTTGAATGATACTTATAATGATACTTATGTTGCTGATAGTGGTCTAAAAGATGCAAAATCTTCTAATTATGTTGTAAAAACAGGGGATACTTTGTCAGAAATAGTATTTGATAAGTATGGAAGATATTCTTTGAATGCAATAAAGGCAGTTGCTTATTTGAATAATATTTCTAATGTAAATAGAATTTGGGCAGGGCAATCTTTGATTATTCCAACTCAGGAGCAAATAGAACAACTTCGTATGAATGGCGATTTGGATTTTTATGTTGATAGTTGGGTTATGGATAAGGTTGAAGAGGCTCCTGTTGAAAAAGGAATAATTTTTAGAGCGAATCCTTTTATTGAAGAAGAAGTGGCTGAAGATGTTGTTTCTGTTGCAGAAGAAAATCAAGTTGAAAGTGTGAAATCTCGTGTTTCTGATGAACCAGAATTGGTTGTAAATAATATGTTTGAAGAATTTACACCAGCCAAAGAAATTTCTGAACCAGTTGCAGAAGAGGTTGTTGAAGAAACTGCACCTGTTGTTGAAGAAGAAGCAGTTGTTGAAGAAGCACCAGCCGAAGAAGTTTCTGAACCAGTTGCAGAAGAGGTTGTTGAAGAAACTGCACCTGCTGTTGAAGAAGAAGCGGTTGTTGAAGAAGCATTAGTAGAAGAAATTTCTGAACCAGTTGCAGAAGAGGTTGTTGAAGAAACTGCACCTGTTGTTGAAGAAACTTTGAATTTTGATTTGTTAAAAGAGTATTTTGATGATGGTGATAATTATATTCCTACTTTGAACACTGAAAATATTGATGATATGTTTAAATTAGAAAGTGAATTCATGAAGGGATTTTTATTATCTGAGTCCATGAATAATATTTCAGAAGAGCAAGAATTAGTTGAAGAAACTGAATCTGCTGTTGAAGAAGAAGCAGTTGTTGAAGAAGCACCAGCCGAAGAAGTTTCTGAACCAGTTGCAGAAGACGTTGTTGAAGAAACTGAACCTGCTGTTGAAGAAGCAGTTGTAGAAGAAGCACCAGCCGAAGAAGTTTCTGAAGCAGTTGCAGAAGAGATTGTTGAGGAAACTGCACCTGCTGTTGAAGAAGAAACTGTTGTAGAAGAAGTGCCAGCCGAAGAAGTTTCTGAGCCAGTTGCAGAAGAGGTTGTTGAAGAAACTGCACCTGCTGTTGAAGAAGAAGTGCTAACAGAAGAAATTACAGAACCAGTTGCGGAAGACGTTGTTGAGGAAACTGCACCTGCTGTTAAAGAGGAAGCAGTTGTAGAAGAAGTGCCATCCGAAGAAGTTTCTGAGCCAGTTGTGGAAGATGTTGTTGAGGAAACTGCACCTGCTGTTAAAGAAGAAGCAGTTGTAGAAGAAGTGCCAGCCGAAGAAGTTATTGAGCCAGTTATAGAAGAAAATACAAATCCTATTGTAGAAGAAATTGAAGATATAGTTGTAGAAAATGATGAATATATGAATAACTTCTATAATTCTACAAATTATATTGGCTTTAAAGAAGATGAAGGTTTAGAAGAGCATTTAATAGAAATGCAAAGAAAATCAGAAATGGAAAAAATTAAAAAGAGTCATGAAAAAGAAGTATTTACAAATTTATTTGAAAAAACTAGATAGGTGATATCATGAATACAAATAAAAGAAAAAATTTATCAAAATTATTGTCTGTATTTATTGGTTGTGCGGGACTTTTCGTTCCTATGTCTGTTGTGTTGTTAGGGTGTAATCAGGCTACTGATAATACACAAACTTCTGTTAATACAAATGATGTTGTGTTAAATGATGGTATTGCTGATTGGTATGATTTTAAAAATAAAGCAATTGAAAAAGTTGTTGATCCTACAACTTCTGAGGAAAAATATTCTTTTTCAAAAGAAATTACAAATAGGTCAGAAATAAAAGGATTTTCCGGATATGCTGAATATTCTGATGTAAAGATGTTGTTGGAATCTTCTTTGTATAATACAAAACAATATGATACCAAAAATTTATCAATTTATTTTAATTATGTTGCGCAAGATGGTGCAGGACAGGAAATAACTCCGTCAGTACTTAATCAAATTTATAAAAATTTTAATGTGGTAAATATTTCTGATGTTAACCCTTATGGAGAAAAAACACCTGTTAAATTTTCATGTGGTGATGCAAGTGTTGGAGAAATTTTTGATTTAGAAAAATTTTATTCAAGGATTGTTGAAAATAGATTGTCTGTTCCTGATGATGCAATAATTACACAATCTACTACTTCGGTTAATCTTATTGGTGTGGAAGATCCTTTTTTAAGAGGAAAAGTCGTTTCTGATGCTGATAAATTGTTGAAGGTTTTATCTTCTCCTTTGTTTGTTAACTCTGAAATAGATATTGTAAAACTTAGTGGTAATTTAAAACCTATTTTCCCATTGTTTGAAAAGGAGGCTGAGGCTGGAAATATATCTTTTGATAGTGAGGCGTATTATGCTTCTTTTGAAAATGAGAAAGATAATGTTTCTTTGAAGTTGATTCAAGATATGGTGCTTAGAGGTGCAAAACCTAATTTGTATTCTGTAAATGTTGTCGGAGATGATACAACACTTAGTCCAGATATGAAATTTGATTTTGCAACTTTGAAAGATGTATCTTTTCTAACAGATGTTGATTTATCATTGACTTCGTTTGATTTTGTTAATTCATCTGGAAAATTGGAATTTTTAGGTGTGCTTCCTTCCTCTATGAAATATTTAAATGCAGAGGAAGTTAGTTTCGAAAATGCGGTAGTTCCTGATTTGGGAACTAATATCACAGGGGCAAATATTTCTGCTTTAAAAATTAAAAATTTACAAAATCATACTGCATTTATTAAGGATGCAGGGGCTTCTAATGGTAAATTAAATGAATTTTATGGGAATCAATCTTGTTATGATGTATTGAAAAATATTTTTGATATTCCATATAGTGGAGTTCATATAGATTTAATTACTATGTTGCTTTTGAATTCAAGGCAGAATATATATTCTTAAAAATTTTTATTGCAAAATCTTAAAGTTTAATAGAATATATACTTAGGAAGGACCTCGTAGCTCAGCTGGATAGAGCGACAGCCTCCTAAGCTGTAGGTCGGCGGTTCGAATCTGCCCGGGGTCACCATTTTTTATTTTTTTATTTTTCTATTCCGTTTTGGTATATTATTTTCTCTATTGTAATTTTTAGCAGTTTTATATCGTTTATATATGATTTAAAACATATTTATAATTTTTTTATTTACATTTAAGATTTTATTCCTATATTTAGTATAAAATAATAGAAAGAGAGGGGTGGGGTCATAATGCGTATGCGTAATATATTTAATTGTTTTCTAATTGCTTTTATGCCTTTGTTAAATGCTTGTGTCAGTTTGGGTGCAGGGGATTCTTTGAATTTCAGAGTTGAATCTAATGATAAAAATAATACAGGTAATAATACTACTGATGATGATGGTGCTGATAAGCCTTCTGATAATGTGGATGTTGTTACCGATTTATCATCACTTCTTAACACAAAAGTTTATTCTTCTACTTCTAAACGTCATAAAGTTGATGGTAATTTTGAAATTCCAGATTTTATGTTTGATAACAACAAAAATGTTGTGACTTTTTTTAAGGAAGCAAATGATAGTGTGATAAAATTTTCTTCTTCGGAGTTTAAGAAAGATTCAAATGATATGATAAAAATGTTGTTCACTTCTCCCGATAATGAAGATTTGTATCAGTTGACTTTGGGTGTAGAAAATATGGATTTTAAAGATAATTTGGATTTTGATTATGCTGATTTTGGAATGATGACAAAGTTAGTATCAGTGGATGGAAAACTTCAAATAGAACCTGGTTCTGCAAATGCTATGATATATTCTTCGGCAGATAAAAATGAAGGAATTTTAAATACAAATTATGATATTGATACTAATATGGGCAAAAATTTTGAATTTAAAGGAAAGACTTTGGCCGTTAAAACCTCTTATGAAAATGGAAGCGCAAAGGTGTCAAAGGATTTGGTAGGAGATGTTTCCTTGAGCTTGTCAGTGAATGGAGGTAAAGGTGTTAATGATTATAGTTTAGATGGGAATTTGAAGTTATTGTTTGATGATTTGGAAGATATAGAAATAGAAATGCCAGGCTATATTTTTGGAAAAACTTGGCAAGTAAAGGTAGATGGTAATTATACAGGAAGTAGTGGTAAAGTGGATTTATATCGAGTAAAGACAGGAGAACATACCGGAAATGTTTCAGGTGTAGATGAAGTGTTTAGTGAGTATGACAAGGTTGTTGGTATCTATGATTTTAAGTTGAATCAACAAGAAAATAGTTATGATAAAATAATAGGAAGTTTCGGTGCAAATGCACTTGATCCTGATAAAAAACTTTCTTTTAGTATTCCGGAATAAAAAATAAAAAACTCCTTTTGCTAAGGAGTTTTTTTAATATAATTTGCAATATAATATTGTTTATTTTTTTGCACGTTCAATATAAGTTAAATCATCTGTTGAAATAACAATTTCATCACCTGCATCTATGAATTGTGGGACCATAACTCTGATACCATTATCCAAAATAGCTGGTTTGAAAGAACCAGTTGCGGTTTGTCCCTTTACAACAGGTTCGGTTTCTTCTATCTTACAGATAGCATTTTTTGGAAGTTGAACGGAGATAGCCTTTCCTTCTATAAAACTTATAATAACTTTCATACCATCTTGAAGAAGAGGAGCTCTTTCGCCAAGGATATCCTTTGAAATGTTTATTTGTTCATAGGTTTCCTGATCCATGAAAACGAAATCATTACCTTCGGCATAAAGGTATTGATAGTCCTTGTCTTCGGCTGTTAATTTTTCAACAGTGTCAACGGTTCTCCATCTTTGTTGAGTTTTAAGACCTGTTTCAACATCACGCATTTCTACTTGAATAAATGCACCACCTTTTCCTGGTTGAAGGATTTGTATTCCGATAACAGTATATTGTTTGCCGTTATCAAGAATAACCCAACCTGGTCTTATTTGATTTGCTTGTTGTTTCATAATAAATTCTCCTGTAAAATTTTTATTAAAGTTTTTAAAGTATAATTAGAATATTAGTTTTTTTCAAGTTAAATTTAATAAGTCATTTTATATATTGTTATATTTATATGTTTTTTGTTTTTTATTCATTTTCTTAATAAGTGGTTTGGTTTAAGGGTGTCTTGCTAATATTTTATTTGAAATGTATCAAAAATATATGACATAAATACTTGTTTTTTCTATTAAATATTATGGTTTTGACAAAATAGATAATATTCTTGACATTTTTGGAAAAAAGTTCTATTTTGATTGTGTTAATTTAATATAATTTATAGGAGTTGTAAAATGGAAAAAAAAGAACCTATTTTAACATCTGTTAATACTTCTGTTCCTGATGTAGATGATAAAAAAACTGTTTCAAATGAACAAGAAGTTGTTAAAAAAGAGCCTAAGAAAAGTTCAATGAAATTAAAGTTGAAAAAGGCTAATGACAAAATCAAAAATTTAACAAATAAAATAAAATCTATCGAATTATCTGAAAAACAAAAAAGATTCACAATTGCAGGATTTGTTTGTTTATTCGTTGTGTTGTTAACTGTTTGGGTAATTTCTTTGTTTAACAAAGATGCATCTAATGTTGCAACCTTAGAACAACCTAAAAAAGTTGTTGAGAAAAAAGTTCCTGTGAAAACAGAGGAAAAAGAATCTTTCTGGTCAAAGTGGTTTTCAAAAAAAGATGAAAAACAAGAAGTAATTGCTCCTTCCTTTGATATTGTTAGAATGGAAAAAGGTGAAGCGGTGATTGCAGGACAGGCTGGAAAAGGTGCTGTTGTTCATATACTTGATAATGGTAAAGAAATTGGTAAAGAAAAAGCAGATGAAAACGGACAATGGGTCTTTATTCCAAAGAAAGCTTTGCCTGTTGGTAATAGAAAACTTTCTTTGTTTGTTGTAGATGAAAACGGAAACAAAATCAAAAGTAAACAATCTGCTGTTTTACATGTTTCTAAAAAAGCAAATGACGAAGTTGCTGTTATCATGGGTGGTAATAAAAAGGCAAAAGTTTTAAAGGCTCCGAAAGGACAAAATATAGGTGTACTTAGAATTGCTAAAATAGATTATAATGATGATGGTGATTTCAAAGTTGAAGGTTTGGCAAAGAAAAATTCAACAGTTAACCTTTATATGAATAATAAACTTGTTCTTAAAACTGTTGCTGATAATAATGGTTTTTGGACTGTGGATACAACCTTTGAACTTTCTGATGATGAACAAGTTATTCGTGCTGATATGTTATCTGATAGTGGTAAGGTTGCAAAACGTGTTGAATATAAATTTACACCTGTGCTTTTTGATAATGAAAATCAGATGATGGTTATTAAAAAAGGTGATTGTTTGTGGAATATTGCTTTGAAAGAATATGGTCGTGGTATTGATTATGTTATAATTTTTGAAGCTAATAAATCACAAATTAAAGATCCTAATAAAATTTATGTAGGTCAGGTTTTCTCAGTTATCAAAAAAGGTAGTGATGCCTTTGATGAAATGAAAGAAAAAGTTAAAAATAATAAATAGTTAAAGTTGGTTCTTTGAAAACCCATCTGGAAGGTCAGGTGGGTTTTTTATTTGTCTATTACGATAAATAAAAGACAAAAAATGTTATTGATTTCTTAATTTGCAAATTTATTTGACACTATTTTTATTTAAAGTTATACTATTTTCTTATATTAAGGAGTATAGTTATGAAAAAAATTTCGTTGTTTGTTGTTTTATCATTGGTCTTTTCGAATGTTGTTATGGCTGATGATAATATTTTGGTGGAAAATCCTTTTGAATTAAGTAATTCATGTAATTTTACAAAGGATATTTCAAAAGAACCTTTAAATTTGGCTGATGTTATTGAATTGGCTATGTGTAATAATCCATCTACCAGACAGGCATGGTTATATACTAAGGTAGGGGAAACATCGTATAAAAAATCTTTGGGATCTTATTTGCCTCAGATTTCTGCTAGTGCTAGTTATCAAAAATCACAATCAAGTGATTATACGGTAAATCCAGAAGGTCTGGTTACAGATGGTAAGACAGCAGATGCAGGATTATCGCTTAGTTGGTTATTGTATGATTTTGGTAAAAGAGAAGCAAGTGTGGAACAGACATTCCAGTCTATGAATTCCTTGAAATTTCAATATAATTCTACTTTGCAACAGGTGGCATATGATGCAATAGTGGCATATTACGATGCATTGTCTGCGGTTGAGGAATTGGCTGCGGTTAAGGCAAATGAAGAGGCTAGTTTAAAATCATTTGAATTGGCTCGTAAAAAATTTGAACTTGGTATGTCATCTAAGGCAGATACCTTGCAGACAGAGACTACCTATGCCCAAAGGCAATTAGAAACAACTAAGCAAGAGCAAGTTGTAAGAACAACTAATGCAAATTTGGCAAAATTGCTTGGTCTTCCTCCATCAATTGAAATTAAGTTAGTTCCTTCGTTTGCAAATACTACTGATGAATTGATAGGAAAAAGTATTGATGATATTGTAAAAATTGCTATGGCAAAACGTCCAGATTTACAATCAAAAATTGCAGATGTGAAGGCTAGTTATGCTTCGGTTCGTTCTGCAAGTGCAAATTATTTCCCTACTATTTCCGCTTATGGTTCTCAATCATGGATTGATAATGAGCCAGAGGCAAGTAGTTTACAAAGGGATAAAGATAATTATTCCATTGGTGTAAAAATTAGTATGCCTATATTTACAGGTTTTGAGAATACTTATTCTCTTAGAAATGCAAAGTATCAGTATGCTGCTGATAAAGAGGCTTTGCAACAATTAGAGCAAGATATAGAATTGTCTGTTGTGAATGCATATAATGATTATAATACCAGTGTGAAAAGTCTTTCTATTGCAAAAACACTTTTCGCAAGTGCAGTAGAAAATGAGAAAGTGGCTCTTGGCTCTTATCAGGCAGGAAAAGGTGATATTATTAGTTTGATGGAAGCACAATCTAAATTACTTTCTGCGAGAAAGGAACTTATTTCTGCACAATATGGTTTATATACATCTAAGATTGCTTTGTTAAAAGCTGCTGGTGAACTTAGTTTAAAAAATCTTGGCGAATTAGAATAGTTTAAATTTACAGAGGGGGATAAATGGGGAAGTTATTTACTAAGAAAAAATTTTTTATACTTGTTATAATACTTTTGGTTGTTTATTTAATTTTTAAATTGTTTTTTGGTGGTGATGGTTCACTTTCCCTTCGTCCTGATTTCTTTGAATTTTCAAAAATATCTAGACAAGATATTCGTTCTTCGGTTAGTGCAACCGGAACAGTGAATCCTGTTAATGTTGTATCTGTTGGTGCGCAAGTGTCGGGAATTGTTGATAAAATCTATGTTGATTATAATGATAATGTAAAAGTAGGACAATTGTTGGCGGAAATAGACAAGGCATTACTTATTGAAGATATAAATTCTACCGAAGCAAAAATGATGCAGGCAAAGGCAAAGTTTGATTTGGCAACTTTGGAAAAAAATAGAACAGAAGAATTATTTAATGCCGGATATATTGCTAAATATGAATTAGATCAGGCTGTTACAGATTTGGCTTCGGCTGAGGCAGATTATATTGCTGCGAAGGCAAATAACGAAAGAAGTAAACGAAATATAGAGTATGCGGAAATTAAATCTCCGGTTTCAGGTGTGGTTATTTCAAAAGATGTTGAAGAAGGTCAAACTATTGCATCTTCGTTTTCGGCTCCTACATTGTTTACTATTGCAGAAGATTTAACTAAAATGCAGATAGAGGCAAGTATTTCCGAAGCAGATATTGGTAATATTAGAAAAGGGCAAGACGTAAGTTTTACAGTTGATGCTTTCCCTTTGGAAACATTTCATGGAAAAGTTAATCAAGTAAGACTTAATCCTACTACTGATCAAAATGTTGTTATTTACAATGTTATTATTGATATTGATAACAAAGATGGAAAACTTCTTCCTGGAATGACTGCCTTTGTTGAAATAGATACTTTGAAAAAGGATGATGTTATGTCTTTGGAAAACTATGTCCTACAATTTAAACCTGATAGTGCATTACAAAGTTATATAATTTATCCTGAAAATAAAAAATTGGCTGTTGATGAAACATTTATTTATGTGTTTGATCCAGATACTAAAACCATAAAGGCTTTTAAAATTAAAAAGGGTATAACTAATGGTGTGTTTACAGAAATATCCTCGGATGAATTAAAAGAAGGAGATACTATAATTTCCGATTTTATGTATGAGGGAAATGTAGAGCCTAAGACTAATACTTCTTTGGGTGGAAATAACAGAGGTGGCCGTCGTGGTCCGGGACCTATGATGTAGGTGGTAATCTTATGGCAAAAGTAATAGAAGTAGAGCACTTATATAAAAGTTATCCTATGGTTGTAGGGGAGCCATACTCTGTTTTAAAAGATATAAATTTTTCTATTAACGAAGGTGAGTTTGTTGCGATTATGGGACCAAGTGGTAGTGGAAAATCTACCTTAATGAATACATTGGGTTGTTTGGATACTCCAACTTCGGGTGTTTATAAAATTGGTGGAGAAGTTGTTTCCGGTATGAATGATGATGAGTTAGCAAATATAAGAAGTTCAAAAATAGGGTTCGTTTTCCAGGGCTTTAACCTTTTGATGAAAAGATCATTATTGGATAATGTTTCTATACCACTGATTTATGCTGGGTATGGATTGGAGGCCCAACATGAAAGAGCGAAAGTTATGTTGGAACATGTTGGGTTAGGTAATTTTATTGAACGTTTTCCAAATCAAATTTCAGGTGGTATGCAACAAAGAGTTGCTATTGCAAGGGCTTTGGTTAATCATCCTAAAATTATTTTAGCAGACGAGCCAACTGGAAATCTGGATACGAAGACTTCTATTGAAATTATGAAATTGTTTCAAGAATTAAATGCAGAGGGAAAAACTATTGTATTAGTTACTCATGAACCTGATATTGCGGAGTATGCAAAACGTTTGATTTATATAATTGATGGGGTTGTGCATTATGATGGACCTGTTTCTGAATTTAAGGGGAAAAAATAATTATGTTGATAAAAAATCATGATAACGAACAAAAAATCCATATGTCAAAGGCTGTTTTAAGAGAGTCTTGGATTTCCATTAAATCTAATAAGATGCGTTCTTTTTTAACTACTTTGGGTATAATAATTGGAGTTTGTGCTGTTGTTATTATGGTTGCAGCAGGACAAACAGTTCAGAATATGATTAACGATAGTTTAGCTGGAATGGGTAGTAATTTGTTGATGATACGACCTGAGTTTGTTACCACCTCTGGTGTGAAAAGTGGAGGACAAACGGTTGTTAAAACTGATGATGCTGATGTAATTAGAAAATTAAAATATATTAAGGCTGTTTCCCCTATGGTGAATGGAGCAGATCAGGTAGTGTATGGTAATGAAAATTATACTGCTTCGGTAGTGGCTTCTACACCTGATTACTTACAGACAGGAAATTGGGAAATAGAAAGAGGAGAGCCATTGACTGAAAGAGATGTTAAGGCGGCGACTTCTTATGTATTAATAGGTAAAACTATTGAACAGGAATTGTTCCATAGTGGCGAATCAGCATTAGGAAAAACAATTCGTGTTAGAAATATTCCATTTGTTGTAAAGGGAATTTTAAAAGCAAAAGGTCAGGGCATGGGCGGAATAGATAGAGATGAAACTATTATTATGCCTATTACTACTTATAGAAGAAGGATAAGGGGTAGTTATATTCCTAATCGTGTTAATTATATTATGGCACAGGTAGATGATGAAAAACACATAGAAAAAGCTAAAAATTATATTGTTAATGCTCTTCGTGAATCTAGACGACTAAAACCTGGGGCTGATAATGATTTCCGTGTTGATGATATGACAGAGGTGCAGGAGACTATGCGATCTGTTGGAACTTATCTTTCTATTTTATTAGCATCTATTGCTTCTATTTCATTGATAGTTGGTAGTATTGGTATTATGAATATGATGTTGGTTTCTGTTACTGAAAGGACTAGGGAAATAGGTATTCGTAAGGCAATAGGGGCTAAAAACATTTATATATTATCTCAATTTTTATTAGAGGCTATTTTGATTTCGTTTATCGGAAGTATGATAGGTATGATTTTAGGAATTGCATTATCTCAGATTGCAGGTGTTTTATTTGAGCAGAATGTGCCTATTTCGTTATTAACGGTTATGATTTCATTTTCAGTTGCAATAGTTGTTGGAATTGCATCTGGAATATTTCCTGCGATTAAGGCAACAAAGTTAGATCCTATTGAAGCATTAAGGTATCAATAATTTTTATATATCTTTTGCTTCTACTTCTATTATTGTTTCTTCTATTGCATTATTTTGAAAAATTTCTCGGTCTTTTGGTGATGCAGTGGGAACTCCACCATAAAATAGATGTTTTATCTTTTTGAAACCACAAAATTCAAATATTCCTTTATCTACAAGTAATTTCATAGAATTGTAAAAACCTTGGCTTTCGTAATCTTGGTAATTAGAGCCGGTGGAATTTATAATAATAGCTCGTTTATCTGATAGTAATCCTACTACTTTGTTCCCTTTGTATACATAGGCAAAGCCATATGAAAATACTCGGTCTATATATCCTTTTATAATTGCAGGTTGTCCAGCCCACCATATTGGATAAATAAATATTATTATATCGGCATGTTTTATAAATTCTTGTTCCTGTTTTACATCATCTGGGATTTCTTTGTTATGAATTTTTTCTAAATCATTTGATGATAATAATGGGTTAAAACTTATTTCATATAAATCTCTTACTAAAACATTATGTCCTTTTGATTTTAAAACCTGAACTAATTTTTCCTTTAATTCAAAATTAAAACTATTGGGTGTTTTCGGATGTCCGTAGATAAGTAGTATATTTGCCATTTTCCTCTCCTTTTTATATTAGGAGTATATCATAAATTCAAGAATTAAACTATAAGAACAAAATCAAAAAAAGCCTTTTATAACAAAAGGCTTTTGTTTTTTTAAGTTAATTTATTTTAGAATAGTCCAGAAAGAGAGTTCGCAATTGCTTCCTTCATTTTAATGGATGCTTCTTCTACTGTTAAATTTACCTTTTTTGCATCTACATTTAAAGATGTTGTATAAGATTTATTTCCTTCGGTTATTTTTATATCCGTTTGAACATAGTATGTTGCATCTTTTGTTTTTGCATCAAAATACATAGATGCAAGTCCTGCTGCAAGGCCGGCACCTACTGCGGTTAGGTCATCATTTTTACTTCCTACTGCATATCCTACACCTACCGCCGTTGTAAGAGCATCGTTTTGGGTATTAGATTTGCTTACTGAATTATTATTCAAAATTGCCTTTAATACATTAGTTTGTAGTATAAATGTTGCTTCGTTTGGATTATTTGTTATTGTATAACCTTTGCTTTCTAATGAGGATTTTATATATGTTCTCAAATCATTGAATTCTTTGTTATCAGATGTATTTCTTGCTTGAACATATATTTTTGTTTGAGCAGGATCTGTTGGAGTTAACCATATTGTTTTAGTCATATTAGTTTTGATTTCCAAATCACTATTTGCCATACGTGTATAAATTCCACTGCATGAACAAAGTATGGCTGTAATGGATAATATTTTTATGAATTTATTCATTTTTATCTCCTGTTGTTTTTATATATTTTTATAATATATTTTTATGTTTGTAATTTCAATATTATATTTTATAATTGATATATGATTACGATTTTTTTGAAATTGTCGGATGATTGTGTGAAAGATACCTTAAAAAAGTTATTTAGGGATTTTTCTGTGTCTGTTGTTAATGATGCATCCGTTGCGGATTTTATTTTAAGTGATGATAGTGATAAGTTTGTTTTGAATAATATTCATTATTTTTATAAGCCTTTAAATTTCTTTTCTTTGATTGATGTGATTAAGTCTTCTTCATTTTATTATATTGGTAATGCTAAATTTTTCTCAAACAGAAAATGTATTATAAATGGAGATGATAAAATAACTTTGACTAATATTGAAAATGCGATTTTACTTCAATTGCTAAAAGCAAAGGATAAAGGAGTTTCGGCGCTTTCTCTTGTTGAAGTTATTTTTAAAAAAAATACAGAATCGAATCTGAAAAGTTTATCAACGCATATATATAATTTGAAAAAAAAATTAGAAGTTGTTGTGGGAAAAAATAAAAATATTGTATCTGTGAACTCTATGTATAAACTGGATTTCTAGCTGATTTCTAAATAAAAGTTAATTTTGTTCTTAAAATGTTCTTGACATTTTTGTAAAAATGTGGTATAGTGTTTTTCAACTAATGGGATAATTGTATCTGCATTAGTTTTTTTATGCCCTTTTTATTCAGAGAGGGTTTTTTCATTTTTAAATAGTTATGGAGAAAAAAATGGAAAATATCAATTTATCCTGGTGGATAAGTGTGGTTGAACTTCCATTGTTTATAGGCGCATTTTGGCTTTTGAAAAATAATATTTCCACTTTGGAAAATAATTTAAAAGATGTAGAGGCCAAATCTAAAAAAGATGTAATTAATTTAATTGAAAATATTGCATCGTTTCGTGTTGATGTGGCTATGAATTATGCATCTATTTCATGTTTGAAAGATGTGGAAAATCGTTTGACTGCTCATTTGCTTAGGATTGAAGAAAAAATTTCAGGGGGAAAATCATAATGTTTATTGAAAATAGAGAAAAGCTTTTGAAAAAATTGAAAATAAATTCCAATATTAACAAATTTATTTTAGCAAAAAGTTTATATTCTCTGGAAAAAGATGCTTCGAATCTTTTGTTAAAATCTGTTGCGATGACTATTGTTAATAGATTTTTTTATGAAGTGGAAATATCAGAAACATTTCCTGATATAGTAAAACTTTTGACATCTGTTAATATTTTCCCTGCATGGAAGAATTTAAAAAATATGGATTCAATTGATACAAATTCTGATTACTTTAAAACTTGTTTAAAGGTTGCAGGAGATGTTTTGTCTTTAAATAATGTAGAAAGTAAAAAATTTGATGCAATTGAGTTTCATAAAAAGGAGAAATGTCCTTTTTGGGCTAAAAATGTTTCTCCGAAATATATTATAGATGATTTTTATTTCTATGATATTTGTATGTAACTTAAATAAAATAAGGAGATTAAATTGAGTATAATTACAGGTGGTTTTTTACAAACTAAAAAAACTTTGATTACTGCGATTGTTAGTGTGATTTCTTGTGTTGCCGCTTATTTAGTTGGCGATGTAGGGTTGGTAGATTTGCTACAAGTTGTTATTCCTTTGTTTGGTGTAATATTTTTGGGACAAGAACTTTCTACAACTTTAACAGAGAAAATTGATAGTTTAAATTCTAAAAAAAAGTAAAAATGTTTAAAAGTTTTAGTTTTATGAAAATAATATTTAAAAAGGTTCCTATGAAATATTTTATTATTTTTGACCTTTTAAAATATTTGAAAAATAAATTTTTAAAATAAAGGAGTATGAAATGTATAATCAAAAAGTTGATCAAAATAAAAATACTGATCGTGAAAACACAGATGTTTTAGATTTGGCTTTGAAAACTGATGGTGCTGATAAAGACTATCAAATAGTGCTTCATAATAAATTTTTACAAGTTGATCAAAATGTCAATAAACGTTTAAAAGAAGCAGGTTTCACAAATGCTCAGGTCCAATTGGTTTATGACCTTGCTGCTGAAATTATGATTCCAAAGATTCAAGAAGTAATAGAGGAATTTCGTGCTTACAGAGAACTTTCAAAACTTGAAAATTATTTTGGTGGAGAAGAAAGATTTGATGAAATTTCTCGTCAAATTTCTTTGTGGGCAGAAAAAAATGTTCCTCAGGAAATTTATAATTCTTTGAATTCTTCGTTTTATGGTGTGCTTGCTTTGTATAATATGATGACATCCAATGAGCCGAAAGTTATGGCAAAATCTGGTGAATCTCAATGTGGTATTACAGAGAAAAAATTAAAAGAAATGATGAAGGATCCAAAGTATTGGAGAGATGGAGATAAAGATTTCATTAAAAAAGTTGATGATGGATTTAAATTTTTATATGGTGATGAATAAAAATTTTTAAATTTTTTTTACTTTTTTTTATTTTTGATGTTGCAGTCTTTTTTTTTATATGGTATATTGTAGTTGTCTTTTGTTTAATAAGGAGAGGAATATGTTTAAAAGTATAATTAAAAAAACTGCAAAACCTGCTGCTAAAAAAGTAGCTTCTAAACCAGTTGCAAAAAAAACTCCAGCTAAAAAAGTAGTTGCTACAAAGGCTCCTGCAAAAAAAGTAGTTGCTAAAAAAGCACCTGCAAAAAAAGTAGTTGTTAAAGCAGCTCCTAAGAAAAAAATTGTTGTAAAAAAAGCTGCTGTTAAAGTTGCTTCTGTTAAAAAGCCAGTTAAACCAGTAGCAAAAAAAAAAGTAGCGAAGAAATAGAAGTTTCTTTGTTGGTATCAAATCCCAACGATAAGACTAAGAAAGTTGAAAGTAAAAAATCTTCTTTTTTAGGTTCTTTGTTGGGATTTTTTTATAATCATACAAAAGGAATATTAAAATTTACATTAGTTTTTTCTGTTATTGTGTTTTTTGCCTTTTCTTTTATGAAAGAATTGGATGTTTATGAAACATTGAGATTTTCAATGAATCCAATAGAGATTTTCTTTATTGCTGTTGTTGATGCTATTTTCTCTATTATAAAATTTTATGTTCCGTTCGTATTTGTGTGTTTGATTTTAAAATTTATTATGATTAAATCTAGAAAATTAAAAGTGGAATATATATTTAAGAACACTTTTAAGGTGCAATCTTTAATTGCTTTTTTATTATCGTTTATCTTTTCGGTTATATTTTATGTCGATGTTTTATTGTTGACTAGATATTCACCGCAATTGATAAGATCTTCTATTGAGATATTTATATTATCTTTTGTGTCTGTATTATTTACATTGACTTCTATGCATGGCTTATTAAGTAGTATAGAACCGGTTCTTGTGAAGAAAGATAATAAATAAAATTTGGGTTTAATTATACTTTTAATCCGTCATTTATATGGCGGATTTTTTTAATTGGTAGGTTTTAACCTATCGTTAGTTTAATAAAAAATAAGGAGATATAAATTATGTCAGTTTCTATTGATAAAGTATTTATAAAACAATTTGAGGCAGAAGTTCATCTTGCATTTCAACAGATGGGAACAAAATTACGTTCTACTGTTAGAACAAAAAGTGATGTAAGAGGAACCTCAACTACCTTTCAAAAAATAGGTAAAGGTCTTGCAAGTACAAAAGCTAGACACGGACTTGTTCCTGTTATGAATTTAGATCATACTCCTGTTGAATGTGTGTTGTCTGATTTCTATGCAGGAGATTGGGTTGATGAACTTGATGAATTAAAAACAAATGTAGATGAAAGAAGAGTTGTTGCTTCTGCTGGCGCTTATGCCTTAGGTAGAAAGAGTGATGAACTTATTATTAATGAACTTAACAATGCAACTAATTCTGTTGATACTTCTGGTGTAGGTTTTACTAAATCAAAGATATTTCAAGCTTTGGAAATACTTAACAATAATGATGTGCCTGATGATGGTCAAAGATTTGGTGTTGTTGGTGTTCATCAATGGAATGAACTTTTAAGTTTAGAGGAATTTTCAAATGCCGATTATGTTGGTGATAATTATCCATTACTTAAAGGAACAGAATCTAGAAAATGGATGGGTATAAATTGGATTTTGCATAATGCTCTTCCTTGCAATGAAGGTGTAAGAAGTTGTTTTATTTATCATAAAAATGCTGTTGGACATGCGTCTGGTTGTGATGTGAAAACTGATATTACCTGGCATGGTGAAAGGGCAGCTCATTTTATTTCTAATTGTATGAGCCAAGGAGCGAAACTTATAGACGATACTGGTATTGTTAAAATACTTTGTGATGATGATGCAACTATTGCTTAATTAAAACTAAATAGGAGGAAATATAAAAATGAGTATGAATTCTAAAAATTTATCTGTGTTAGCTTATTCAAATGGTTTTACTTTGTGGCATTATAAAACAGATGATGAGAAAACTGTTGTTACTGGTCAAAATTATTTTAATTCTGTTGCTAATATTTTTAATGTTGGCGATTTGATTGTTAGTTCTATGGATATAGATGGAACTTTGACAACAAGTATATTTGTTGTAAGTTCTATTACTTCTGGTGTAGTAGTGGTTTCTGATATTATTTCACCAGCATCTTAATTTTAAGTTAATTGTAGCCCCTTTGTATAAAGGGGCTTTTGAATAAAAAGGTGATAATATGAGTTTTTCAAGTATTGATTTATGTTCCAAAGCCCTTAACAAAATTGGGGCTAATGCAATTGTGTCTTTTGATGAGGGAACTCCGGAAGCTGAAATATGTGGAAGTTTATATTCTACGCTAAAATATAAATTGCTTTCTATATTTTCGTGGAGTTTTGCGACTGCTTCTCAGAAATTAAATAGAGTTGTTGAAGATAGTAAAAGTGAGTATGGCTATTCTTATGCTTTGCCAGGTGATTTTTTGCGAGCATTAAAAATTTCTTCTAATTCGCCTTATAAAATTTTAGGAAATTATCTTTATTGTAATGATGAAGAGGTGTATTTGGATTATATTGCAAATGTGAACGAAGAATATTTTACACCTGTGTTTATTTCTGCATTTGTTTATCTGATGGCGGCTGAACTTTCTATTTCTTTGTTAAATGATACTAGTAAATATTCTTTATTTTATAAATTATTTAATTCGGAAATAAGAGAGGCAAAATCTATTGATAGTATGCAAGAAACTAATAAATCTTTTGTAAATTTCCCACTTGTGGATATAAGAAAGTAGGTGAAATATGGTAAAGCAAACTATTACTATGTCTAACTTTTCGTTTGGAGAATTATCAAGAAATTTATTTGGTAGGGGAAATTCAACCGCTTACAAAAGTGGGGCTATGACAATTACAAATATGAATGTGATTGCTACGGGTGGAATAGAAAGAAGGGAAGGTCTGAGATATGTTGATACTTTGTCAACAGAAGGTAAAATAATTTCTTTTGAATATTCCAGTGAAAAACTTTTTATTTTGTTTTTTGGAAATAATACGATTGATATTTATGATGAAAATGAAGAAAAAGTGTCTTCTTTGACTTCGCCGTATGCGATTGCTGATTTAAAAAATTTAAGATGGTCGCAGAAAGGTAGTGAGTTATATCTGGCTCATCCAGATATTGAACCTCAAATATTAAAATACGATTTGTTAAATGAAACTTGGTCAATTTCGTCTTGGATATATGCTACAAATGCAACTTATGGTTATTCTTGTCAACCATTTAATAGATTTGATGATACAGAAGGTATAACTCTTACTCCGTCTGCAAAAACAGGTAATATTCAAATTACAGCAAGTAAAAATTTGTTCTCTGATAATTGGGTTAATATTAGGATTACATTAGATGGTGGAGAAGTTCTTATTACTTCTATTGAATCTGAAACTATTGCAAATGCAGAGGTAAAATCAAATTTATCCGATGTTAATGCTGATGCAAATTGGCAAGAACAGAGTTTTTCACAACGCCGTGGTTATCCTAAAAGTATTGCGTTTCACCAAAATAGATTGGTAATTGGTGGTTCAAAAAGTTTAAGCAATAGGTTGTGGTTTTCTAAGACTGGTGATTTTATGAATTTTGATTTGGGAACCGGACTTGATGATGAATCAATAGAGTTTGATATATTTTCTGATAAGGTTAATGAAATATTATCAGTATTTTCAGGTAGGCATTTACAGGTGTTTACTTCGGACTCTGAATGGATGATTACGGGAAGTCCTCTTACTCCGTCTAATATAATAGTTTCTCAACAAACTAAGATAGGGTCTATTTCTGATAGATATATAGCCCCTAAATTAGTAGAAGGTTCTACTATTTTTGTGGCTAGAAACAAAAAAGAGATAAGAGAGTTTTTTTATGGTGATTTAAGTGAAAATTATTCTTCGCAAGATTTAATTTTGTTATCTAATCACTTATTAAATAGTCCGATTGAGCAGGATTATAATGTCAAAAAAAGAATGTTATATGTTGTTCAAGAAGATGGAACTTTGGCTGTATTGTTAACAAATAAAACATATAATATAAATGCTTGGGTAAGATATGAAACAGATGGTAAAATACTTTCCTTGTCTGTTTTGGTTGATAAAGTTTATGTTGTAGTTCAACGAGGAAGTAATTATTTCTTAGAAGTTTTTGATGAAGATGTTTCTTGTGATTGTTCTAAAAAAATTACATCAGAAACAGGTATTGATATGGTAGAAAATCTTTCATTTTTAAATGGTAAAAAGGTTGTAGTTAATGCAGATGATTATATATATGATTTAGAAGTGGTAGATAATAAAATAATATTACCTAAGACTTCTAAAAATATTATAATTGGTTTGCCTTTTACTCATATATATTGTCCATTACCTACATTTATAAGTTGGAGTTATATTCCAAAGTCTGTTAGATTGTTGGAATTGACATTAAGGGTTATGGATACTCCATTAGTTCAAATTGATACAGGTTCTGGGCTTAGGACTATTGTCTTTTTGAATTTTGATAGTGGAAATTGTTTTGATGAAAGTTTGCCTTATTATACGGGGGATTTAAGAATACGAGGTAAAGGATTTGTAAAAAATTATGAAATTCCTTTGTTTAAAATACAAAGTTCAAAACCTTATAAATTAAAAATTCTAAGTTTTTCAATGTTAATAGATATAATAAAGTAGGAGGTTAATTATGGGTGTAAGTACAGGTGTTGTCGCTGGTGTTGCAAATGTTGCAAAAACTGTTATGGATATAAAAGAATCTAATGATGCTAAAAAGGCAGCGACAGAAATGGCCAAACAGGAGAAAGCATTAGCAGATGCTGAAATTAAAAAGAAACAACAAGTATATGAGCAGGAAAAAACAGATTTATTAAAATCTAAACTTGCTACGAAAAAGGCTACTATGGCTGCAAATGGTTTAGATTTTACAGATGGTTCTTCGGCTGTTTTGCTTGGTAATATAGAAAAAGAAGTAGATGAAGATATTAAAAATAATGATTATTTTTCAGATTTAGATTTAAAAACAAATGAATTGAATTATAATTACAAAAAAAACAAAAATTTACTTTCAAAAGACAAAGATGCTTTGAAATTGTTGGATTCTGCTTTTTATAGTTTGAATATTTTATAAAATGAAAAGAAAGTTAAATTTTGAAAAGTTTTTGTTGGCTTGGAATAAATTACAAGAAATAGATACGCCAGAACATCATATTAAAATTGCAAAATGGCTTGAAAGTATCTATTTATCAGATAAAAAAAGGGGCTTGTTGATGGCTTTTCGAAGTAGTGGGAAGTCAACTATTGTTGGAATATTTTGTGCTTGGCTTTTGTATAAAAATCCTAATACAAGAATTTTGGTGGTGGCTGCTGATACTATGTTAGCGAGAAAAATGGTTAAAAATGTAAAACGTATTATAGAGGTTAATCCTTTAATGGAAGATATTAGGCCAAAGAAAAAATCAGATTGGGCGTCTGGTAGTTTTACCGTTGTGAGAAGTAAGGAGTTAAGGGATCCCTCTATGTTAGCAGTTGGCTTATTGTCTAATGCGACGGGAAGTAGGGCGGATGTTATAATTTTTGATGATGTAGAGGTTCCCAAAAATTGTGATACATATCAAAAAAGGCTTGATTTAAGGGAGAGATTACTGGAATACAATTTTATTTTAGTTCCAGATGGTATGCAAATTTTTATAGGGACGCCACATACTATTGATACAATATATAAAGTTTAGTTGTTGTTTTTATGGGAATTTTTATATTGTTTTATACAGAAAAAATATTTTTGCAAAAATATCTTGACAAAGTATAAATGATTTGTATAATGAAGGCAATTCGTTAATACGAATATAAAGTTTGCCGAGACGACCCCTCATTTCGGCAAATTCGGTGAAAACCGAAGATCCCTTAAGTCATTCCCTCCTTATTTTCTCTCTCTCCTCGACTTAAGGGATATTTTTTTTGTAAAAATGTGTTTTTTTATTTGCTATTTGGTAATTAAATTGCTAAAACTTTACTGTGTTTTAAAAGATTCGGAGTCGATTCTTTTTTTGTGTTAAAAGAATCGTGTTTTTGCTTCTTTTAGATAGTAGATTTTTATAGACAATATTGATTCTTATTAAAAAAAATCATTTTTTTAACTATTTGATTTTAGTGTTTTTTTTGCTTTTTAAATCACTTTAAAAAATAGCCAAAAAAAGAATCGCTTGACTTTTTTTGTCGAGTATATTAAGAATCGAGAATGTGAAGTGAATTTAAGTATATTTTTAAATTTATTTTCAAAGTTATTCCCTGTTGCGTTCCTTTTCTCTCCTTTCCTCCTTCTCTCCTCGCAACAGGGGATTTTTTTGGCTTAGCGGGTGATACGAGTATACGAACCAGATGTTCTAAAATTCCTCGCTAACACCGCTCGTCATTAAGAACAACTTCGTTCGTGTTCTCTCCTCGCAACAGGGGATTTTTTTTGGCTTAGCGTGTTATACGAGTATACGAACCAGATGTTTAAAATGTATTTATGAAAAAACTCCTTACATTTGAAGTAAGGAGTTGATTTTTTGGTGGCGAGGGGCGGAATCGAACCGCCGACACAAGGATTTTCAGTCCTTTGCTCTACCGACTGAGCTACCTTGCCACAAGGACAGGTAATTTATAACTGATATTTTAGCAAAACGCAACAAAAAAAGTAAATAATTGTAATAATCTGTTGATATAAGCCTAAAAATATGCTATCATACAGAGCATAGAGGTAGGAGAATTAGTTATGAAAAAGAAGTTTAATTTACTTTGTGGATTGGTCTTTTTATCTTATTTGTTTTCAGATGGAGGATTGTTCGCTGCTCGTGTAGTTAATTCAGGTGGCAGTAGAAGTCCAAATAGCAGATCTTCGGGACGTACGACTTCGTCAAGTTCCTCTTCTAATTCTTCGGATATTTCTGGATCTGTGTTAAGGTTTTTAAACTCGGTGCATTTGGATAAATTATATTATGATGAATCGTATAGTTTAAGTACTATGTTATTACCATCAGTATATAATTATTATTATACTAATGGAACGGCTAAATTGGATGAAAAGTTTTGTTTCGGTCCTTATATGAAATTGGTTGGAATGGATTCTTCGGGGGCGATGGATGTTGTATCTGCGGAAGGGGAGATAAAATGTGTAGATTTGCTTCCTAAATATAGTTATTCGGTTTCTTTGTTAAATGGAACAAATTCACAGATTAGTTCGGTTGTTGATAACTCTGGATTATCTTCGGATAGAAGAAAACTTTATGTAACAAGGGCGGGAAATTTAATCGCCTCTATGTATTTGGAAAGCGAGATTTTTGTTGATGTTTCAGAATATGAGAAAAAAATAAATTCAGCAGTTCAAACTGCACGAGAAAAATGTGGTGCATTTGTGAATGATATGGAAAAACTTAAATCCCAAATAACTTATGGGGTTTCCTTGACATCTGGTGTTGGTAGTGTGTTAAGTACAGGTAGCACAGTTGTTGGTGCATTATCACTTAAAAATACAAAAGATGCAATTTATTATCACGATGCAGAGAAGAGCCTTGGAACTAAAAATACAAGTATAGGTCAAGGTTTGGATGGGGAGAAAGAAAAGTTAGAAAGAGAAGTAGCTAAGTTAAATACAGAAATAGAGTCTATTGATAGTGATATATCAAATTTGGAAGAGGGACAAATTATTTTATCAAAAAATACAGATTTGAATGGAGTTTCTACTATTAAATATGGAACAATAGAAGATAGAAAAACTAAATTAACAGCAGAAAAAGATGCTTTAGAGCAAGTTATTGCAAAACAAAAAAAAGAACAAACGACTATTAAGAATAGTTATAATAATTTAGCCTGTGAAAATAAACTTTCAGACAACAAAACAAATGAAGAAAGTTTGGCAAATGCAAAAAAGGCGGTATTGGGGCTTAATGATTCAATAGATGTCCTTATGAAAGATTTGGGAGAATTGGATGCTGATAATAATGAAACAGATTCTGCATTAGAGGAAGCTAAAATGAGTGCCATTTCCAAATTAAAATCCCAGAAGGAAGAGAAGGAAAAAACAATAAAAGAGTTAAATAATAAAATAAACGATGCAAAGGAAAATGTTGATAAATGTAATGACTATAAGTCCCAAATGGATAATATAGACAAGGTTATTGAGGATTTAAATATTAAATTAAAAGATGTTAATGACCAACTTGAAAAATCTGAACCAGGACAAATTGAAAATGAGGTTAAACAAGAAAAAGAGAGCGAAAAAATAAATAAAAATGAACTTTTAGCTCAAAAAAATGCAGAATTAGAATCTATCTCAAGTAAACAAGCAATAGTAGAGAGTAATAAAACAAAAATACATGAGTTAAGAGATGCTAGTGGTAAAGCTTTGGCTTCAGCAAAAGATTTTGATAAATGGCAGGTTGGGTTAAGTGCGGCTTCGTCTCTTGCTAGTGGAACTGCATCTGTTGTAAGTTTTGTATCCCTTGCTACGATAGAAGATGCAATAACAAATTTAAAACAATGTGAAGATAGTATTAGAACCTTAAATAATGCTTATTCATCATATAATGCAGAAGTTAGTGGAATGGAGGATTAAAATGAAGTTTTTATCTTATAGTTTAGTTTTTGTTGTGTCGGCTTCTTTTTTATCCTTTGGTGCAGAGGCAAAATTATCTTCGGATAGTGTAAGAAAGAAAGAACCATATATTTCAGATGTGATTTCTGCATGTAAATTTGATGGATCTGTTTTGAATAGTTTGAAGGCTCAATCTATTACAACTGGTGTTACTTCGGCTGTTGCGACGGCTGGATCTGCTACTTCAACTGCATTATCTGCTAATAATGTAGCAAAAAGTTCTGGAGAAATAGACATTGATGATATGAAAAATCTAGAAAAAAATAGAACTATTTCTTTGGTTTCTTCTGGTATTGCAACAGGTGCGAATGTATTGTCTCTTGGTGTGTCTGCTGGTGCTCTTTCTAATATAAATAAGTTGATAGATGCTTCGGAGGCATGCAAAAAGGCATTGGACAATTTTGTTGGTTCTTAGTTTTTTTGCTTAAAAAAATAAAATTATTTGTTTTTATGTTTTTATCTCTTAACTTTTACCTTTTTTTATGATATAATTAAGGAAAGAAGTCAAAAGGGGGAAAAAATGCTTGATGGAAATTTTGGTTATAAATCTCTTGATGATGAGATTCAAAATTTTATTCCAAAAATTATGGTAATGGGGGTTGGTGGTGCTGGTTGTAATGCTGTTAATAATATGATAGAGCAGGGAATTGATGGTGTAGAGTTTGTTGTTGCCAATACTGATGCTCAATCATTATTACAATCAAAGTCGCCGAAAAAAATCCAACTGGGAAAGCAAACTACGAAAGGTTTTGGTGCCGGTTCTAGACCTGAAATAGGTCAAAAGGCAGCAGAAGAATCAAGTGGTGAAATTGCTGATTTAATCAAAAATTCAAATATTTTATTTTTAACTGCTGGTATGGGTGGGGGAACAGGAAGTGGTGCATTGCCTGTGATTGCCTCTATTGCAAAGGAAAAGGGTATTTTAACCGTTGCTATTGTAACAACGCCGTTTGATTTTGAGGGGAAAAAGAAGGAAAAAATTGCAAAAGATGCGATTGATAATTTAATTCCTAATGTCGACTCTTATATAGTTTTGCCTAATCAGAATCTTTATAATGTTGTTGATAAACAGATGACTTTTTTGAATGCGTTTAAAATTTCTGATAATGTCCTTTATGACGGAGTTAGAAATATTACCGATTTGATAAGAATTCCTGGAACAATAAATTTGGATTTTGCTGATATTCGTGCGGTAATGGAAAAAAGTGGTAGAACTTTAATAGGAACTTCGGTTCAACGTGGCGAAAATAGGGCATTAAAGGCAGTAGAAGGTGTTTTGTTAAATCCTTTGCTTCAAGGAAATGATATAAGGGGGGCAAAATCAGTCCTTGTGAACATAACGGCTAATCCTGAAAATTTATCCTTGGACGAACCTGCCGAAGTTATGAATACTATTAGGGCTTCTATTGATAGTGATGATACAAATTTCTATCTTGGAACTTGTTTTGATGTATCTATGGACGATTCATTAAAGGTCGCGATAATTGCAACTGGATTATCTGAAAATGTAGGAATAAAAAATATTCATAGAGATGAGTTAAATACTTTTCCCAGTATGAAGGAAAATGTTAATACATATAATAGTATTGAAAAAACAACCTCATCTTTTTCTTCGTTTGATAATGATATAAATAGTCAAGATGAGGAAAAACCATTACCTATTAAAGATGATACTTTTGATAAAGATGTAAAAAATGTTTTAGGTGATTTTGGAGCAGATGCTTTGTTTTCTGAAAATACGGAGGAAGTGGAAAATTTTGAAAAGGAAAACTCCTTTGATAGTTTTATAAAACAAAATACACCTTCTAGTATTGATGATTTTATAAATAGAGAAGCACAAAAAATTTCCGAATCTGAACCTATGGATTTGGTTGCAAAAAAAGAAGATAATGATGATGATGAACCAACTCCTCCGGACAATGGTGGTGGAAATGGTAAAAAGAAAAGTTCTTTGTCATCATTCTTTGATTTATTAGGTGAATCAAAGGAAGATAATTTCTTTGATGATGTAGAAAATTTTGGTAGTGATAAAGATGTAAAGTTATCTTTGGATAAAGAATTGGATTTCACAATTTCTAAGAAAGAAGAAAAAAAAGAAGATGATAATGTGGTATTTTTGGCTGGAAGTTTGGATGAACAGAAAAGAGAAAGTCAACAGACTGATTTGATGGAAATGATAAAAAAAATGGAAGAAACTTTGGAAATTCCAGCAATATTTAAAAAGAATAATAACTAATAAATAATAAATATTTTCAAATGACTCCTAAGTTAATCTTAGGAGTTTTTTTAATCAATAAAAAAAGAGGTTTAATATGATTGAAAATAATAAATATATTGTTGATGAAACAGAACTTTTTAAAATCTATGCTAGATATCAGAAAGCCATGGAAAAAAGGGCCGAATGGGAAAATCATTGGAGTGAATGTTATGATTATGCACTGCCTCAAAAAAGTGGTTTATTTACTTCTATTTCCAATGGTAAAAAGAAAAATGTTGATATTTTTGATTCTACTGCTGAATCTGGTGTGGAACAATTAGCAGGTAGTTTATTGGCTCAACTTACTCCGCCTTGGTCAAAATGGTTTGGTTTGGGTTTCGGTGTTGATGCTTGTGATAAAGATAATGGGGATAAACAAGAAAAATTTAAGGCATTAGATGATATTCAAAAAGTTTTGCAATCTCATTTTGATAGGTCTAATTTTTATGTTGAGGCTCATCAATGTTATTTAGATTTAATTACTGTTGGAACAGCGGTAATGTTATTTGAGGAAAATAGCGTTGGTGAAACAACCGCATTTAATTTTACAGCAATTCCTATGAATGAAATTGCATTAGAAGAAAATGTTAATGGTAAATTAGATACTGTTTTTAGAAAATCAATTTTGACTTTGGAAAATTTAAAACTTAGATTTCCTAATTTTAAATTTGATGATAAACAGCTGAATATTATTTCTAAAAAACCTGATGAAAAAATTTGTGTTATAGAAGCAGTATTGCCAAGAATTACACCTAGTGGTCAACAAGGTTATAATTATGTCGCTTTTGTTAATGATGCAGATAAACTTTTAACAAATAATGAAATGTTTGTTTTGAAAACTGGTGTTTTTGCATATTCTCCGTTTATTTGTTTCAGGTGGTTGAAAATTCCATCAGAAGTATATGGAAGATCGCCAGTGATGAAAGCATTGCCCGATATTAAAACTGCGAATAAAGTTGTGGAGTTGATTTTAAAAAATGCTAGTATTGCAGTTAGTGGTGTATGGCAAGCAGATGATGATGGGGTTTTAAATATTTCTAATATTACTCTTGCTCCGGGAACTATAATTCCAAAGGCAGTTGGATCTAGTGGACTTACACCACTTAGGACTGGTGCGGATTTTGATGTATCTCAATTAGTTTTATCAGATTTACGGGCAAAAATAAATCATAGTTTATTGGTAGATCAGTTATCTTCGTTTTCTACTACTAAAATGACTGCGACAGAAGTTTTAGAAAGAACAAATCAAATGAGCAGAATTTTAGGAGCAACCTATGGAAGATTACAATCCGAATTTTTAACACCAGTTATTTTAAGAGCAATTTCTATATTAAGACGTAGGGGTGAAATTTCCGATATCATGGTTAATGGCCATGAAGTAGATTTGAAATATCAATCACCTCTTGCTAGAAATCAGGCGGTTAGAGATGCTGAAAATATTTTAGGTTGGATAAAATCTTTATCAGAGTTGGGAGAAGAAGCATTGGCAATAGTTGATAAAAAGGCAGTTGCCTTGTGGTTGGCTAAAACATTTGCTGTTCCAGAAAGGTTGATTGTAAATGCAGATGAATGATGATGAAAATCAGGAAGCATTTCTTTTTGGATATGATGTTTTGAAAATTCCTGTTATGGAAAATGGAAAACCAGTTTGGAATGAAAAATTTCCTATTGAAAAAATAGAAAAATTAAAAAAAACGGTTGGGTTGAAAAAGTTTTCTTCGCAAATGATGCTTATTCCTGTTGATATGAAAGAGGGAAGGTTTGATGTGTCAAAACTTTCCTTTTATTCAGATGATTTGTTAATGGAAGAAAGGAATCATTTGTTGAATTTTTCAATAGCAGGCAAAAAAATAGAAAAAGTATCTTGCTGGTGGGATCCTGCGTATGGTTCAAAAGATGGTGATAGAAGTGTAATTTCTGTCGTCTTTATTGATACAGAAGGGAAATTTTACCTGCATGATATAGAATACCTTTATCATTCTGATGGGCAAGAGGTTCAATCTGCTCATGAACAATGTTGTAAGGTTGGGGCTTTTTTACAAAGGAATCATATTCCTGTTGTTTATGTGGAAAGTAATGGAATTGGTAAATTTTTACCAGAATTTTTGAAGTCTGAATTATTAAAGATGAATATTTTTACAACAATTATTCCTAAACATTCAAAAGTTTCAAAAAATCTAAGGATTTTAGATGCTTTTGATGTTATTACCTCGGCAGGATATTTATTTGTTAATGAAAAGGTAAGGCAAACTCCGTTTATTTCTGAGTTTTCGGAATGGAATTTTGATAATGTGAACGGTTATGATGATGGTTTGGATAGTGTGGCGGGTGCCATACTAAGCGAGCATATAAAAATGCCATTGACGTCTAAGAAAAATATATTTCCAATCAGGAATTACCCATTGGGAAGTTTTCGTGTTAAGACTGATTTTAAAATATGACAAAAATTATAAACAAAATACTTGACAAATAAAAAAATAAGGATATATTATCTGTATAGTTTGAATAAAAGGTGACTCTTATGAATACAGAACAAAAAAGATATGTGCTTGTTTTTACTGGATTGTTTTTAATGATTGTGGGGGGTATTTTGTTCCTTAAATCATTGAACAGGTCGGCTATTGATTCTGAAAAATTTAAGGTAAAGGCCTATATTGTTGCAAATAAGGTGGAAAAACCTGAAAATATTTTTGTGCCTTTTAATCGTCCTACTAAATTGAATTATATTTATGACGAAGGTAAGGAGTTTAAAAGAGATATTCCTATGACTATGGGATTAAAAAAGTATGTAGGGGATAAATATTTAGATGATTATCGTATAGTTTGTGCCGGCAAGAATTGTTCAAGACAGGTTTTAACTTCACAAGAATCTTTTGTTTTGAAAAATAAAAATATCTCTCCTAAGACTTTGTTAGTTAAAGGTGATATTGTTTTTTCAAAGGGGCATTTGGATTATCTTAAATCTAATACTTGTATCCTGGGCGATGTTTATATTAAAGATATAGATTTTTTAAAAATACCTAAGAATTTTAAGGTTCTTGGTAATATTTATCTTGTGAATGCTGATGGTGTGACATTTATGGGGGACAACCTTGTTGATGGTCATATCTATTTAAGTGGTAAAAGCAGTGTTAGGGCTTTTCCTAAAAGTGTTAAATTAACAGGACAGATATTTATTTAACTTTTATTTGTGGTTATCAAAAGGGCTTTTAAAGCCCTTTTTTTTTATGGAGGTTTTTATGGATAAAAAATTTTTTGATACTATTAATTTATTTAATTTGGGTAAAAGTTTAAAAAAGGAATCTGATATTATTCCTATTTATTTCGCAAAAACTTTTAATTCAGATGAGGGGAAAAAGGTTTTGGCCTATCTTATTTCTATTACTTTGGATAGGTATTTGCCAGCGACTGCTTCTAATGAAGAATTAAGGTTTTTAGAGGGACAGCGGTATTTAGTTTCTTTTATACAAAATATGGTAAAAAAGGGAGTGGACAGGGCTTTTTAAATTTTTGTTAATTAAAAAGAATTTCAACTTCTTTATATTTATATATTTTTCATTTAAGTTATATTAAAGAATAAATTTATTATTTGATTTTGGGATATATGCAAATAAGGGTTATTCTTTGCTTAAAATGAAATATATGGAGGAGAAGATGACTAAATCAGTTTTTACAGAAAATTATAATTTATTTTTAAAGTTGCTTTTATTGGCAAGAAAGGAATCTGGACTTACACAAAAAGAAGTTGCAGATAAATTGCATAAAAATCAATCTTATGTTTCAAAGTATGAAAACGGAGAAAGAAGATTAGATGTTATTGAATTTGCTGATATTGCAAAGGCAATAGGTGTAGATCCGTTAAAAATAATAAACGATTTGTTAAAAGGTTGGAAATAAACCTTACTTTATATATCTTGTTTTAAAGGGATATTTATTGTATTTAGAACTGTTAAAAGTTCATTTTTAGCTGCGATGTGTGATATTGTAATTTCGTCTGTTCCTGTTTTTAAAAGATCAAGTATAGTTAGTCCCTTTAAAAACATTTCGCGGTATACAACTCTTTCACCTATTCCTGAAATATATGTAAAACCAAGTTGTGTTTGTAATTTTTTTAAAATGTTGTCAACTTCTCGTTTATTTTTTGCGTCTATGTGTGAAATTCGGTTTCTTAATACAATCCAAAATAGATCATCCTTTCCTATATCTTTTCTTATTTTTTGAATATTTCTTATGTTATTAGTATACTGAGATTCTGATATTATTTCCTTTGTATTAGGGTCAATGTTTGCAATGACATCAATGTCAACTAAACTATCATTTACCGGAGTAATTAAAATATCCGCATTTTTATGTCCCGCATTGGAAAGATGACTATATGTTCCGGGTGTATCAATTATTATTATATCGTATTCTGTTTTTAAATCCTTGATTTCGGCATCAAGTTGTTCCTCATCTTCATTAGAACTTCGTCTATTGGAAAATTGTGAAGGTGTAACAACAAGATGTTCAGGCATAGGCAAATCAAGGTTCTTTTCATTTGCATATCTTACCCTGTTTTCTATGTAATGGGTGAGTGTGCCTTGTCTTCCATCTAAATCTATTGTTGCGACCTTATATCCGGAATAAAGGTATGCAATTGCCAAATGTATGGAAAGTGTAGATTTTCCACTACCACCTTTTTCATTACCAACAACTATTACTTTTGCATTATTTGTCATTTTTGTTCTTTTATTTTACTTTTGTCATTATATCATTATTTTTTTTTAAAATAAAGATGTTTTCAAAAAAAAATTTACTTTTATGGAAAGTTTTTATACAATCGTTTTTATTGTTGGCACCCATAGCTCAGTTGAATAGAGCGTTGGCATCCGGAGCCAAAGGTCAGGGGTTTGAATCCTCTTGGGTGCACCAAATTTTGTTTAAGTTTTTTTCTATATTATTGTCTGTATTTATTTCTATTATTTTGTTTCTGGTTGTTTGTCCCTTTGTTATCTTTATATCTGATTTAGGTATATCCAATTTACGGGCTAGAAATTTTATCAGTTCTTCGTTTGCCTTTCCATCAACAGGAGGAGAAGATATAGATATTTTTAAATATTCGTTATTATAAATTCCGCAAATATTATTTTTTTTTGCATTAGGACATAGATGTATTTTTAGTATATGTTTATTCATATTTTTTTTAAATTATTTTTGATTATTTTTACAACTTGTTCAGGGGATAGATTGGAATTATCTATTATCATTTTGTTTTTATCTTTTATTCCTATTAATACAGAATTATATACCTGTTGTGCGATTTGTGGGTTTGTTAATTTTAGTTTTGATTTTCTCTCTTCGTTTTGAACACGAGATAAAAGAGTTTGTGTATTCGGAGTTAACAATACAGGCATGTATAAAAAGTTTGCTTTTTTAGCAAATTTTTTTATCATTTTAAGGTATTTTTTATCATTTTTAGAATTTTCCAAGAAGTTAGTAAATACTATATTTTCCTTTATATCAATTTTTTCAAAATATTCAAATGCAGTTTTGTATAATTTATTTATATATTTATCCTTAAATGTTGGTAGGGATTTTGATAAATCAGTTAAACTGAATAGTACATTATTTACAATATGGTTGTCAAACAACTTAAACTGCTTATCTTTGCAAAGTTCCTTTGCTATTGTGTATTTACCAGCCCCAGGGTATGCGATAAGATGTATTATAAATTTCATATCTTTTCCTTTTGTTTAAAATTCGGCATAGTTAAAATATAGGCCACATGCAGGTGCGGTAGGTCCTCCCTTTGTCCTATCACAGGCATTTAAGGCATTTATAAAATCTTGCTCTGTCCATTTATGTTCAGCGACAAGGGATAATGTTCCAACTATATTTCTTACTTGATGATGAAGAAAGGATTTTGCAGAAATATAAATATCTATGTCTTCGTTGTTTTGATGAATTTTTATTTCATCAATAGTTTTAATTGGTGATTTTGCCTGACATTGTGATGAACGGAAAGTTGAAAAATCGTGTTTGCCTATTAAATTTTGTGCAACCTTTTCCATATATGGAACATCTAGTTTTTTATATATCCACCATGCACGATTTTCCATTATAACT
This sequence comes from uncultured Alphaproteobacteria bacterium, assembly GCA_944392955.1. Lineage (GTDB taxonomy): Bacteria > Pseudomonadota > Alphaproteobacteria > Rs-D84 > CACZYB01 > CACZYB01. The sequence continues at coordinate 22,504 of CALXYK010000004.1, read as the reverse complement.
GGGCGGGTTGGTGAATTTATTATTTTGTAGATATAATGGCGTTTTTTACAAGAAAACCTTGCGTGAAAATCATCGGATACCTTTTCTACTTTTTTAATAGATATTTGATGATTGTTATTTTTAAGGTGAAAATTTGTTGCCATTAAAATTTTATATTCGTCGTAATCTTTGCTTAAATCAAAATGTGCAGGCATATTTATGGCATGGACACCTGCATCGGTTCGTCCGCATGAATATACGAATGTTTGTTCATGACAAAAGTTGAAAATTGCCTCTTGTATTGCAGATTGTATAGAAGGTGATTTTTCCTGAATCTGCCAACCTGAATAATTTGTACCTACATATTCTGTTTCAATTTTATATCTTGTCATTATTGTAATTTTTCATTTATTTCTATTTTATATCCATTTAAAAAATCTTTTATAGGAAGTTTTTTCCCACCTATTTTTTGAATTTCTAATATTCTTAAAATGGTGTTGTTTCCACATGCTATGTCCATATTTTTATTTAAAATAGTTCCTGGTTCAAAGTTATGAGTATCATTTACAACTTCGCTTTTTATTATTTTTAAAGGATTATTGTTATGATAACAAGTAGCATAAGGGTGTGGTGATAATCCCCTTATTAAATTATGAATTTGATTGGCGGTATTATTCCAATTTATGATGGCTTCTTCCTTTTGAAGTTTTGGTGCCAAAGTTGCCCGTGTATCATCTTGTTTTATAGGTTTTATGGAGCCCATATTATCTATATATTTTAGTATAAGTTTTGCACCAATTTCACTTAGTTTATTCTCTAATTCCTTATAGGTGATTGTGTTTGAAATTTCTGTTTCTTCTTGTAATAATATATCCCCAGTATCCATACCGGCATCCATTTTCATTATAGTAATACCGGTTATTGTATCGCCGTTTATTATGGAACGTTGTATAGGATTTGCTCCTCTTAGTTTAGGAAGAATTGAAGCATGTATATTTATACATCCGAATTTTGCAATATCTAATACATTTTGAGGTAAAATTTTCCCATAGGCAGCAACTATAATCATATCGGGATTTAATCCCTTTAATTGATTTACTATGGCTTCGTCTTTAAATGTTTTAGGTGTATATACAGGTATATTGTTTTGTATAGCACATTCGTGGACAGGGGATTTTGTTAAAATCATTTTTCTGCCTACCGGCTTTGGTTCCTTTGTGTACACTGCTATAACATTATGAATTGGTAATAATGCTTTTAATGCAGTTTCGGCAAATTCGGGTGTCCCCATGAATACTATATTTAGTTTTTTATTCATTGTAATTTTATGGTTTAGGTTTCATTTTTTTTAATTTTGATAATGCAATCTTTTTCTTTAAAGGACTTACATAATCAATAAAAACTTTACCCTTTAAATGATCTATTTCGTGTTCTATGCAACGGGCTAATAATCCATCAGCTTCTAGTATTATTTCTTCACCTTCTTCGTTAAAAAATTTAACACGGATAGAGGCAGGGCGTTCAACAGAATAATATATAGTAGGTAGTGAGAGACAACCTTCTTCTTTTATGCAGGTTTCCTTTGATACTTCTATTATTTCTGGATTTATTATTTTTATATATCGTTCAGATGGAATGGTTAATTTTTCCTCTCTGGCAATAGTTTCGGCATCTATTATTATTATTTCCTTTGATAATCCAACCTGTGGTGCGGCCAAACCTATACCATCAAATTTGGACATTATTTCTGCCATTTGATTAAAAATTTCGTTTAGTTCAGGGGTAATTTCTTCTACTGGTTTTGCGATTTGGTGCAAAATCGGATCTGGCTCTATTACTAATGATAAATTTTTCTTAATACTCACTTTTATTCTTTCTTTTTTCTTTTTTTCTTATTATAATCTTGTTTCTATATAGTATAGGAGATTATTTTAAAAATGACAATAGTTTTAATGATGCTTTTTATTTTATCTGTTTGTTGTGTTTTTTTGTTGTTGGATAGAAAAAAAATACTTTCCCAAAAGGCAAAACTTGATACAGATTTTCAAAATTTAAGAATTGAGAAGGAACGACTTTCGGCTTTGTTATCTGTTGAAAGGGAAAATGCTTCTTCTAAATTAGCATTGATGCAACAAACATTAGAAGAAAAATTTGAAAATATTTCAAATAAGGTTTTAAAAGTTCAAAAAGACGATTTTTCCAAGGTGCAACAGGAAAATTTAAATACTATTTTAAATCCTTTTAAAACAGAGATATTGAACTTTAAATCTTTGATAGAAAAGACTAATGAAGTTAATCGTGAGGATAAGGGATTTTTGAAAAAACATCTTGATGATTTGAAAAATATGAACGAAAACCTTTCCAAAAATGCTGATGATTTGGTTAATGCCCTAAAAGGAAATTCAAAAATACAGGGCGATTGGGGGGAACGACAACTTAAAAATATTTTGGATATGGCTGGATTTGAGCAAGGAATTGATTATCAAATGCAATTTAATTTAAAGGGGGAAAATGGTGAAAATCTTAGACCTGATTGTATAATTTCTTTGCCTGATGGGAAAAAACTTATAATAGATTCAAAGGTGTCTATTTCTAACTATGTGGATTTTATTAAAACAGATAATCCAGATATGCAAAAAAAGTTTTTGGAACAACATTTGTCTTCTATAAAAAAACATATTTTAGAGTTATCAAATAAAGAATATCAAAAATTTTTAAAAGATAATAGTTTGGATTTTGTTTTTATGTTTATACCTAATGAACATGCATATATAGAAGCATTGAAGGCAGATAATTCTATTTACGATGTTGCCTATAAAAATAATATTGCAATTACTACACCATCTTCTATTTTGCCTATTTTAAGGACGGTTAAAAATTTATGGAATATTGAAAAGCAAAATCAAAACGCAGGAAAAATTGCAGAAAAAGCAGGTCTTTTATATGATAAGTTGGTGGGCTTTATTTCAAATATGGAAGGTATAGATAAGGGACTTTCTAATGCTAAGAAATCTTATGATGAGGCATTTAAACAATTATCAACAGGTAGGGGAAATGCTATTTCTTTGGCTGAAAGCATGAGGGAGTTAGGTGCAAAAACTAACAAAAAAATAGATTTAGAATCAAATGATATTTCATTGTTGGTTGATGATAATAAATAAATTGCACTATTGCCTTTTTTGTGTTATCATTGATTTGTTATAGGAGATTTAATATGAAAAAGTTTATGTTACTATTTGTTTTGATATTTACTTTGTTTTCATCATCACTTTTTGCTCAGACAAGAAATTATAATAGTCGTAATAATACATTTCGTTTTACAGAAGATATGGTTAATAAAATAAATAAAGATTGTCCTTCGGTATTAAAATCTGCAAATACTAAGAATGAGAAGTTAGAGGCTTTTTGTTCTGTTAAAGATATTAAAATAGGTGAGGCAGATTTAGGTCCATGGCGTAAGATGGTGCATGCATTTGAAAAACTTTTCCAACAATTTAGAAAGGTGATATATGTTGCGGCTGTGTTTATGTTGTTATGGATTTTTGTTAAGGCTGCATATGAAGGAGATATGAAGTGGATGCATCTTTCTATGTTAATTATAGGTGTTGTTATTTTGGCAGGTGCAGAAGTTTTAATAGGACTTGCTACTAATAGGATTACATTAGAGGATGTTATAAGTGATGGTGTTTATGTGGATTGCAGAAACAAAAGAACAAATGATGCTTTCTTTAAATGCTCAGTTGATGATCAGGGGGCTTCTTTGTATGATTCAAGATACTTCTTACAGGTGTCAGGAGAGATAAAAGAGAATACTGTTTATAAAGGATTGTTTTAGAATCTCTGTGATTTTGAGAGAATCTATTGTAGGAATATTTTTTAAATTTTGGGACAAACGAATTTTTTTAGGTTAAAAATTCGTTTTTTTTTATCAAAATTGGGTTTTTTTAAGAAAAACCTTGATTTTTTATTGACTTATTCAGTTTTTAATAGTTAGAATCTAGTTATGTGTTGGATATCAATACATAAGAAAAGGTAAAAAACTAAAAAGGAGATATAATTATGAATAAAAATGATATCATTAATGCTCTTGCTGAAGCAACAGATCTTTCAAAAGCAAAAACTGCAGAAGTTCTTGATGCATTCATCAACATTGTAACAAAAGCTTTAAAGAAAAAAGAAGAAGTTAAACTTATTGGTTTTGGTACTTTTGCTGTTTCAAAAAGAAAAGCTACAAAAGGTCATAATCCAAGAACTGGTGAAGAAATTAAAATTCCTGCTTCTTTACAACCAAAATTCAAAGCAGGTAAAACTTTGAAAGATGCTGTTAACAAATAATTAAACAGAATTTTTTGAAAAGGCCTTCTGTTTAGAAGGTCTTTTTTTATTTTTAGGAATAAAAATATTGTTTTTAAAATTTCTTGTTTTTTATATGTCTTGATTGTATCATTTAAAAAAAACAAAGAGGTAGATTATGAAATTTTTGGATCAAGCGAAGATTTATTTAGAAGCCGGTGATGGTGGTAATGGTTGTATGTCTTTTCGTAGGGAAAAGTATATTGAATATGGTGGTCCGAATGGTGGAGATGGTGGTAATGGTGGTAATATAATTTTTAAGGCTGTTAGAAATCTTAATACCTTGATTGATTTCCGTTATCAGCAACATTTTCGTGCGGAAAAGGGACGTCCTGGTGAAGGCTCAGAAAGAACTGGACGAAGTGGTAAGGACTTAATTATAAAAGTTCCTGTTGGAACTGAGATTTTGGCGGAAGACAAACAAACTTTGATTGCTGATATGATAACTGATGGACAGGAAGTTTTAGTGGCCAAGGGTGGTCGTGGCGGTTGGGGTAATGTTCATTTTAAATCCTCAACAAATCAGGCTCCGGAACGTGCAGATCCTGGAAAACCTGGTGAACAAATGGCTGTGTGGCTTCGTTTAAAATTGATTGCTGATATTGGTCTGATTGGGTTTCCTAATGCTGGTAAATCTACTTTGTTATCTGTTTTGACTGCGGCTAGACCTAAAATTGCAAATTATCCTTTTACTACATTACACCCAAACCTTGGTGTGTTTTATATTTATGATAGAGAGTATGTTATTGCGGATTTACCTGGTTTGATAGAAGGTGCAAGTGAAGGTGTTGGCTTAGGACACAGATTTTTAGGGCATGCCGAAAGGTGTAAAGTTGTTTTGCATTTGATTGATGGAACACAAGATGATGTTGTAGATGCATATAAAACTATTCAAAAAGAATTGAAAAACTATGGTGATGTGTTAGATAAAAAACCGGAAATTGTTGTATTAAATAAGATAGATTCACTTTCCCAAGAAGAGATAGATAAAAAGGTTAAAGAGTTGAAAAAAGCCTCTAAAAAGGAGGTTATTGCAATTTCAGGTGTGGCAAAGATAGGATTAGATGATTTAAAAAACAAGATTTTTGAGGTTTTGAATAAATGAAATCTTTGCAAAAAATATTTTGTAATTTTATTTGTTCTTTTATTCCATATACACCTTGGCGAAGGAAGGTGAGGAGTTTTTTGAGTCCTTATGCTCCGGATAAATTGCTTATATATTTTTCTAAGAAATATTTAGATAAAATTAAAATTCCTAGTAAGTTTAATGATGGGACAAAGTCCAATTATATTTTCCAATGTTGGTTACAGGGGTATGATGATGCTCCGGAAATAGTTAAGAAATGTATGCAAAGTGTTAAGTTGTTTAATCCTGATAAAAAAATTATTTTAATAGATAAGAATAATTATTCTAAGTGGGTGAAACTTCCTGATTTTATTATTGATAAATGGAATAGGGGGATTATTTCAAATACTCATTTTTCTGATGTGTTAAGATTGGCTTTGTTAGCAGAATATGGTGGTTATTGGGTAGATGCAACCTGCCTTTTTACTTCAAAAATACCTCTTCAAATTGAACGGGAACATTTCTTTATGTTTCATGCTAATTATGACGGCTATCCTTTTAAATATACTTTGATACAGAATTGTTTTATTCATGCGAACAGGGGGAATACACTAATAACTTTGTGGCGGGATATTTTATTTGAATATTGGAAAGTTGAAAATAAAGCCTTGCAATATTTCTTTGCACATTTGCTTTTTATAACATTGCTTAAAAATCCTAGGTGTTATTCGGAGTATCAAAAGATGCCTGTGATTTTTCAAATTCCAACTCATAGATTGTTAGAAGTGCTATATGATGATTTTGATTCTGGAAATTTAAAAAATATTTTTAAAGAGTCTTTTGTTCATAAATTAACATATAAATATGATAAAAAGAAAATGAAATCTGCTACTGATTCATATTTAATGTTTTTAGAAAATAATGATTTAGATTACATTTTAAAGTTTTCACCAAGATAGACTTTTCTTGCATCTGGATTTGCAACAATTTCCGCTGGTGTTCCTTCGCATAGGACGGTTCCATTATGAAGTACATATGCCCTGTCTGTTATTTCAAGGGTTTCCCTTACATTATGATCAGTGATAAGCACACCATAGCCTTTATCTTTTAAATGAGATACAAGGGTTCGTATGTCGTTTACAGCAATAGGATCCACACCTGCAAAAGGTTCGTCAAGTAGGATAAAATCAGGATTTGCGGCTAGGGCGCGGGCAATTTCTAAACGACGTCTTTCACCACCAGAAAGTGCGATTGCAGGGCTTTCTCTTAGATGAGTTATTGAAAATTCTGCGAGTAATTCTTCTAACTTTTGTTTGCGGGTGTCTTTGTATTTTTCAACAACTTCTAAAACTGCCATTATATTTTCTTCTACTGTTAGAGAGCGGAATATTGATGATTCCTGTGGAAGATAGCCTATACCCTTTTGTGCCCTGCGATAAAATGGAAGTTTTGTTATATTTTCACCAGAAAGGTTTATTGTTCCGAAATCAGGTGTTATCAATCCCGTTATGCAATAGAAACAAGTTGTTTTTCCAGCACCATTGGGACCAAGCAAACCTACGGCTTCACCTTGTTTTATGTTTATTGAAACATTCTTTAAAACTGGGCGTTTTGAATAATTCTTTGCTATGTTTTTTACTATTATTTCCTTAGTATTTTCCATTTATATTTCTTTATTCCTTAGCTGTTGTTTTTGTTGAAAAGATACCGCTTACTTTACTATTTGTATCTTTTGGAAGTATTTTTGCAATACCTGTATTCATATTATATACGATTTTTCCGCCGGATAGGTTTGCATCACTTCCTTTTTTAAAGTAGACGTTTCCTTCTATCGTTGCATAACCATTTTTAGGATTGTATTCTGCGGTATCACCGAATAATTCTTCTTCACCATCTATAAGTTTTATATTACCCTTTGCATTTATCAGTTTCACCTGATTTTTCCCATCTATTTTTTCAAATGTAATTTTTATATCATCTGAAAATAAAACTCTGTCTGAATGTTGTATTTCGGCATTTTTTGCAGTGGCATAATTTTTATTTTTAAAATATGTTATTTCATCTTTTGCTATTACTTTACTATCTGCACTGGATAAAGTTGTTGGAGTAGTTTCTGAAAATAAGTCAATTCGTTCCTTATCTATGTCATAAATCATTTTATCAGTTGTGATAGTTTCCGTTGCTGATTTTATGTTAACATTATTATTTGCAAAGATTTTATATATTTGCTTATCTTCTCCTTTGTATAAGGCTTCTATTGTATCAGCTTTTAATTCATAAGATGGAGTTTTTGCAGTTGCATTTTTATGCATAGTTATTTTTTGTTCCTTTTGATTCCATTCCAATCCGTCATCTGCGAAAAGCTCAATATTTTCCGCAAAGGCAGTTGAAGAAAAAAACAAAACACCTATTAAAAATAGTTTTAACATAATATAATCCTTTATTTTCTTTTATTATAAAGTATATATATTTGAAAAACAATCAAAATTTCAACATTATAACTAAGTTAATTTATCTATTAAATTTTTAAATTCTTCTTCGGAAATTATGGAAATTCCAAGATCTTTTGCTGTTTTTAGTTTGCTACCTGCGTTGGCACCTGCTACTATTAAATCCGTTTTTTTACTTACACTAGAAGATGGGTGAGCCCCATATTTCCTTATTAAATCTTCGGCTTGTTTTCGTGAAAAGGTTTCTAAACTTCCTGTGAATACTATGGTTTTTTCAAAGAAAGGGTTTTCCTTATCTATTTCTAATTTTTCAGGATTTTCTATCTGTATTATTTTTAATAATTCCTTTATTAAGTTTTGCTTATTTCCATCTTTGAAAAAATTTACTATATCAATAGCCATTTTGTCCCCTATGCCATATATTTTTGTTAAATCTTGGAAAGAGGCATTTTGCAAAGATTGTATAGAAGTAAATTCATTTGCTAATAGTATAGCAGTTGCTTCGCCAACACCCAATATACCTAGGGAATAAATGAATTTAGATAGTTTTATTTTTTTTGCCTTTTCAATACTTTCTTTTAAATTTTGTATTGATTTTGGACCGAAACCATCAAGTTTTTTTAAATCATTTTCATGATTTTGTAAAAATGTAAATATATCGCTTGGTTGTTTTATCCAACCTTTTTCAAAAAATAGTTCTATTCCAGATTCACCTAAGCCATCTATGTTAAAGGCTTCTCTGGATATGAAATATTTAAGGTATTCTTTTTGTTGAGCAGGGCAATTAGAGTTAGAACAACGCAAAGCGACTTCGTCATTTTTCTTTATCAAATCGCTGTTGCATATTGGACATTTTGTTGGCATTGTAAAAGGGATTGTATTGTTAGGTCGTTTTTCTATCACGACAGAAACAACCTGAGGTATTACATCACCTGCCCTTTGAATTATTACGGTGTCATTTTTTCTGATGTCTTTTTCCCTTATATAGTCTTGGTTATGTAGAGTTGCTCTGGATACTAGGACACCACCTACATTTATTGGATCTAATTCTGCGACGGGTGTTATGACACCGGTTCGGCCTACCTGAAGAGAGATTTCATTTATTATTGTTAATGCCTGTTCAGGTGGAAATTTGTGTGCAATTGCCCATTTAGGTGCACGAGCGATGAAACCTAACTCTTCTTGATAATCTAGGCGATTTATTTTATAGACTATACCATCTATATCAAAAGGGATAGAATGCCTTTCGTATGCGACTTTGTTATAAAAATTTTGTAATTCATCATAGGTTTTACATATTTCAAAGAAAGGTTGTATAGGAAATCCCCAATTTTTTGCATATTTGTAAAATTCTGTTTGTGTGTGCCATAATATTTGTGGTTTGACTTCGCCCCAGGCATATACTATTAAAGATAATTTTCGTTTTCTTGTGATTTCTGGATTAAGTTGTCTTAACGAACCTGCGGCGGCATTTCTTGGGTTGGCAAAGATTTTTTCATTATTGTTTTTTTGTTCTTCGTTTAATTGGAGAAAATCTTTTTTTGACATGTATACTTCGCCACGAACTTCTAATATCTCAGGTGCATCTTTTATAAAAAGGGGTAGGGTATTTATTGTTTTTAAATTTTCGGTTATGTCCTCGCCTATTGTGCCATCACCTCTGGTTGCGGCGGATACAAAAACACCTTTTTCATATCGTGCGGAAAAACTTAGACCATCTATTTTGGATTCTGCAACTATTTCTAAATTATCAGAAGGAGTAAGATTTAAATCTTTTCGTTGTCTTTTGTAAAACTCTTTTAAATCGTTATCAGTAAATAAGTTTTCAAGAGATAACATTGGAATTTTATGTTGAATTTTTTTGAATTTTGATTTGACCTGACTTCCAACTTTTTGTGTGATGATTGGAGTATACCCAAATAAATCATCAGAGGAGGAAAGTTCCTTTTCTAAACTTAATGCCTCCTGTTTTAATTTATCATATTCTGCATCAGAAACTGATGGAGAATCATTTTGATAGTATTCCTCGTCATATTTTAAGATGAGTTTTGTTAATTCTTTTAATCTTATTTTTTTTTCTGATGTAGTTAGGGTATTTTGTGTCATAGTATCACCTTTGTTTATATACTAAGATTATACAATGCAATTATAGAAATTCCAGCAGTTTCTGCACGCAAGATTTGTTTTCCTAATGTTATTCCAATAGCGGGTGTTTTGGATAAAATTTTAAATTCGTTTTCGGAAAAACCACCTTCGGGACCTATTAAAAATGATATTGGTTTATGTTTTAGATTTTTTAGTATTTCAATGGTGTTTGTGTTGTTGTTTTGTCTTTCATCAAGGTAGATTAAAGTTCTGGTTTCAAAATCAAAGTTATGTATTTTACTTTCAAAATTTTCCAATGGGTTTATTTTGGGGATACTTAATCTTTGTGATTGTTCGCAGGCTTCTTTTGCAATGATAGTTGCCCTGTCAATATTTATATCTTTTACAGAGGTATTTTGTGTAATTATGGGGGATAATGTTTTTATACCTAATTCCGTTGCTTTTTCTATTAAAAAATCCTGTCTGTTATGCCTTATGGGAGTGAAGATTAGTTCGGTATCTGGTAAAGTTTCAGAATTTATATTCCTTATACAATCTTTTATTTGTATTTTTAGATCCTTTTTGTTTAATTCTATTATGCTACAATTAAATTCTCCATCAAATTCGTTAAAAATTATGAAATTTTCATTTAGTTTTAATCTCATAACATTTTTTATGTAGTGGAAATCTTCGTTTTCTATTCTTAATAGGCTAGAAGTTCGTAAGTTTTTGTTTGAATAGACCCTTATTTTGCTCATATTTTATTCCTTTTGTTATTTTTTTGTTATTATATAATAATTTTAATTTAAAAAAAGGAAAAAATTTGTTATAATAAATAGGTAGTTTTAGAGTGTGAATTTTAATATGCAAAAATTTTTTTTGAAATTTAAGTTTTTTTGTTTGGTATCGTTGTCAGTAATATCTTTGATGACGATTGTTTTCCTGTTTAGACAGGCTTTGGTATCAGATAAGGTTTTCAAGATGACTTATCCCGAAGTAGTATTTTTGAATAATTTACCAATTGATAAAAATATTGCTTTGATTTCAATTAGAGATTTAATAACTCCGTATTCCGAAGTAAAAAAAATAGTTGATGTTGATGTCAAAGGTTTAACCAAAACTATTTCGGAACTTCCTTGGGTAGAAAATGTTTCAGTTATTCGTGATTTTCCAGATGTAATTAAGATTGTTATATCTTCTAAACAATTTATTGCTTATAAGGTTTTAAATGATAAGTATTATCCTATTACCTCGTCAGGTGAAGTTTTAAATATGCCTGTTGAATATGCCGATGGGCTTTTGGTGTTTGGTGATGGTGCGGAAACAGAAGTTCTTAATTTATTAAAGTTTTTATCTAAATATCCGAATCTTAAGAATAGGTTGGTGGCAATTCAATATGTTAATGGCTTACGTTGGAATTTGATATTTTATGATGTTGCTGATGGATTGACAGCAAAATTAGATAATAATTTTGAAAAAGGTGTGGCAAAATTAGCCGAACTTGATGTTTTACAGGGGATTTTAAGTAGAGATATTTCAGATATAGATTTACGAGATTTGACTAAAATTCTTATTAAACAAAGGAAAAACTAAAATGGCGTTTGATAAAAAAAATTTGGTTGCTTTTATTGATATTGCTTCTGGAAAAATTAGTGTTATGGTTTGTTCTTTGGATAAGGATAATAAGCCAATTGTGTTAGGTAAAGGAGAAGCCATATCTGTTGGTTTTAAAAATGGTAGGGTTGTTAATGTATCTGAGTTTACAAAATCTGTAAATGCTGCTTTGGATATGGCGGAGGAGAAGAAACATTTAAAGGTTTCTGATGTAGTGATTTCTTTATCCGATTTTAATTATAAATCTTATTTTTTTTCTTCGTCAAAAGTATTGCCTTTTGAACGTAATATTTCTGTAAAAGATATTCAGGATTGCTCGGGATTACTTCCTATATTAAAACATATAGATGTGGATAAGGAAAAGTTGGTGCATGTTGTTCCTATAAGGTTTGTTGTAGATGGAAATGTAGTTGAAAATCCAGAAAAAGTTTTTGGAAAAAAGTTAGAAATATTTTATCATATTATTACCGTAGATGCCAAAATGTATTCGGATTTAATATCTTCTTTGAATTCAATAAATCTTAATGTCAAAAGGGTTGTTGTCAACTCTTATGCTTCGGCTTTGGCAACATTGGTTGATGATGATAAGAAAGTAGGAAGTTTAGTTATTGATATTGGTAAATCAACAATGTCTGTTGCTGTATTTTTAGAAAATAACTTGCTTTATAATATGTCATTGAATTTGGGTGGGGATGTTATTACAAATTCATTGTCAAAGCGTATGAATGTCAGATTTGATGAGGCAGAGCGGTTAAAGAAAAAATATGGTGCAAAATTCCCTTTGCCTTTGGATTTTTCTGAATATATAAGTGTGTTTATGATAGGGGAAAATGGAGAAAATGAATCAAAGGATATTTTAAAGTCTGATTTATTATCTGTGCTTAATGAACTTTCAAAAGAAATAGTTTTATTCTTAAAAAAGTGTTTAGATGATAAAAATATATCCCCATACTTTCATAGGGTAGTTTTAACAGGTGGTGGTGCGAAACTTCGTGGATTTAAAGAAATAGTAGAGGAAGTGTTCAGGTTGCCTACTAGAATTGCTAAACCAATAAAGTTTTTAGAGTTAGGAGATGATTTTGACGATCCGACTTATTCTACTTTGGTTGGACTTTTTTTGTTTTATTATTATAAATCTTCTGGTATATTATATTATAATACTAATTTAGATGAGAAGGAACACAAAAACCTTTGGGAAAAGTTTAAAAAGTTTTTAGATGAAAACTTTGGTTAATATAATTGATAGGACTTATTATGGAAAATAAACATGTAAATAATAGTGTGATGGATGTATATTTGGACAAGTCAAAATACGATGTATCTATGATAATTTCTCCATTTAAAAAGGAGTTATGGAGAGTCTTTATTATGTCGTTTTTTATAAATATGCTGACCGTAATGGTGCCTTTAATCATTATGTTTTTAATAGATGGAAAGGTTGATTTATCATTTAAGGGAAACGGACTTTTTAATATAGTTTTTTTAGTTTCTGTTTTGTGTTTTAATTTTTTGTTTAGGTACATGAGAAGTTCGGTTGTTAACTTTATATTATGTTCTCTTGATACAAATATTTGTAATGGAATATTGGAGAAAGTTTTTAAAATTCCAGCAAAAAAAATGGAAAAGAAAAATGATGCATTTTGGCATTCCGTTTTTGCTGATATTGATGTCATAAGAAATGGCTTATCTGCCTCGTATGTTATAAACCTTTTTGATGTTCCTTTTGTCCTTTTCTTTATGGGGATGATAGGTATTTTATTAGGGAAATATTTCTTTATTATGTTGTTTATTTTCCTTGTATATTTTGTAATAGTTGGTTTTGCAATATATATGTTAAGTATTGTTGATGATAAAGAAAAATTAGCAATAAAGGAACGTGATGAACTTGTTTCTAATACCATTAGAAATTTGTCTTCGTTAAAAACTTTGTCATTATCCAACAAAATTATGTATATGTGGAAGGATTATCAAAGAAGTATTATAGACAACACTTATAAAAGAAATTCTACTTTGGATATTTTCTTAGTGCTTACTTTCGTTGTTTATTTTGTTGGTTTAGTAATCTTATCTTTGACTGGATATCATTCATTTTCTTTGAACTTGATTTCTTTGGGTGAGGTGGTTGCTATTTTGTTATTGTTTTCACAGACCTTCTTTTTGTTTAATAGTTTTATAAAATATTTGCCAGAGTATTTTAAGTTTATAAATTCTACAGAAAGATTGTCTCAGGTTATGTCGGAACAGGTAGATGCTATTAAGACAGAGGTAATAGAAGATGTTACCTTGGGAAATTTGGAACTTAAACATTTTACATTAGAAGATAGTAGAAAAAATGTTATTCTTAAAGATGTGAATTTTACTTTTAAGGAAGGTTTGCTTTATGTGTTAAGGGCAAAAAATACCTTTGAAGGTTCTTTGTTCTTAAAATCTTTGTTTGGAGGTTATGAAAACGAAGAAGGTGAAGTTCTGTTTGATAGATATAATGTTGCAAATTTGAAAACGGAAAGTTTGAAAGATTATATTCGTTATGCTTCGGAAACTTCTTTTGTGATAGAAGGAACTGTTAAAGAAAACTTGAATTGTTTAGTTTCAAAAAATTCTGTTGATGATAAGTTTGCAGGTTTCATGAGTTATAAAGAAGTGTCTAAGTTATTAGGATTTGATGAAGTTATTGAAAAACTACCTAATGCCTATAATACCTTGATTGATAATAAGACGGATTTGCTTTCACCAGAGGAATTAAAACTTTTGAGTATTGTTAGAGTTTTTGTTGGAAATCCAAGAGTGATATTATTAGATCAGCCATTTTTGGGATTAAGAAAAAAGTATAAAGAAAATCTTATAAAATTATTACAGGATATTTCAAAAGAAAAAATTATTATTGTTTCAACACAGGAAAAAGAACTTTCTAAGCGTATAGTTTTGAATATAGAGGATGAAAAAATAAATACCTTGACCATTGAGGCATTTAATGATGCATCTAAGGATTTGGAAAATAAGATTTATGGAGATAATCCTGATGATACGGATCCTTCGGAAACACGTGCCTTGTTCAAAAGAATTTTTAGGAAAAAGTAAAATGAAAAGAAGAAAAGTTTTAATCGGGGCTAGTATCTTATCAACAGATTTTATGGATATTAAAAATACTATAAAAAAGATAAATGAATCAGATTTGGACTTTATTCATTTTGATATAATGGATGGTGTTTTTGTCCCGAATATTTCTTATGGACCTCATTTTGTTGAGTGTGTTCGTAAACATTCTTCTAAAATATTTGATGTGCATTTAATGATTAAAAATCCATTGCCTTATATTAAAAATTTTGTTGATGTTGGTGCTGATATAATTACTATTCATTGTGAATCTGATAATGTTTTGAAATCGTTAAAATTGATTAAAAAGTTAAATGTAAAAAGTGGGATAGTTTTAAATCCTAAGACTTCCTTTAAAAAAATAAAAAAGTATTTACCTTTTGTTGATGTTGTTATGGTTATGACAGTTGAACCAGGTTTTGGCGGGCAGAAATTTATGGATAATCAGATAACAAAAATAGAAAAAATTTCATCGCTTATTTCAGAGCAAAATAAAAAAATTCTATTAGAAGTTGATGGTGGAATAAATTTTGATACCGCGAAAAAGGTTATTGATGTAGGTGCAAATGTATTAGTAGTTGGTAGTTTTTTATTTTCTCAGAAAAACATTAAAGATACGATTAAAACTTTACATATCTTGTAAAAATGGAATTTCTATCCAAAGAGTATCTTTTATATCTTTTGCATGTGTTGCAAGCATAATCAGTCTATCTATACCCATTGCGATACCTGTGCAACTTTGTAAATTATCCAAAGAAAATAAAAATTCCTCATCTATTGGAAAGGTGCTCCCATATAAATCTTTTTTTGTTTTTTGATCTTTTAAAAATCGTTTTTCCTGGATAGAACGATCTGTTAATTCAGTGAATGCATTTGCCAATTCTATACCACATACATATAATTCAAACCTTTCTGCAATATTTTTATTTGTTGGACTTTGTTTTGATAATGCGGCCTGATGTATAGGGTATTCGTATAATATAGTTGGCTTGTTTATTCCAAGGTTTTCTTCTATATATTCAAACATAAGTTTTTCAAAAATATCATCCCATGTATCTATGTCTGTTATATTTATGTTTAAATTTAATTCTTTTACTTTGTTTGATAATAAAATTTTTGATGGATTTTCTGGATTATCAATAGTTGATAATATATCAAAATGGCAATATTTTTCAAAAGCCTCTTTTATAGTTAATTTTTCAATTCCGTTGTTGGTGTAGCAAGTCTTTTTTATATTTTGAGGTGTTGTATATTCAAAATAGGTGGCATTTATTGATGCAAGAGTTTGTCTTAAAATTTCTTCGCAATCTGTCATTAGTTTTTTATAATTGTATCCTGTCCTATACCATTCAAGCATTGTAAATTCGGGATAGTGAGTAGGGGATACAACTTCGTTTCTGAAAGTATGGGTAAATTGAAATATATTTTGAAGCCCAAATGAAAGTAATTTTTTCATTGAAAATTCGGGTGATGTATGAAGATATAACTTTTGTGGATTGTTTCCTGTTATATCATTAAATTTTGTTTCAAATCCAAAAAGGTGAACTTCCATACCTGGGGAATATTGTAATATAGGTGTGTCAACTTCTGTAAATTTTTCTGTTTCAAAAAAGGTTTTTATTGCCTTTATTATTTTATTACGTTGCAAAAGAAAAGGAAGTTTTTTTTCAAAAACCTCCTTTGTATTATTAAATTTATGAATAGTATCATTAGATAGTTTATTCATTTTTTGCTTCTGCTTCTTTTGCAGCTGTCTTTTGTTCAGTTTCAGAAGGAACATCAACACTTTCTGGTGCAGCTGTTTCTACCACTTCTTCCACTGCGGCTGCAATAGTTACAACTGTAAATGGTTCATGAGATGCGAATCTTAAACCCTTTGGTAAGTTAATTGAACCAGAGTGAATAGATTCAGCAACATCTAAGTTGCCAACATCAACTTCTATACTATCTACCATATCGGATGCCTTACAGATAACTTCGGCAACACGGGTTACTATGTTAAGAACGCCACCTTTTTTAACACCTACACAAGTTTCCTCATTTATAAAGTTGAAAGGAATTTCAACGGAGATTTCTTTGTTAAGGTCAATTCTTAAAAAATCTATGTGAATAGGATTATCCTTTACTTTGTGGTATTGGATTGCCTGGCAAAGAGCAAGTTCTTTTTTACCAGTTCCTTCTATTTCAAGTTCAAATTGGCGAGTTCTGAACCCTTTTATTTGCATTTGTTTTTGCAAATCCTTTGGATCAACTGCAATCAATTCTGGTTCTTGTTTATTTCCATAGATAACAGCAGGAATGAGTCCAGCCCTTCTTGTAGCACGTGCGGCCCCCTTACCACTGTTGTCTCTTTTTTGTACTTTGAATGTAACTTTGTTTGACATTTTTTTATCCTTTTTTATATGTTTATTAGGTATCAGGTGCCTCCAAGGGTGCACACTGATTAGGCGGATTATAACATATTCCTTTTAAAATGCAAGAGTTTTTATTTGTTTTGAGGGTTATTTTTTAGAAAATTCTATAACTCGAATAATCCCGTTTAAGTCCTTGAAATTTTTGATATATTTAAAACCGAAGGCTTCAAATATCTTTTGGACATCGTTATGTTGCCCTTTGCCTAATTCAAGGAAGATTTTTCCATTTTTTTCCAAAATATCCCAATAATATATGACTTTTGAGATGTATCTGTATTCATCAAGACCATCTCTGCCACCATATAGGGCTAGCCTTGGTTCATATTTTTTAACATCTTCTTCTAATTCCTCCATTTCATGTGCGGTAATGTATGGAGGATTAGAAACTATTATATGAAATTTTATATTACCAAGTCTTTGAGTCCTTTTTTTATTATGCCAATTTAGGTTTAAAATTTTACTTCTGGTATGAAGAGATAGTTTTTTTGCATTTTCTTTTGCAGTTTTTATTGCATTTCTTTTGATATCTATTCCTATACCGAATGCATTTTTATATTCTGTTAGTAAAGATAGTAAAAGACAACCGGAACCAGTTCCCATATCAAGGATTTTATAGTTTCCATCGGTATCTTTGAATTCGGTTTTTACTGCTTGGATTATTGTTTCACTATCGGGGCGAGGAATTAAAGTATCTTTACAAATTTTAAATGGTAATGACCAAAATTCCTTTTCCCCTGTGATTTGTGCGATGGGTTCATGCTTACTTCTTCTTTTTATAAGGTTTAGATATTGTTTATAAAATTTGTTTGAAATTTCAGTTTTGGGATTGGCTATTAAATCGTGATGTTCAACACCCAATACATAAGATAGTAATATACGTGAATCTATATCAAAACTTTCGATTTTGGCATCCTTTAAAATCGTTTTACCTTCGTTTAATGTTTCGTATATAGTATGTAATGGCTTCTTCTTTAACATAAGTATAGTGTGCCATAAAAATCTTTTTTTTTCCACAAGTAGATGTTCCTATTTTAAATAAAATAAGCTTAGTAATTTTACTATTTATTTCCTTTATAAAATAAATATTATTTTTCTATGGAAATAAGGTATTGTGTTGCCTCCATAGCACTTTGGGCACCAGATGCTGCTGCTATTACAACCTGTTTAAATTTAGGATTTTTAACATCACCTGCCGCGAAAACGCCATCAATGTTTGTTGCACATAAATCAGGTTTTGTTTTTATATAACCGGAATCGTCCAATTCTATATCAGATTTGAATATTTCAGTATTAGGTTTGTTTCCAATTGCTATGAACACACCTTCGATTTCATATTCGGTTATTTCGTTATTATCTATATTTTTAACTTTGATTCCTTTTACCTTTTTACCATCTTTGTCTTCTATTATTTCTTCTAATACGGAATTCCAAATTACAGAAATATTAGGTGTTTCAAAAAGATGTTTTTGATTTATATGTTCAGCAGTGAAATGATCCCTGCGATGTATGATTGTAACTTTCTTACACACGGTTGAAAGGTGAAGTGCCTCGTATACAGCGGTATTTCCTCCACCTACAACAAACACTTCTTTATCACGGAAGAAAAATCCATCACATGTTGCACAATATGATACACCATGTCCTGTTAATTTATTTTCGTTTGGAAGTCCAAGATGTTTATATGATGCACCTGTTGCAATTATTATTGAATCTGCGGTTATTATATTGTCATTTTCACATTTGATAGTAAATGGTCTGTGTTTAAAATCAACTTCTGTTACTGTATCGGCCAGTATTTCTGCACCAAAAATTTCGGCTTGTTTCCTCATTTGTTCAGTTAAATAAAGTCCGTCAATTTTTTCAGTAAATCCAGGATAGTTTTCAAGGTCAAATGATTTTGTTATTTGTCCGCCGAATTCGGTTCCTGTGATTATTAAAGGGTGATTTCCGTTTCGTGCAGCATAAATGCCTGCGGAATATCCCGCTGGACCTGAACCTATTATTACTATTTCTCTATGTTGTTGCATTTTTTTCTCCGTTAATTAAAGTTTTTTTGATTATAGATTTTAAATGCCTTTTTTTCAAGAAGAATTTGTTTAATATCTTTTTATTCAAAAAAATCCCCTTTTGAAGGGGATCTTTTAATTATTGGTTTATGAGATTTTCTTTTCCAATACTGGTAAGACTTGTTTTTTTCTACTCATCATTCCATCAATCCAAGCACAATTTGTTTCATTGCATTGTATGTTAAATACCTTTTCTATTTCTGTTATGTTATCGGATACCACTAACATTTCAGAGCCTTCTTTCATAACATCAGTAATAAGTAATAAAATTGTGTTGAAAGATTTTTCCTGTTGAACCTTTTTCATTTCTTCCAAAAGTGCAGGTTTTTTACTTTCAGCCATTGAGGCATCTATTAATTCTATTTGTGCAATTCCAAATTTTTTACCATTTATACTAAATTCTTTGAAATCACGATTTAGTAAATCATGTGCAGTATCGTTTTCAATAGAAGATTTAACCTTTAACATTTCAAAACCTAAATCAAGAGGTTTTTCTATACCTGCTATTTTTGAAAGCGCTTCAACTGCCTTTTTATCAAAGTCAGTAGTAGTTGGAGATTTGAATAAAACGGTATCTGATAATATGGCACAAAGCATACCGCCAGCAACTGATTTGTTGATTTCTATATTTTCCATTTTAAAAATATTGTATATGATTGTTGCGGAACTTCCAACAGGTTGTCCATAAAATTCAATAGGAGTTTTTGTTTTAAGTCCGCCAAGTTTATGATGATCTGCAATAAATACTATATTTGCATCATTTATATCATCAGGAAGTTGTTCGGCATCTGTTGTGTCAACTATTGCTACATCTTGATCTTTTAATTCGGTTTTTGTGATTGGTGTATCTAGATTAAATTTTTCCAATACGAATTTTGTTTCAGGATTTATTTCACCTTGCTTTACAGGAATTGCATCCATCCCTTTGTTTTGAAGTAGGGATGCAGTTGCTATTGATGATATTATAGTGTCAGTATCTGGACTTTTGTGTCCTGTTACATATATAGTCATTTATTTTTCCTTTCATTTTTTTAAAGTATTTTATATGTATTTTAGTTTTTTTCAATGTGTTATTTTTTATATGGTGGTTTAGTCATGTTGTTTGGTGATTTTGTAAAAACTTCAACACCATTTGAAGTTATGCCTATTGTGTGTTCAAATTGTGCGGATAATCCACCATCAATGGTTCGTGCGGTCCAATCGTTAGACTCTATATACATTTCGTATGAGCCTGTATTTATCATAGGTTCTATTGTAAAGACCATTCCTTCTTGTAATATGATTTTATCATTTATTGCTTCGTAATAATGTAAAACATTTGGTGCATCATGGAATACGGTTCCCGTTCCATGTCCACAAAAATCACGGACAACTGAAAATCCCTTTGCCTCACACATAGTTTGAATAGTTTTACCTATTTCTGATAATGGGAGTCCTGGTCTGCAAATAGAAATTGCCTTCATCATAGAATCATAAGTTATATCTACTAATTCCTTTGCCTTGTCAGATACATTTCCTATTAAAAACATACGGCTTGTATCTCCATAATAACCATCAATTATTGTTGTGACATCTATGTTTACTATATCGCCGTCGTTTAGATATTCGTTTTTGTTTGGAATGCCGTGGCAAATAACATCGTTGACAGATATACAACAATGTTTTGGGTAGCCACAATAATTTAACGGAGCACAAATACCACCTTGTTTTTTTGTGTATTCGGCAATAAGTTTATCCAAATCGTATGTGGAAATTCCTGCAACTACATAATCTGTAATAAAATCCAAAGTTTCGGCTGCGACTTTACCAACTTTTTTTAAACCTTCAAAATCTTTTTTATTGTAAATCATATTTTCACCTTTGTTTTTGATTATTATATTCTTTTTATTGTAAAAATAAAGAATAAAAATACCTTTACTTGTTTTTATAAAAATGATACAATGCTTTAATGTGAAAATAAGGAGAATCAAATGTTAGGTAAAAAAAATTTAAAGAAAAAAAGAATAGCTGTTTTAACAGGTGGTGGTGATTGCCCAGGACTTAATATGGTTATTAAAACAGTTTCTCAATATGCAATGAATAAATATGGTTGGGAAGTTGTTGGTGTTAAAAATGCACTTAATGGGCTTTTAAATGAAATAAAATTTGATGGGCCTGACGCTGATTTGATTGAATTTTCTCCTGCATTTTCTTTTGCTGAATATGTAAGACAGGGGGGAACTTTCCTTGGGTCTTTTAGAAAAATTAAAACAAAGCGTTTCAAAGATGTGAATACCGATGAACAATTAGTTGAGGTAATGTTGCCATTATTTAAAAAGCATATTAAGGAATTAAATATTGATGGTTTGATTGCAACAGGTGGCGATGGAACTATGTTTATGCTTAATTTCCTTTGTGAAAAGGTAAAAATACCTTTTGTTGGAATACCAAAAACTATTGATAATGATACACCGGGGACTGAGATTTCTGTTGGTTTTTCAAGTGCAGTTGATGCTTGTGTAAATGCATTGGATAGTATTTTTTGGACAGCAAAAGGACACAGAAGGGCTATTGTTACTCAGGTTATGGGAAGGAATACAGGGCATCTTGCTATGCATGCGGGAGTTGCTTCTTGTGCTGATATTATATTGGTGCCGGAAATACCTTACACTTTGAATGGAATATTAAAAAAGGTGAAGGCTATTAAAAATATTGAAAAACGAGACTATTTTATGATAGTTGTTGCCGAAGGATGCGGTTTGGAAAAGGGACAACCTTTACCTAAAAATGCTACTTACACTGTTGCTGATTATATTGCGAAGGCTTTGGATAAAGAACATATAGAGGCTCGTTCTGATAATTTAGGTTATTTGCAAAGAGGTGGGTTACCTAATGGTTATGACAGGATGTTGGCTTCGGAATTGGCTGTTTTGGCTGTTGATTTGATGGCTGATGGTCAAAGTGCGGTTATGGCGGGAATGAAGGATGGTAAGCCTGCAAAAATACCTTTAAAAAATGTATGTAAAAAGGAAACAAGGAAACTTGATTTAAATTCTGCTATTGTAAAAACCGCCTTGAAAATGGGTATTTATATTGGAGATATAAAAGTTAAAAAGTAAATAATTAGGTTACTTTGGAATCTTATATTTTACTTCAATATCCATACTTGTTTCTTGCGAAATTAGTTGTATTGGACTTTGTATGTTGGAAGTCATATTGGTGGCATAAGGTATTTTGTTTATCTTTATGTATTTATATTTTATATTAGGGGTAATCACCTTTTGATTTGATGGAATACCTTTGGCTAAATAATACATTTCTATATTTTGAGAATTTGGATTATTTATTTTGAATTCAAAGTGTTTTTTGTTGGTGTTTAGTATTATTGCTTTTAATCCTTTTTCA
>CALXYK010000003.1 GCA_944392955.1 uncultured Alphaproteobacteria bacterium | reverse complement strand
GTTCATATTTCCAAGGATTACATTGTTAAATTTTTTTGGAAAGAAGAAATGTATGATGAAGCAAGAAAGTATAATACAATTAATGATTTTAAAAAAAATGGTATTAAATTGATAGCTATGCAAAATTTTTGGGTTGGAGATTGTATATATAAACCAAGTATATTCGTTGGATTTAATAAAAAATATATTAAATTTAGAACTAAAATATATGATAAAATTTATGATATATATCATTATAGGATATTTAATCCAAAGCCTTCCTTATTAATAAAAGTTTTATTAAGAGTGAAGTTGTTATGGTATAAGTTTATTCTGTCTTTGTTAAAATTAAATATTTTTAGGTAATTTGGGAATAAAAAATCACTTTAAAGGTAATCAACCTTCCAAAGTGTTAAACTTAAAACTTATTCTCAATGTATATTTGTATAGTATCACGATTCGCAACTTTTTGCAAGAGCTTTTTATAAAGAACAAAAATTTGTTTTAAATTCAATAAATGTAAAAGTTGCCTGTATGTATTCGTTTTCCCATGTTATGTTGCATAAAACCTTTCCATTTGGTAAGGTTTCAGTTTTTGTAGAGTAAGATAAATTTTTGAAAAATAATTCTTCGTTACATAATTGTTTTTTGAATTTGAAGTGTGCTTCTGATGTAAGCATTTTTCGTTTGGAAATATTTTCACAGATTTCTTGACTTTTTTTATCAAGATAGCCCATAGTTTCCCAGCCTGCAATCATTTCGTATTTGTTTTTCTGCATTTTGTGTTTCCTTTTTGAAATTTAACTACTTTTTAAAAATTATTTCAATAGGATAAAATTTTTATATTGTTTTTATTGAAATTTTTCTTATTTTAGGTTAGTATTGCCGACAAGTATGTTTAATATAGGGTGTTAAATGAATAAAATTATTTCAGCAAAAGAGGCTGTTTCTTTCATAAAATCTGGTATGACACTTATGGTGGGTGGGTTTTTGAAATGCGGTTCGCCGGTAAAAGTTATTGATGAGTTATTGAAAACAGATGTGTCCGATTTGACTTTGGTTGGTAATGATACTTCTTTTGTTGATTCTGATAGAGGTAAGTTAGTAGTAGCAAAAAAGGTAAGTAAGGTTATTGCATCGCACATAGGTATGAATCCTGAAACTGGACGACAAATGAATGCTGGTGAAATTCAGGTCGAACTTGTCCCACAGGGAACTTTGGCTGAACGAATCCGTGCCGCAGGTGCAGGATTAGGAGGTTTTTTAACTCCTACTGGTATAGGGACAGAAGTGCAGAATGGTAAACAAGTTATAAATGTTGATGGTAAAGATTTTATTTTAGAAAAACCTTTGAGAGGTGATGTTTCCCTTATTTATGGGACAAAAGTTGATAAAGTTGGAAATATATCATTTGTTGGAACAACTAGAAATACAAATGTTGTTATGGCTACGGCTTCGGATATTGTTATTGTTGAAGCGGAAGAATTTGTTGATGGATATTTAGATCCAAACGAAATAGTTATCCCTGGCTTATTTATTGATTATATTGTTAAATAATAATTAGGAGTTTTTATGGAACTTAGTAAGGAACAAATTCGTGAATATATTGTTAAAAGGGTTGCCAAGGAATTTAAAGATGGCGATATAGTTACATTGGGTATAGGTATGCCAACTGAAACAGCAAATTATTTGCCAGAAGGTGTTCATATTTCAATACAGGCGGAAAATGGTATAGTTGGTTGTGGACCAAAACCAGAGGTAGGTAAAGAAGATTTTCATTTTACTAATGCAGGTGGTGCCTTGGTTACAACATTGCCAGGTGGTGCCTTTTTTGATAGTGCTTTGTCATTTACTATGATACGTGGGGGGCATATAAATAAAACTGTTTTAGGTGCATTACAAGTTGATGAAAAGGGGAACTTAGCAAATTACCTTATTCCTGGTAAATTTGTTCCTGGTATGGGGGGTGCAATGGATTTAGTTGTTGGTGCACAAAATGTAATTATTGCTATGGAACATACGGTTAAAGATGGTTCTCCTAAAATACTTAAAAAATGTACTTTACCTTTAACTGCGGTTGGGGCTGTTGATTTAATAGTTACCGAGAAGGCGGTTATCAAGGTTATGGACGATGGGCTTCATTTAAAGGAGGTTAGTCCTTATTCATCTATTGATGATATTTTTGCTTCCACAGAGGCAGATTTAATAGTTGATGAAGATTGTAGAATACTTTCGTTATAAAATTCGTTTCCTTTTAAATACTCCTAGGAATATTTGATTATTGCCGAATCTTTTGCTTTGCTTTATTATCTTTTCTGGGTAATAGAGAGGAAGAAAATGAGCAAAAAACTTAAAATCATTATTTTATTATTTATATTATTTATTCTAGGTTTGGTATTTTACGAATATTATTTACGAGATACATCTTTAGTGGGATTTTCAGAAGATGAAAATGTTATGGTTGAGGTGCAAAAGATTGTTCCTCAACCTATTACTTTGAAAAAAGAATATGTGGGAAGTATTACACCTATAAATTCAGTTTCTGTTTTACCTTTTATTTCGGGTTTTATTGATAAAGTTTTTGTTAAAGGTGGGCAAAATGTTAAGGCTGGGGATACATTATTTATTATAAGGCAGGCAAAATACAAAGCAGATGTAGATTCTGCATATGCCAGTGTTTTAGAGGCAAAAGCAAATTTTGAAAATGCAAAAACTTTTTATGAAAGAATGTTATCTGCGGGAAGTAAGGCGGTTTCCAAAACAGATATTGATAATGCACGGACTTCGTTTTTATCTTCGGAGGCAGCATTGACTTCGGCTATATCAAATTATGATTTGAGCAAGATAAATTATGATTATACTATTATAAATTCTTCTATAAATGGGGTGGTTGGTGATGTATTGGTTACAAAAGGAGATTATGTTTCACCGACAAGTAGTCCATTAGTAAAAATAATTCAATTTAATCCTATCAGAGTTGTTTTTTCCATAGCGGACAAAGAATACATGACAGAAATGAAGGCAAATCCACAAAAAATATTTGATGGTTGGGTTGTTAAACTTCGTCTTTCTAATGACAAAATGTATGATGAAATTGGAACAATAAAATTTTTGGATAACGAAGTTTCACCTGCAACAAGTTCTATTAAAGTTTATGCAGATTTCAAAAATCCTGATAAAATATTAGTTTCAAATGCCTATGTTGATGTTGTTATGGAAAAATTTTTAGAAAGTGCAATTTTACTTCCTCAAAGTGCTATTTATTTCAAACCAGATGAAACCTATGTGTATGTTTTAGATAATACAAAAGCATTAAAAAGAAATGTAGAAATAGGACAAACTATTGATAATAATTTTGTGATTTTAAATGGATTACAAA
>CALXYK010000002.1 GCA_944392955.1 uncultured Alphaproteobacteria bacterium | reverse complement strand
CCATTTCCATTGAACAAAAAACTACCAGCCGTAATCCTCGTTCCACCGTTGGAACTATTACCGAAATTTACGATTATATGAGGTTGCTTTGGGCTCGTATCGGTGTCCCTTATTCCCCTGAAACCGGCCTCCCAATAGAAAGCCAAACCGTTTCAAATATGGTGGATAAAATCCTTGAATTACCTCAGGGAACAAAACTTTATTTACTTGCTCCTATAATTCGTGCCAAAAAGGGAACTCATAAATCTGAACTTGATAATTTGCAAAAGAAAGGCTTCCTCCGTGTTCGTGTTGATGGTGAATTTTGGGAGGTAGATGCCGTCCCTGACTTAAACAAAAACAGATCTCATACAATAGAGGTTGTTGTGGACAGAGTCGTTGTTCGCCCTGAAATCAAGGAACGACTCGCAAATTCTATTGAAACTGCTTTG
This sequence comes from uncultured Alphaproteobacteria bacterium, assembly GCA_944392955.1. Classification (GTDB taxonomy): domain Bacteria; phylum Pseudomonadota; class Alphaproteobacteria; order Rs-D84; family CACZYB01; genus CACZYB01. The sequence goes on along the minus strand of CALXYK010000002.1, from coordinate 65,210 downwards.
CAACTTGCCAATGGGATAATGATTGCAGAAAATGCAGATACAAAGGAGCAAATTATCTTTTCCGAAAATTTTGCCTGTCCTGTTTCTGGTTTTTCAATAGAAGAAATTGAGCCTAGACTTTTTTCTTTTAACAATCCTGCCGGTGCATGTAAAGAATGCGGAGGTTTAGGATTCGAAATCCAATATTCACCGGATTTAATTGTTCCGGATGAAAGAAAGACGATTCGCAGAGGGGCTATCGCTCCTTGGTCAAAGGATGATTGTATTACTCAGAATCATTATTTAATAGAATCGGTGTGTCGTCATTATAAAATTAGTATGGATAAGCCTTGGAAAGATTTAACTGAAAAAGAAAAAAATATAATCCTATACGGAAGCGGTGATGAAGAAATAAAGGTTGATTGGAATGGATGGGTAGTCAAAAAACCTTACGAAGGAGTGGTTCATAACCTTGAAAGACGTTGGAAAGAAACAGAATCTGATTGGCAAAGAGGTGAAATAGAAAAATACCAACAATATATTCCATGTAAAGAATGTAAGGGTAAAAGATTAAATGAAAAGGCATTGTGTATAAAAATAGATGGTAAAGATATTATAGAAGTTACTGAATTTTCCATAAATGAAGCCTATGATTGGTTTAAATCACTAGAAGATAAGTTATCACCTAAAAACAAAGAAATTGCAAAATCTATACTAAAAGAAATTATAGATAGATTGGGTTTTTTAAATGATGTTGGTTTAAATTATTTAACATTAAATAGAACAAGTGGTACTTTGTCAGGAGGAGAATCGCAAAGGATTCGTCTTGCTTCTCAAATAGGAACAGGTTTAACAGGAGTCCTATATGTTTTAGATGAACCATCAATAGGTCTTCATCAAAGGGATAATGATAGACTAATAGAAACATTAAAAAAACTAAGGGATAAATCAAATACAGTTATAGTTGTAGAACACGACGAAGATATTATGCATGCATCTGACTACATAATAGATATAGGTGAGGGTGCAGGTGTCTATGGCGGTAATTTGATTGCATACGGCACACCTGAGGAGGTAATAAATAATCCTAATAGCCTTACTGCAAAATACCTAAGGGGAGATTTAAAAATAACATTACCTAAAAAACGAAGAAAAGGTAATGGTAATTATATAGTTTTAAAAGGTGCAAAGCATAATAATTTAAAAGGTGTAGATATTTCTATACCTCTTGGAACTTTTACTTGCATTACAGGTGTTTCAGGTAGTGGAAAATCATCTTTGATATTGGATACACTTTATCCATTGTGTATGCAAAAATTAAATGGTTCTACGATTCGGGCTGGAAAATATAAGGATGTAAAGGGGATAGAGAATATAGATAAGGTAATTGATATCAATCAATCACCGATAGGAAGAACTCCTCGTTCTAATCCTGCAACATATGTTGGTGTCTTTGATTTAATAAGAGATTGGTATTCCAAACTACCACTTTCAAAACAACGAGGTTACAAACCAGGTCGATTCTCTTTTAATGTAAAAGGTGGTCGTTGTGAGGCTTGTTGGGGTGATGGAGTAAAACGAGTCCCTATGAATTTTTTAGCAGATGTTTATGTTGAATGTGATGAATGTCATGGAAAAAGGTATAACAGGGAAACCTTAGAGGTAGAATATAAAGGTAAAAATATCGCTGATGTCCTTGATATGAGTGTTGATGAGGCAGTAGTCTTTTTTGAAAATGTCCCTAATATAAGGGAAAAACTATTATTATTATCACAGGTAGGGCTTGGGTATATAAAATTGGGACAATCTGCAATAACCCTTTCTGGTGGTGAAGCCCAAAGGGTCAAATTATCAAAAGAGCTTTCTCGCAGATCTACCGGCAAAACATTATATATCTTGGATGAGCCAACAACAGGTTTGCATTTCCATGATGTAAAACAATTATTAACGATTCTCCAACGACTCGTAGAGCAGGGAAATACAGTTATAGTTATAGAACATAATCTCGAAGTTATAAAAACCGCAGATTATATATATGATTTGGGACCCGAAGGTGGTGATGCGGGTGGTGAAATAATTGCATACGGCACGCCTGAGGAAATTTCAAAATCACCAAAGTCGTATACTGGGAAATATTTAAAAAAATATTTAAACAAGTAAAACAAGTAAAATATGGGATAATTCCTTAATTTTACTGATAAAAATAAAGTATTTTTTATAAAGTATAAAAATTTTTAAATAAAAAAAGAAAAAATATATAAATTTTTTTGTTTTTCCCCTTGACTATTAAAAAAATAAAGATTATATTCATTTACACTTGAACGTTGCAGGGATGGAAACGAAAAAGTAAATCAATATTTTATTATTTCTAATCTCTCCAACCTCTCCAAAATAAAAAAATGAAAAAAATAAAATTTTTTTCTTGCAAATAAAAAAAATTGTATTAGAATTGCTACCTGTTTTTCAAAATACAATGTTTTTTTGAGTGCGTTTTGATTTTTTACATAGTGAATAAGCAATCTAAGGGATGTGTAGACGGCAGTATAGCTATCAAAAGTTGTCTGACACTGCACATTTTAAATGACAGATAAAGTAAAAGGTAATATGGTTTTTAAAACCCTTACTTTTTCTTTAAGTTAATATATACATAAGTGCAGGATTAAGACTTAGAATTTTTTTTAAATCTAAGAGTTTGATCCTGGCTCAGAACGAACGCTGGCGGCAGGCCTGAGGCATGCAAGTCGAACGAGAAAGTGTAGCAATACACGAGTAGAGTGGCGCACGGGTGAGTAATGTATGGGAATCTGCCCAGAAGTGGGGAATAACAGTTGGAAACGACTGCTAATACCGCATACGCCGGAAACGGGAAAGATTTATCGCTTTTGGATGAGCCCATATTGGATTAGCTTGTTGGTGAGGTAAAGGCTTACCAAGGCTATGATCCATAGCTGGTTTGAGAGAATGATCAGCCACACTGGAACTGAGACACGGTCCAGACTCCTACGGGAGGCAGCAGCTAGGAATATTGGACAATGGGGGCAACCCTGATCCAGCCATGCCGCGTGAGTGAAGAAGGCCTTCGGGTTGTAAAACTCTTTTAATAGGGAAGATGATGACGGTACCTATAGAATAAGCACCGGCTAACTTCGTGCCAGCAGCCGCGGTAATACGAAGGGTGCAAGCGTTGTTCGGTTTTACTGGGCGTAAAGCGTGTGTAGGCGGATTGTTAAGTCAGTGGTGAAATCCCGAGGCTCAACCTCGGAACTGCCATTGAAACTAATAATCTAGAGGATAATAGAGGATAACGGAACTCCGAGTGTAGAGGTGGAATTCGTAGATATTCGGAAGAACATCAGTGGCGAAAGCGGTTATCTGGATTATTTCTGACGCTGAGATACGAAAGCATGGGGAGCAAACAGGATTAGATACCCTGGTAGTCCATGCCATAAACGATGAGAGCTAATTGTTAGATACCTTCGGGGATTTAGTGATTGAGTTAACGCGTTAAGCTCTCCGCCTGGGGAGTACGGTCGCAAGATTAAAACTTAAAGGAATTGACGGGGACCCGCACAAGTAGTGGAGCATGTTGTTTAATTCGATGATACGCGAAAAACCTTACCAACCCTTGACATACCAATCGCGATTTCCAGAGATGGTTATCTTCAGTTCGGCTGGATTGGATACAGATGCTGCATGGCTGTCGTCAGCTCGTGTCGTGAGATGTTGGGTTAAGTCCCGCAACGAGCGCAACCCTCATCATTAGTTGCCATCAGGTTAAGCTGGGAACTCTAATGAAACTGCCGGTGATAAGCTGGAGGAAGGTGGGGATGATGTCAAGTCAGCATGGCTCTTACGGGTTGGGCTACAAACGTGCTACAATGGTGCTTACAAAAAGTTGCAACATCGCAAGGTGAAGCTAATCTATAAAAAGCATCTCAGTTCAGATTATCCTCTGCAACTCGAGGGTATGAAGTCGGAATTACTAGTAATCGTGGATCAGCATGCCACGGTGAATACGTTCTCGGGTCTTGTACACACCGCCTGTCACGTCATGGGAGTTGGTTTTACCTGAAGGTGGTAGGATAACCGCAAGGAGTCCGCCAACCACGGTAAAATCAATGACTGGGATGAAGTCATAACAAGGTAGCCGTACGGGAACGTGCGGCTGGATCACCTCCTTTCAAAGATAACGCTTCTTTTGATTAAGAAATAATGGTTATCTGCCGTCTATACATCCCTTATAAAGAATAAAAATCTGAATCAGAGTTGTAAAAATTCTGGTTTCACTGGAAATACAAACTTAGATTTTTGATTTTATATCAGTTTGGGTTTGTAGCTCAGTTGGTTAGAGCACCGCTCTGATAAGGCGGGGGTCGATAGTTCGAGTCTATCCAAGCCCACCATTAAGATTGGTTTTTGACTAATTTTGGGGGTGTAGCTCAGCTGGGAGAGCGCTTGATTTGCATTCAAGAGGTCGTGGGTTCGATCCCCATCTCCTCCACCAAAAAAAATAAGGGTGATTGCTTTTGATGTTTTAAATTGTGAATATGTTGTGTTTAGATTATTAATTAAATTTATTAGTTATATAATTTTATTATACGCCGAAATTTAATAAAATTATGGTTAAGTAATTAACATTCTAGTAAATATTGATAATCATCTAGTCTAGCAAATATTTTTGTAATTAAATTATGAAAGTATTCTCAAAGTAGAGAACATATGTTTTGATCTAATTTTCAAAACATATAACTATAAGTATACAAAGGGCATCTGGCGGATGCCTTGGCGATAAGAGGCGATGAAAGACGTAATAGGCTGCGAAAAGTTTCGGGGAGTTGCCAATAAGCTTTGATCCGAAAATTTCTGAATGGGGAAACCCACCACTTTGTGGTATCTTTAACTGAATACATAGGTTAAAGAAGCAAACCCGGAGAACTGAAATATCTAAGTAACCGGAGGAAAAGAAATCAATTGAGATTCTCTTAGTAGTGACGAGCGAAAAGGGAAAAGCCCAGTGGTTTTATTTTATAAACTGGAATAATCTGGAAAGGTTAACAATAAAAGGTGATAGTCCTGTACAGGTAGATATAGAATAAAATCCTCGAGTAAGGCGGGACACGTGAAATCCTGTTTGAATATGGGGGGACCATCCTCCAAGGCTAAATACTCCTTATCGACCGATAGTGAACAAGTACCGTGAGGGAAAGGTGAAAAGAACCCCGAAAGGGGAGTGAAATAGAACTGAAACCGGATGCTTACAAGCAGTCGGAGGGAGTTTATCTCCTGACGGCGTACCTTTTGTATAATGAGTCAGCGACTTAGTGTAACTAGCAAGCTTAAGCCGATAGGTGTAGGCGAAGCGAAAGCGAGTCTGAATAGGGCGAATAGTTAGTTGCATTAGACCCGAAACCTTGTGATCTAGCCATGGTCAGGATGAAGGTAAGGTAACACTTACTGGAGGTCCGAACTCACTAATGTTGAAAAATTAGGGGATGAACTGTGGTTAGGGGTGAAAGGCCAATCAAACTGGGATATAGCTGGTTCTCCGCGAAAACTATTGAGGTAGTGCCTCAGGTGTTTATTCTAGGGGGTAAAGCACTGAATCGGCTAGGGGGTCGCGAGATCTACCAACCCGAATCAAACTCTGAATACCTAGAAATATAGCCTGGGAGACAGTCCATGGGTGCTAAGGTCCGTGGACGAGAGGGAAAGAGCCCAGACCGTCAATTAAGGTCCCAAAGTCATAGCTAAGTGTGGAAGGAAGTGAAGAGTCCAAAACAGCCAGGAGGTTGGCTTAGAAGCAGCCATCCTTTAAAGAAAGCGTAACAGCTCACTGGTCTAAATAAGTCTCTTTGCGCCCAAAATGTATCGGGGCTAAAGCTATGCACCGAAATTACGGGTTTATATAGTTAATATATAAGCGGTAGCGGAGCGTTCTGTAAGCCGTTGAAGGTGAACTGTAAGGTTTGCTGGAGGTATCAGAAGTGAGAATGCTGACATAAGTAGCGATAAACAAAGTGAGAAACTTTGTCACCGAAAATCCAAGGGTTCCTATGCAATGCTAATCAGCGTAGGGTTAGCCGGTCCCTAAGACGAGGCCCAAAGGCGTAGTCGATGGGAATCATGTTAATATTCATGAGCCAGTTGGTAGTGACGGATCTAGTAAATTGTTTTCTCTTATTGGATTGAGAAGGCAGTGAATAGGTTCCAGGAAATAGCTCCAACATATTGTCCGTACCCTAAACCGACACAGGTGGATTGGTAGAGAATACCAAGGTGTTTGAGAGAACGATCTTGAAGGAACTAGGCAAAATGCGTCTGTAACTTCGGGAGAAAGACGACCTCTTTTCAGGCAACTATAAAGAGGTGGCACAAAAATGGGGGTAGTGACTGTTTAACAAAAACATAGGACTCTGCAAAATCGTATAAGATGAAGTATAGGGTCTGATGCCTGCCCAGTGCTGGAAGGTTAAGAGGAGGTGTGCAAGCACCGAATTGAAGCCCCAGTAAACGGCGGCCGTAACTATAACGGTCCTAAGGTAGCGAAATTCCTTGTCGGGTAAGTTCCGACCTGCACGAATGGCATAACAACTTCCCCGCTGTCTCCAAGATCGACTCAGCGAAATTGAAATCTGGGTTAAGATGCCCAGTTCCCGCGGCTAGACGGAAAGACCCCATGAACCTTTACTGCAACTTCATATTGGTATTAGGAAGCAAATGTGTAGAATAGGTGGTAGGCTTTGAAGCATTGACGCCAGTTAGTGTGGAGCCGAAATGTGAAATACCACTCTTTTGTTTCTTGGTTTCTAACCTAGAGCCATGAATCTGGCTTGGGGACAGTGTGTGGTGGGTAGTTTGACTGGGGCGGTCGCCTCCCAAAGAGTAACGGAGGCGCGCGAAGGTTAGCTCAATCTGGTCAGAAATCAGATGTTGAGTGTAATGGCACAAGCTAGCCTGACTGCAAGGGAGACATTCCGAGCAGAGACGAAAGTCGGTCATAGTGATCTTGTGGTTCTGTATGGAAGGGCCATAGCTTAACGAATAAAAGGTACTCTGGGGATAACAGGCTGATGATACCCAAGCGTCCACAGCGACGGTATCGTTTGGCACCTCGATGTCGGCTCATCTCATCCTGGGGCTGGAGAAGGTCCCAAGGGTATGGCTGTTCGCCATTTAAAGAGGTACGCGAGCTGGGTTCAAAACGTCGTGAGACAGTTTGGTCCCTATCTACCGTGGGTGTAAAGATATTTGAGAGGATCTGTCCTTAGTACGAGAGGACCGGGATGGACATACCTCTGGTGTACCAGTTGTTTTGCCAAAAGCATTGCTGGGTAGCTATGTATGGAACGGATAACCGCTGAAAGCATCTAAGTGGGAAACCGACCTCAAAACTAGATATCTCCATTAGAGTCCTAGTAGACTACTAGGTTGATAGGCAGGGTGTGTAAGCATAGTGATGTGTTTAGCTAACCTGTACTAATAACTCGATTGACTTATATGTTATATGTTTTGATAATTAGATCATTACTTTAAATAATACTTTTCATAATTATTGACTAGATAAAATACTGTTCTTTGACAATCCGGTGACGATATTGGAAGGTGATACACTCTATTCCATCCCGAACTAGACAGTGAAACCCTTCCGAGCCGATGGTACTTTGTCTTAAGGCACGGGAGAGTAGGTTATTGCCGGATTTTCAAAGCACATTATTTTGCACAACATATTTTAAATCTTCAAAATAGCCCTACTAAGGGCTATTTTTTTATTTTTTATCATTGAATATATAAAAACATTTCTAACTTTAATTTATTTCTTTGTCTTTTCACTAAATTTTTTCTTTAATGAAAATCCAAAGGTAAAAGATAAAATAATACTTACCAAGATTATATAATAAAATACATTATGAAGATTGGAAAAAGGTAAATTTACATTCATTCCATAAAGTCCAGAAATACTTGTGATAATTAAGGCTGAAACATTAACAATAGTCAAAGATTCCATTCTTTTATTTGTAAGGTTGTTTGTAATAATTTCCAAGGTACTTTTTAAATTAGATACAGTTTTAGAGTAAGATATAGCAGTTTCCAAAGCCTGTTCTACTTCAATTTTTGCATCATTTACTAATTCATTTGAAGGCATTGTTAAAACTATTTTGCCTAAAACAAGCAAGTTACCTTTTAAACTTATAACATAATCATCTAAATCATTTTGTATTTCAAAAAGATTTAACATATCAACATTTTTTACAGATAATCTAGAAGAAGACTTTATTTTTTTTATTTTTTTATCTATATTTTTAAGTATTTTAAAATAATTTTCAGAGATTTTATAAATAATATCTACAAGTATTAAGGTAGAACTTTTTAAGTCTTTATTTATCTCAAAAGGAAATTCTTCTGTATGAAGAAATACAATGCCATCTTTTTGTAAATGAACACCTAAGGTTTCAATATTTTTCTTATAAGGGTATTTTATAATTATCTCGGTATAATTTCTTTTTTCAAGGAAACGGGAAATTTCACTGGTATCTTGTACATCAAGAAGTAAATCTTTGTCAATATTGTGTTCGGAAACAATTTCATCTATATTATCAGATTTAACATTTATATTTTTGACAAACATTTTTCCCTCCTATTTTGAAAAATTATAGCATATTTTTAAGGATTTTCAAATTTAAAATTAAATAGGCTTGAAAAAAAATCAAAAAGATTCTAAAATATAAATGCCGTTTGGCTATGATACTAAATCTTAATTAGAATAGGTATTTCGGACTGGGGGGCGGTACCCCATACCTCCACCATAAAAATATAAGGGGGTAAAATAGCATCGACGGATACAATAAAGGGTTAAGGTGTATCAAGTGATGATTCCGACTTTCAATCGGGTCAAAAAAAATGAACGCAAATGATAATCGTTCTTTCGCAATGGCTGCTTAATTAAGCAAATATTGCAACTTTGATTCTTTAAGAATTAAGATTTCTTAAAGTGGGGTTTGGAAGTTTCCTATCAACAGAAAACTTCCATTATAAATATAATATATATATTTTTGTATTGACTTTTGGTTTAAATACATATATAATCCGAACATTATTTTAAATATTAAAAGGTGAATATTATGAAAAGAACATTTCAACCATCAAAAATAGTAAGATCAAGAAGACATGGTTTCCGTGCAAGAATGTCTACATTAAACGGCCGTAAAGTTTTAAATGCAAGACGTGCAAAGGGAAGAAAACGTCTTTGTGTTCAGGTGGAATTTTAATAAATAAATATTTATTATTAAGAAAAGGGCTGTTATAGCCTTTTTTTTATTGTAAAAAATATACTTAATTGTATCATATAAACATGGTTAATTTTTTAAGGTTTAAAAATAGTAAAACAAAGATCAAAATGCTAAAAAATCGTAAATTAGATTTTTTTAGGATTAATCCTTTTGCTATAATGAAAATAGGGAAAAAACGCCTTATTAAAAGTGGATTATTACACAAAGGAGAACAAATTCCAACAGATAATCCTAATCGTTTTATTACCTATTCTTTGATTACTCATTGGGCAACTACTAGGTTTGATGATAATAATATACATATAGGTTTTACCGTTGCTGTAAAATCCGTTTCAAAAAAAGCAAATAAACGAAATCTTGTAAAAAGAAGATTAAGGGCAATAATAAATGAAAATATAAGAAATTATAAAATTAGGGGGTATGATTTTGTTTTTACAGCCCGCAGTTCTATTTTAGACACTCCATTTGATGAATTAAGAAACGAACTTCATAGAACTTTTAAATTCATAGAACATCAAATAAAAAATCAAAAAAAGAATTAAATCTACCACGAAAGTGTTATATTGGAATTTTCAGGGATTACCTGTCCATTAGGTAAAACACATGTTCCATATAATCTGTCCCCTTTTTCCTTTTTGGCAATAGATCCGGAAATTATTTGAGCAGCACCTTCTGTCATAGTAGGAAGTCCAGAAGTAACTGCCGCTTGTGTTGCATCTAATGCCTTTGATGTCCCACTTAATTTAGCATTAGCAGAACTTAACATTCCAGATGTAATTCCCATCTTTTCTGCATCCTCTGTTACAAGATAATTACCAAAGTTATCAGTTTTTAAAGATCCGTCATCATTTTTTTGAACATAATCACCTATTTGATCTTTTGTTATATTTATATTAGTATATTCATCACCATTTTTTACATTTAAAGTTGCTGTTTTTACATCTTTTAAAGTAGAAACAACAGACGCAGTCGCAGCAATAGCTCCGGTTGCTAAGGTAATTGCTCCTGTTATCTGTTGCATTTGAGCAGCTGCGACATTAGGACTATCCTGATAACATGCCGAAGCTCCAAAATTTTCACCTAAACAAGTATATGTTTTCCCGTCCAATGACCATGTTTTAGTTGAGGAAACAGCGCCACACTTATATACTTTTCCACTATATGCAGGTCTGTTGTATTTTACCGAAAGATTACATTTTTTTGTTTTTTCATCAAATTTTCCAGACCAATAATCGCCTTCACAAAATTCTTTTTGTTCTTGTAATAAGAAAGGACCTGTAAAATATTCTCTAAAATCTTCTTGTTTAGAAGAATCAACCAGCAATTTACAATTAGCAAAAACATTATCAAAATTAAGGCTTTTATAACATTGAACATTGTTTGGTTGATCATCACCACCAGAACAAGATTGTTGCATGCAAAGGCGAAAATCTTCCCAATCTTCATCTTTAGACATATCAGGAATTTCATTTTCTTGTTCTGTTGATACATTATTAGTAATCGCAGGTTCAACAACATTTATAGTCTCTACTACTTGATTTTGAGTTGGAGCTGTTGCTGTATTAGACATAGTAGTCGCCGCCGTATTAGAAACAGGGACATTAGAAGAGGTATCAGTTGAAACAACAGGTTGAATTTCTTGTTGAACGTCATTTGTTTGTGCATCGTCAACTTCTATTATATTTTCTTGTGAAATAGAGGATCTAGTATTTCTTGTATCTCTTGAAACAGAAGATTTTGTAGTCCTTGAAGTTTTTGTTGTCTTTGTTACCTTCCTAGAAGAAGCCCTTTCTGTTGAATTTGTGGTAGAAGACGACCTAGCGGCAAATACAATCTTTCCACCGGCTAATAAAAATGTGCAGAATACATATAAAAAAATATTAGATTTATCTATCTTCAATTATAACTCTCCTGTTTATAATATGAATAATAACATAATTTTCAGATAAACGAAAGTATTTTTTTTAATTTTTCCACAATAACATAATCACTTCGTTTTCCGTAGCAAACCATTCATTGTTTAAGAAGCAGTTTCCTTTCTCTGTCTTTGTTTCGTTTATTACTCCAGTCCCCGATTCTCTGTCAACCTCGGCATGTTTTGTTATTGCTAAATTTTCTTCTTCTATTTGAAGATTATCTGCGGCAAAAGTCATTGATGTATCTATTACACTAGATAATACTCCAGTTGCCTTAGATGCCATTTCTAAACTTCTGGCTGTTTTTTGCGCTTTTGATGCGGCTTCGGAAGGTTTGATAACAATGGTATTTGAATCTACCGATGAAACCTGTAATGCATTAGACGGAGCAGCTCCTTTAAGTGCGTCATTTGTGATAGAATCTTGTATAGCCTGAGTCGTTTTTGCAGTCTTAATATTGGAAATTGAATCATTCAAATCCATAGAGGAACTTACAATAGAAGCTCCTTTTAGTGCTAGGTTAGTAAAGAAAGTTGTAGTGTCCGCAGAATCTTTATCAGATTTTATGTAATTATAAGTATCTTTTGCAACACTTACTCCTTGAACTGCAATATCTGTTCCATCGGAAACCGCCTCTAAAACTGCATTTGCAGTCATATTTCCAAAAGTGCCAGTAAACGAAGCCGCACTTGATACAACGCTTAATATATCACCCATTAACACATCTGAGAATGTAGAAAGATCAAGTTCTCCTCTTGCATAAGCGGCAATATCAAAACCCAAATCCACACCTGTTTCTGTTAAATCAATACCAGAACTGATTATTTTTCCAATAGGATCAGCATTTCCCATAACTTCCAAAACCGCTCCGGCGGAATTTAGTGCGGTTGCAGTAGAGGACAAAATTTTGTTTGCTCTTTCCCTTCTTGCCGCAGGTGTCAGATTCTTTTTAGCATCAAATGCATCGGCAGAGCACTCAACAAAACTTCCAACGGGCACAGATTTTGATTTCTTAATATCATTTTTGTTCAATCCATATTTTATAGTAACATAGCATGATTTTCTATCATTGCTCAAAGTTCCTTTCATAGCAATACAGGATTCTTCTCTCCTTAATGCCATTTCATCAAGGAATAATTGTTTTAATGATAAAGGAGAAGATGACTTTGATATTATACTTGAGCAATATGCATCCATACTAAATTTAGCGACATTATCACTGAAACACAAACTATATTCCGGAGCAGAGAAATCCTCCTCACCAAAGGCTGTTTTTAAGGTACAAGGATCTTTCATACATTTTTTAAGTTCTTCTATATCTCCGGCTAATCCTTTTGATTTAAGGGCTTTTTCTTGTGTAATCAATAAACAATCTCTTTGCACTAAACTTTTATATTTTTCGGTAACACTTCTTCTTGAATCTTTACATTTATCAAGTATATATGTGCACTGGTTTTTTGCATAATCTAAGGCTTCAAATCCCTTTTTCACCTTCATTCCGTCAATATCTAAAAATGATGGAGTTAAATTATTTGTGGTATTATCTTCATAACAAATACATTTTCCCATATCATCACTTGAACAGACTTTATTCATACACCTCATGTATTCGGCATCACAGGTAGCATTATCCCAAACCATATCATCCTCTTCATTTGTTTCAGATACCTTTGTCGTCGTTCTAACATTAGCAGTGGAAGATCTTTGACTTTTGGTGTTAGAGGAGGATCTTGAACTTGTCTTAGAAGAAGATTTTTGAGAAGTTTTTCTCTCTGTTTTAGAAGATGCGCTTCTAACAGAACTTTTCGCAGCAAACAAGTCTGTTGAATAAACTAAGCATATAACACAAACAAAAAACTTCAGCATCATACAATCCTTATGTTAATTTGCATACATATTTTTATTCCAATTTTCAGTCCATCTTAATTTATAATAGTAATTGTCATCAGCATCAAATAATTTTTGAACCTGATCTCCTTTTATAACATAACATGCTCCGGAATAGGAATAATCCGCATTTGACAATTCAATTGCCCCCATAATAACCATAGCGGTATTTTCAGGATCCGAAAGCAAAGATGCAACAGCATCACCACCAGCATCAGCCAAAGAGTAAGAAGATTTAAGTGTTCCTGAACCTTCATATACGCTTAATTGATGCCCAACTCTTTCATTATTATTATCTTTTACATCAATTACTTCCAAAGAACTTTTATCAGCAGTATCTCTTTTTCCGTCTTGATATTTGGCAGCAATATCAAGTCCAGATTGAATAAGATTCATCCCTAACAAGGCAAATTCTTTGTAATATCTTAGTTTTTGATGTTTTGATTCCCCCAAATCTGTACCAAAGGCATTTTCCGAACAAACAACATCATCACCGATTTTGAACTCTTTTGTTTTCTTAATTGATTTATACGAAGGTCCAATTCCAATAGTAAGATAACATTCCCCATCAGATTTCATCGTTCCTAAAATGCTATCACAATATTTTTGCTTATAGGTTAACATAGATTCATTTAACATAGATTTTAAAGTGTCTAAATCAGAAACATTTTCAAACTCACTTTTACACATTTCTAATTTTGCCTCAAAATTATCTTCATCAAAACATCCTGCAAATTCATCATTTCTATTTGCTTTGCATTTAGGACGCAAACATTCAATAACATTAGAAAGAACCGAAAACAAAGATGTTTGTTCCGAAGACATGCTTGCCATTGTATAAGATGAACAATCAGATTTTGCATTTCTCATATACTTTTCAACAATATCATTTGCTTGCGAAGAACAAGCTTGTATTATATATTCGCAATTTTTATTTGCATTGTTAAAGTTTGTTGTTGTATTGCAACTACATCTGCCATTTGTTTTTGAAAAACAAAATTGATTCATACATTTATTATATAAGGTTTCGCAATTATATTTATTCACCTGAGAAACATCTATATCGGAAACAGATTTGGTATTTGAGTTTTTTTCAACTGATGTATTAGAAGAAGAGGGTGTAGTCCTTCTAACTTGTCCAGATGTTTTTTGATTCTTTCGTGACGAAGATTGTGCACTTCTTCTTGAATTCTGAGCATTTACAGAAAAAGAAAAACACAAAACAACCACTAAAAAAATAGATTTTTTTAGCAAGAATTTATTTCGTGTTTTCAATATATTATGCATTAAAATTTAATCCCTTTATTTAAAAATGTTAAAGTATATAATCAACTCTAAAATAATTCCCCATGCTTGTAATATATCTTCCATCTATAAAGCAAGCACTTGGGATTTTAGAAGTTGAATTTACTTTTATCATACCATTTATTTGATTTGCTGTTCCCTTTAATAGTAAAGCACTTCCATTTGAAATCATTGGTATTCCTTCTGCTCCAGCAATTCCCAAAGTTCCAACACTAACAAGGGCACCTGCAACAACTAACGCTACACCTGCAACTTGTCTAACTGCTCCTAATGCAAAATCGGCAATGGCACTTGCTAATGAAGGTGTTTCTTCATTTATAACTTGAAAATATTCTTGCGAGCATTCTACCATTTCTCCTATATTAAAATATTTCGAGGAAACTTCCTTTTCCATTTCTCCTGAAAAATACATATTTCCATCTTTGTCTTTAAGTACTTCTAACGAGCCATATGAAATTTTTACCTTGCAAACTTTTGTGTCGTAATCGATATATCCACCTGTATTAGAGCAAAATGCACTTCTTTGTTTTTGTAATTCATTATAAAAAGCCTTCTTAACAGATAAAGGTTTAGAAGATTTTGCAAGCACATTTTCGCAGTTAGATGCTCTTCTTTCAACATTTTTTATGGTAAAGCAATCAGAAAAAGCATTTCCGCACAGAGGTTGCATACAGGCAATATATTCCTGTAATAATGCAGTTTGAGTTTCGTCCGATTCTACATTCATAGCATCTAAATAATTTTTTGTAAGTAAATCTTCTTGTATTTGTGCTTTGTATGCTGTTTCTATATGATTTCTTTCTTTTAGTTCACAACTTCTTAATGTATCAGCACAAAGCCCCTTTGCCAAAGTATATAAATCGTTTCCTATACGGATTTTTTCCCCATCTTTTTCAACAGTTTCAAAAGAGTCTATTGCAGTAGAGCAATAATATCTATTTCCTTGAGAATTAACACAAATATTATCCATACACAAATTATATTTTTCAGAACATGATAAACTAGCACCTTCTGTTTCAGTAGAAGATTTTGTGGTTGTAGAAGTGTTGTTTTTTCTTATATTTGCAGTTGATTTTTTTGATGTCGCACTCCTTCTTTGGGCAAAGGACAAAGAAGGCATAAATACCAAATTAAAAACAATAAGATAAGATAAAACCTTTCTCAATAAACCTCTCCATTTATTCCTCATGCTAATAGAGTATACTAGAAAAATGAAAAATAAAAGAGTTTTTTATATATAATATAAAATTTTTAATAATAACCATACAATAAAAGAAATAAATATCATTGGTGCCAAAGGTAAAAATTTTTCTTTTTTAATAAAAACGTAAAAAATTCCTGCTGCAAACATAAATAAAAATATCCAAGGTAAATCAAAAAAACCTACAAAAGCAGAAACTGCAGAAATCAACTTTACATCTCCTCCACCAAAAGAGTAAGGGTTTTTGAAATAATATAATAATGCTAATATAAAACATAAAATATAAGCGCTTATTGCGCTGTAAATACTAGTTAAATCTGAAATGTAAATCTGGCTAAATATTTTGTTGTTTTGACAATATGCAGATATTAAAAAGGCTACCATCATCAAAGGAAAGGTAATTATATCGGGAATAAGTCTACATCTTGAATCTATATTTGCAGCAAAACCTATAAAAAACAAGAAAATATAAAGTAAAATTAAAGGATAACTTTCACTCACGTAATTTTTAACCAAATATCCTATTAAAGTAAATAAAATAAGATATAAAGTCCCCCATAATAATTTAGTATATAAATATTGTTTTTTCAAATAGTTATATTGTTTATGTGTATGTTTTAATTTAATTTGTTTTTTATTAATGTAAAACTTTAACATATCTCCAAAATAACTATGCATAGAGCAAGGGTAAAATTTCATCAAAAATCTACTTAAAACAGGAATAAAAAAACCTGTTGAAAAAAAGATTGCAAGGGGTAAAATTTTATCAATAATAGTAAACATTTTTGTTTCCTTTTTTAATTTTATGAAATAAGATTAAAACAGTTTTAATAAAAATAAAAGGGTTTTTTAAAATGAGTGCATGGACAGATAAAAAAATAGAAAAATTAAAAGTTCTTTGGGATAAGGGGGTGCCTACTGCTGAAATAGGAAAAAAACTTGGTTTTTCTAAAAATGCAATTGTTGGAAAAGTGCATAGATTAGGCCTTTCTAACAGAAATTCACCTATCAAAACTACTTCTGTTAAATCTAAGAAAGAAGTCGTGAAAAAAACATCTGCTTCTAAAATTGAATTATTAGATAAGGCCCCTATCAAAAATAAAAATTCTGTTTCAAAAAAGGAGATAAAAGAAAAAGAAATTATAATAAAAAACGAATCGCTTAAAACAACAACTACCACATCAAAAAGTAAGAAAAATGAAGATGTTGGTGTTTCAATTTATGAACTAAGTTCGGATCGTTGCTGTTGGCCAATAGATGATCCAAATTCTGATGATTTTCGTTTTTGTGGAAAAAAGGTTTTTAAAAATAAACCATATTGTTTGGAACATTGTGCTCTTGCATATACTACTTCCACTTCTTCGGAGGAAAAAGAGCAAGAACAGGACACTACTGAAAATACAAACTGAACAGCGTAGAAAAGGAATAGGAGTTTTATGGAGGGAGTTAAAAGTTTTTGGGTTATAAACAAAAGTTATAGTGATGTAAGGGAGTTTCACTTTACATCAGATATTGTTTCTTTTGTTGTTTTTTTCAAAAACGAAGAAATTGCATTTGTGTTGGATAACACATGTGATATAGTTTCTCCGAATAATTTACTTATCATTGAACCATTAAAGGAAGATATTGGAAATAAAAAACCTAATACTAAATGGGATTCTATATTAAAAAACAAATTTGGCATAAATCCTATTAACATCAGACCAAAGGAAAACACTAAATACAAAAAATTAGATATAAGTTATGCAAAACTAGACTTGTATGCATCTTTTTCATCTCTTCAAAATCAAGAAACTCTTGATTTAATTATGCAAAACAGGGAAATTTTATCATTAGAAAATGCATACGAAAGGGAGGCGGAAAACCTCTTACAATATAATAAATCCACACAAACAATACAAAAAGCATCAGTTACACTTGAAAATTTAAAGAAGAAAATTCTAAATATTTCAAAAAGATTAAAAAAACAAAAGGAATTAGAAGAAAAAAATCCAGATAAAGTTGATGAGACTTTAAAATCTGAACTTGTAAAAAAAATGTATGATAATACCGAGAAATTAAAACGAACTGAACGTCGGATAAAAAGGGCAAAAAAACGTTCAGAATCTGCATTTGAGGATTTATCTTTAAAAAGAGTTCAAATTCAAGAAATAAAACGAAGATTAGAGGAAAGAGGGGAGAATTATACTGATATTAAAGATAATAAAGAGATTCTTTCTTCTGAAAACGAAGTAGATTCGGTTATATCTAATAATTATATACTTGAAAAAAACGAGGATATTCAAAATATTACAAATGGGAAAATAGAAAATTTGACAACTGAAAATATAAATGCTACAAACGAAACAGGAGAAGGTGTTGACACTATTCTACAAGAAAAGGAGACTACTATGGTAAAAGAGACAGAAAACAAGAATGTAAAGAATTCTGCGGAGTTTAAACCTCCATTTGTTGATGATACTGAAAATCAAGAAGTAAAAAGCAGTGATATAAGATTCGCTCAAAAAACAGAGTTACTTGATGACAAGTATAAAAAGATTTGGTTGTATGTCGGTTCTGTCATTGCATCTCTTGTTGTTGTCTTTGGTTTATTTTTTCTTTTAAGTAGTGGTGAAAGTACAGAATATCCTGTTAATGAAGATGTCTATAATACCAATTATATAGAACAAAATTACCAAGAAACTCCACAACCTTATGTTTCTCCTGAAAATATTGTAGATGAGCAACCTTCCGAAGAAGTGACACCTGTTGTAGAAGAACCTGTTGTGGTAGATGAACCTATTGTAGAAGAAAATATAGTAATAGAGGAACAGCCAGTTATTGTGCCGGAGCCAAAAACAGAATATAAAAAACCTGCTCCTGCACCAGTAAAACCAATTTCCAAAAAGACAACAGAAAAAAAGATTGAAAAAGAAGTTGTTGTTGAAACTAAAAAAGAAGAACCTGTTGTAATTTCCGAAACCCCAGAGGAATCTTATGTGGAAGAAGAATCTGAAATACTTGAATATTATGATGAGGTAGAACCAGAAGAAGATTATACAGAAGAAGTTTATGAAGAAGATTATATAGAAGATGAATCTTTTGAAGATACTTCTTTATTAGACGAGTCTAGAGAAGAATATATAAATACAGTATTGAAAGATTCTAAATATCTGACATTATTAGAAGAAGTTAAGAATGAATTTTTTACACTTGATGATATTAGTAAAATCAAAGAAATTGAAAAAATGAATCGTTATTGGAACGATTTTAGAAATGCAACTTATGAAGCATATTATGAAACAGATTATACATTAAAACCAGATATAGACTACGAAAAATACGCAAACGACGAATATTTGTTAAGGTTATATACAAATGCTTACTTTGATTTCTTTGAATATATAGTTAATGAGTTTGTTATGACTTATGAATATGCAAACAGCACTGCTGTTGATTTGTATACTCCAATAGAAGAGGAATTACAGATTTTAGGACGTCCTTTAACAAAGTTGATTCTTTTATCAAAGGTTTATAATGCAGTTCAAAATGCAGGTGGTCCATCCGCAGTTTTATTGGCTATAATAGAAAAGGACGAGGTAGAAAATGAGCTTGTGGATAATATGGAAATAGAGGCCTCTCTTGTTCCTTTGACTGCGACTACTGAAATAGTATATCAACAGGAAATTTCAAATAACCAAGGCGATATAGATATAGTGTCCGAAGAAACCACTACAATAACCAGAGATTTGACAGATGAATACGAAGAAAGTCCTGAAATTTTAACATATTCTTCTGATGAATTAATTAATGATAATTTGGAAGAAGCAAACGAAATAGTTTATTATCCAGAAGATATTATAGAAGTAGAAGAAATAGATGCAGGTATTGAAGAAGAAGAGTTTGTAGAACCATCCGAAGATGTAATTTCTATTGTTATAGATGATGAAGAAGAAATCGCATCAATGCCTGATAACGACGAATATTATGATAACGAAGAATACTACGATGATACAGAATATTATGATGATGAAGATATAGAATATTCTGATAACTATTCTGATCAAGAAGAAGTTTTGTAATAAATATTATTCTATGATTATTTTGTAATCAGTAGGTATTTTATTTAATTTTTTTATAGTTTCTTTTTCTAAGATATCTATATTGATAACAGAGTCGTTTCTTAATATTTCTACTTCGTTAAGTAATTTTTGTTTTTCAAACTCTTTTTCTTTTAATAAAATAGTTAAAGTAGAAATTTTATTTTTTTGATGAAAATAATTGAAAATACTATATTTACTTGTTAAAATATTAAGGAAACTTAACAACCCAATTCCCAAAATAATAAACTTTAATAATTTAAAAAGTATGTTATCTGTATTCATTTTTTATTTATTTTTTATTACACTTAGTTTATCATAACATAAAATTTAAAAAGGGACAAGAGGTTAATTTTGTTAAAACCATTAAAAATAAAAAATTTGGTTATAAAAAATCCAGTTATATTGGCTCCACAGGCTGGAATTACTGATTTGCCATTTAGGAATTTAGTATCCTCTTTCGGTGGGTCTGAATATTCTACCTCATTAACCGTTTCAGAAATGGTTCCATCTGCATCACAGGTTTTTCTTTTGGATAAGAAAAAAGGAAACGAAAAAATAAAAAGGTTATATGAAAGATATAGTTCAAACACATTAATATCTGTCCAAATTTTTGGTAACGATTCTGATATTATGGGGAAAAGTGCTCAAATAAACGAGGCATTAGGCGCCGATATAATAGATATAAATATGGGATGTCCAGTAAATAAAATAATAAAAAATGGCTGTGGTGCTGATTTGATGAAAAATCCTAAACTGGCCGAAAAAATAATATCAAAAGTTGTCGCTTCTGTAAAAATTCCTGTCAGTGTGAAAATACGATCTGGTTGGGATTGTGAACATAAAAACGCTCCGGAATTCGCCAAAATGATAGAAGGTGCGGGTGCATCATTTATCGCGGTTCACGGAAGGACAAGAAGTCAATTCTATTCGGGTTCTGTTGATTTAGATATTATTGCTAAGGTAAAACAAAGTGTGAAAATTCCTGTCATAGGTAATGGTGATATTACAACTCCGGAATTTGCTAAAAATTTTATAAATGAAACAGGTGTGGATGGTATTATGATTGGTCGGGGGATTTATGGTGCTCCGTGGTTGTTATATCACATAATATATTACTTGAAAACAGGAAAAATATTACCATCTCCTTCAATAGAAGATAGAAAATCTATTTTAAAACAACATCTTGCATCAATGATTGAATATTATGGTGAAAAAGCAGGAATGTTAAATGCTAGAAAACATATCTCATGGTATTCAAAAGGAATAAAAAATTCGGCAGAATTTAGAAATTTTATAAATACATCAAAAAGTTTAGATGAAATCTATGAATATATAGAGAAATTTTTCAAATAAAGTGAAAAAAACATTATAAAAATATTGATTCCTAGAAAAAATCGTTGTAACCTCTTAAAATAAGACAAATATTAACGAAGTAATGGGGGTTTAAATGAGTTACAACGAGAAAGAATTACAAACAAAACTTCAAGAGGAAAAACAAAATATAGTTCTTCCCCCTAAAAAGGAAACAATAGGAGAAATCCTTCAAAATAAACGAGTTGAACTAAACAAAAGTATAGAAGAAATTTCTGATTATTTACGCATAAAACCTCAATATTTAAAGGCATTAGAAGAAAATAATTTCAATAATTTACCAGGAAGTGCTTATGTAATAGGTTTTATAAAATCTTATGCTTCGTTTTTAAATTTGAATTCAAACGATATAATTGTGCAATACAAACAGGAAACTGGTGCATTTTCATCATCTGAAAATCCTTTAACCGAAGATGAAAATTCCTTAATTCAAGATCCCATAATAAACAGCAACCATATAATTATAGGTGGAGTTGTTGTGTTAATTGCCATAGTATTTGTTATTTTCCTAAATTCTTCGGAAAAACAATCTTCTGAAATAATGGGAAAAGAAGGACAGCAAATAAGCGAAGTCCAGCCCAACATGGAAATTTCCATACAAAACACAAATATTTCTGATAATAAAAATGCTCCAGCGGCATTAAATACTTCGGATAATGGCGTAAAACCTTTTGAAATTACTACTATTTCTTCAAATGACACAAATATAACAAATAATGAAGGTGTTAATACAGAAAGCTCTAAAGAAACAACTACTTCTGTAACACAATTAAATACAACCCCTGAGTATTTTGAAACAAAGGTTGATAATGTTGAATTGCAACTCCCTCAATCTGATGTTAATTCATTGACTACCTTTAATTCTTCTGATTACGAAGGTTCGGAAAATGAAACTGATACAAACATAGTGTCTGGTAATGAATATGGGCTTATGAATAAAGAAGATTCTCAGATTCAGTTAAGGGCGACGAAGGATGTATGGATAAAGTTAAAGAAAGATGGTTTGTATAAATATGATAGTGATTTAGGAGATGTCGGAACAGGGGAAAGTGTTTTTGAGGCAATTTTGAAACCTGGTGATATATATTATATTCCAAATGGTGATGATTATTTTTTAACAATAGGAAATGCTCAAGGTGTTGATATCATAGTTGATGGTGAAGTTATTGCTCCTCTTTCAACTAGGGAAGTTTCCCGACATAATATAGAGATGTCTGTTGAAAAACTTAAAAATGGAACTGCATATATAAGAAATAGAGTTATAGAATAAGGGTTTATTTTTATGTTAAAAAACAAAGTAAATACAAAAGTTTTATCTGGCTTTGTTGAACTTTTACCTGAGCAACAATTTGTCTTTAATGAGGTAAAAAACAAGATAGAAAATTTATATAAAAAAGCTGGGTACTTATCTATTGATACCCCCGTTATAGAAAAGTCAGAAGTTCTTTTTGCAAAGGCGGGTGGTGATACCGAAAAACAGGTTTATAGGTTTAAAAAAGGAGATAATGATTTATCTCTTCGTTTTGATTTAACCGTTCCATTTGCAAGGTATGTTACAGAACATTACAATGATTTGTCTTTGCCTTTCAAACGTTATCAAATAGGGAAAGTATTTAGAGGGGAAAGAGCGCAAAAGGGAAGATATAGGGAATTTTATCAGGCTGATATAGATATAGTTTCCGAAGAAAATTTATCTATTATGTATGATGTTGATATTATTTCTACATTATATTCTGTAATTTCAATGATTTCATCGTTATTTAATCTTGGAAAGTTTAAAATAAAAATTTCCAACAGAAAAATATGGGAAGGCTTTTTAAAAGAATTTAATATCAAAGATGAGAAAAAATATGCGATTATAAATATAATTGATAAAAAAAATAAGATGGACGAGGCTTCTTTTTATTCAGAATTGTCAAATATTATAAATGATGATAAGATTGAAAATTTAATAAAAAGAATGTTTGAAATAAAATTTATTCCAAATTTTGGAATATCAATTCCTGAAAAATACTATTCGGACTTTTCTTTCATAAATTCTAACGAGTTAATAAAAGAAGGTGTTAAGGAGTTAGAAACCATAATCTCTTCTTTATCTACCATTACAAAGAATTCCGAAGTATTTGTGGCTGATTTATCCATAGTCAGAGGTTTGGATTATTACACAGGTACGGTTTTTGAAACATTTTTGGATGATTTTAAAGAGTTTGGCTCTATATCCAGTGGTGGTCGTTATGAACACCTGTGTGATAATTATACAGATAAAAAAATATGTGGTGTAGGTGGTTCTATTGGGCTTTCCAGATTGTTTGTTCCACTTATAGAAGATGGAAAAATAACTATTGCAAATTTAAATAGTAATATGATTGATGTTTTAATTTTACCTCAAGATGAAAGTGTGTATAATTATTCATTAAACATAAAGGATAAAGTTTCATCATCTACTCCTTGTAAAATATCTATTATTTATGAAAAGAAAAAGTTTAAAAAATTGATGGATTATGCAAATAAAATAAATGCAAAATATGTGATAATAATAGGTTCAGACGAGCTTGCAAATAATACAATTTCACTTAAAAATATGGATACTGGAAAACAAATAACAGATAGTATAAATAAGGTTATTGAAATATTAAACAAAGACTTTAATACAAAAGGTTAATATTATGATTTTTGAAGAAAAATTATTACAATTAAAAGATAAATATAAAGAGTTAGAACAACAATTAATGGGAACTTTTGATGATGCAAAAGAGATGGCAAAATTATCAAAAGAATATTCTGATTTAAAGGAAGTTGTTGTGTTAATAGATGACTATCTTAAAACAAAAGATAACATGCTTCAAGCCGAAGAAATGATGAAGGATTCTTCATTAAAAGAAATTGCAGAAACAGAATATTATGATTGTAAGGAAAAACTTCCTAATATAGAGCAAAAAATAAAAATAGCTCTTCTTCCAAAAGACGAAGCTGATGATAAAAATGCAATATTGGAAATCAGAGCAGGAACAGGCGGTGACGAAGCAGCTATTTTTGCAGGTGATTTATTTAATATGTATAAATATTATACAGAATTAAAAGGTTGGAAGTTAGAGATAATCAGTTATCATGAAAACGAAGCGGGCGGTTTCAAAGAAATAATCTCTAACATTACGGGGCATGGTGTTTTTGGTCGTTTGAAATTTGAATCTGGGGCACACAGAGTTCAACGTATTCCAGAAACTGAATCTCAAGGTCGTGTTCACACATCTGCTGCAACGGTTGCAGTTATGCCAGAAGCCGAAGAAGTTGATATAGAAATCCTAGATAAAGATTTAAGAATAGATACATATAGAGCAAGTGGAGCGGGTGGTCAACATGTTAATAAGACTGACTCTGCAATACGAATTACTCATATCCCAACAAATACCGTTGTTCAATGTCAGGACGAAAGATCACAATTTAAAAACAAAGAACGTGCTATGAAAATGCTTCGTTCTAAATTATATGAAGCCCAAAGGGAAAAACAGGATGCTGAACGAGCAGGATTGAGAAAATCTCAAGTTGGTAGTGGTGATAGAAGTGATAAAATACGAACTTATAACTATCCACAAAACCGAGTTACAGACCACAGGGTCAACCTTACATTATATAAATTGGACTATGTTATGAAGGGTGAAGCCTTAGATGAAATAATAGATAAACTTATAACAGAGGATCAGATACAAAAATTATCAGAGGTGTAATATAAAAAATTATATGAATAATTTTAAAAATTATTTAATGACACTTATTTGTCTTGCCTTGACATCATGTTCTACGGTGCCTACTTCTGTAAATGATAATTCTTTAAAAGACAGATATGATATACAGCCTGCAAAAATTCCAAAATTGGAATATAATACAACAATAGGGAAACTTTACAAAGAAGAATTTTTAAAAAATCCCGAATTAAGTGGAGCTTCTTTAATAAATAATGGAATAGAGGCCTTTTTAGCAAGGGCAGCATTTGCTCGATTGGCTACAAAAACAATAGAGGTTCAGACATATATATATAATAATGATCCTACATCAAAAGTATTATTGCATGAGTTGGTACAGGCCGCTAACCGAGGGGTTAAGGTCAAAATCTTAGTAGATGATAATGGTATGGATTCTGATTTGTCTGATATATTACTATTGGATTTTCATAAAAATATAGAAGTTAAGGTGTTTAATACATTTAAATATAGAGAACATATTGTTCGTTATCCTCAGTTTTTATTTGATTTTAACAGACTTAATTCCAGGATGCACAACAAAATGTTTGTTGTAGATGGGGTTTCCGTTATAATAGGGGGACGAAATCTTGCAAATAATTATTTCGATTCTGATAAAAATACAAATTTTTCAGATACAGATGTTGTTTTCATAGGTAAAATAGCAAGAGAAGCTCAGGAAAGTTTTTATAAATATTGGAATTATCATCTTGCAATACCTGCATACTTATTTCCAGACAGAAAAGATATAGATAAGGCAAAACAGGAAATAGAGAACTTAAAAGATAAAAAAATTATAGAAGGTTTTAATTTCTATAATAAAATAATGAACTATATTATAACGGAATTTAAAGAAAAAAGAACTAAATTTGAATGGGGAAAGGGTGCAATAATTTCGGATTCTCCGCAAAAAATAGATGCTTCTAAAAATGAAAAATTAAATACTATAAGTCCTATATTAAAAGCATTAAAGGTTTTATGGAATAATACAAAAAACAATATTTACATTTCTTCGGCATATTTTGTTCCTGGAGAATTAGGAACAAACGAATTGGTAAAGGAATTAAACAAAGGAATAGATTTAACTATCATAACAAATTCTTTATCTTCAACAGATGCTCCGGCAGTTTATGCAGCATGGGAAAGATACAGAAAGGATTTATTAAAAGCAGGGGCAAACATTTATGAGTTTATGAATACTGGATTAAAGTTAAAAGGCAAGCAAATATCTTCATTTGCTTCTTTACACTCAAAAACTATGGTGTTTGATGAAAAAATATCATGGATAGGAAGTTTTAATTTGGACCCAAGATCTGCATTATTAAATAGTGAGATAGTTGCAGTGTTCGAAAACGAAAATTTTGCAAAGCAATTAGTAAATATGATAAAAGGTGAAATGAAAAAATCTTGGAAAGTTGAATTAGAAGGCAATAAAACCATTTGGGTTGGTTATGATGAGCAAACAAATAACAAAATTATTGAAAAAACAGCTCCTAATACAACATTTTGGGGTAGGCTTTTTAATAAAATACTAAAAATAATACCAGAAAGTTTAGTTTAAAAATGGTGGTATTATAATACCACACTTAAAAAGTTAAGAAAAACTCTTTATTTCCTTGACATTTATAAAATATAATGTATCATATAGCAAGTTTAACAAAACAAAAAGGTAAAAAAATGGTTCAAAAAACATATTCTGCAAAACCATCAGAAATTGATGCAAAATGGTATGTTATTGATGCGACAGACATAGTTCTTGGCCGTCTTTCTGCTATTATTGCAACATATTTACGTGGTAAACATAAACCTATGTATACACCTCACATGGATTGTGGTGATCATATAATAGTAATAAATGCAAGTAAGGTTGGTATTACTGGCGATAAATTAAATAAAAATAAATTTTTCTGGCATACTGCACACATTGGTGGAATAAAAGAAAGACTTTGGAGTGCTATTATAGGTGGTAATCATCCAGAAAGACTTATTATTAAATCTGTTGAAAGAATGATTTCAAGAAATTCTTTGGGTCGCAAACAAATGAAAAAATTACATGTTTATGCAGGAAGTGAACATCCTCATGCTGCACAAAAACCAGAAGTTCTTGATATCACAAAAATGAATCCTAAAAACAAGAAAAGAGGTGCATAATGGTTGAAAAAGTAGAAAAAAAAGTAGAAGAAAAAGAAGTTGCTAAAAAGGCACCTGCTAAAAAAACAACAGCAAAAAAATCTACAAAAACCGAAGTGAAGGTAGAAACTGTTAAAAAACCACGTTCTACAAAGGCAACAAAACCAGAAACTGCAACAGCAACACTTGCAGATGCTGGTTTAAAAGTTAACACAGCAAAAGCGGAAACTCCTGCACCTAAAAAGGAAAAAGAAGTAAAAGATGCACAAGGACGTGTATATGCAACAGGAAAAAGAAAAACTTCTATCGCTCGTGTTTGGATAAAATTGGGTAAAGGTAATATCGTAGTAAATGGTAAGGATTATGAATCATATTTCCGTCGTCCAATACTACAAATGATTATAAAACAACCTTTTGGAATCACAGAAAGAGAAGGTTCTTATGATGTTATTGCTACAATAACAGGTGGTGGACTTTCAGGTCAGGCTGGTGCACTAAAACATGGTATAAGTAAGGCTCTTGCTCTTTTTGAACCTGATTTAAGACCTGTTATTAAAAAAGCAGGCTTCCTAACCAGAGATTCAAGGGTTGTTGAAAGAAAACATTATGGCCATAAAAAGGCACGTCGTTCTTTCCAATTCTCTAAACGATAGTATAAAGTCAATTTTAGAAAGGATAAAAAAATGGCTAATCATAAATCTTCAAAAAAAAGAATTTTAAGAAATGAAAAAAAGAGAATTTCTAATAAAAGTCGTATGTCAAAAATTCGTACTTTTGTGAAGAAAGTTTCTGAAATGATAATTGCAAAAAAAGATGTAGCAGAAGTAAAGCCAGCACTTTCAAAGGCAAATAGTGAACTTGCAAAAGGTGTTAAAAAAGGCCTTATTTCAAAAAGGAAAATGGCAAGGACTATGTCAAAATTCGCAAAAAAAGTTTCAAAAGAACAAAAATAAAAATTCTTTTAACTAGTAAAAAACCTCCGAAATCGGAGGTTTTTTTACTATCCTATTTATTATTAAACTACAATCCAATAAACTCAATTTTAACATATCCATTACTTCCATAACTTTGACCATTATCACTATATGAGGTTCCATCTGATCCATTTTTAGGTAATCCATCCCAATAATATCCTGCACCTTTCCAGCCTTTTCCATGACAATTTCCACCAGTTCCAGCACCACCACCTCTTGCATTAAGGAATGATTCTTTATAAAAATATGAATTTTCACCAGTGGTTCCATTTCCTGCATTTGAACCATTTTTGCACTGCCAACCACCTCCAATAAATCCCCAAGAACAACTATAATATCCTGTATTATAGTTAGAACCATTATTTCCCTTTGCCCCAACATTATAATTATAATATCCAGATTCTAAATAGGTTGTTATTGTCTTTATTTCACCTTTTCCCCCTTTTCCTCCGGAAGATCCTCCTATATTGCATTTTCTATCAGTTTCAAAAGATTTTATAATTGTTACGCAATATACACAAGTTTCACAGCAAGAAACATTTCCGCCATTTCCTCCACCAGCCCCTGCAACAGTAATTCTATATTTTCCAGTATTTGGTAAATAAACTGAATTTTTTCCAGGGGTTGTCGCTTTAAAAGAAAACGGAGCTAAACATTTTCCATCTGCTAATAAATAACCAGACTCGCATGATGTTGCATCACAGGTTTTTACATCACAACTTTTAACCCCAGCCTTCAAACAAGAATTACATGTAAAAATTCCAGTTTTTGTATTAGAACAAGTTCCAACAGGGCAGGTTCTACATTCTTTCTTTCCAGTAGCATCATAATAGTAATATTTACCTTCTCCACATTCACACTTATTTTCTGTTGAAGCATTAGGGTTATAAACAGGGAAACTTGTATTATCAGCACATTGCACTGAGGAAGGAATACAATATTTACCTAATATATTTTGTAATTGAGAATAATTTACATCTTTTGCCTTTGCATTTATACTAAGTGCACATAACCCCATAATAGAAAAAGTAAATTTATTCATAACAACTCCTTAATTATTTTTGCATTCTTTTATGTAATTGTTGAGTAAACTTTGAAACGGAGAAGCTTGTTTTTGTATGCAATTCAATTCCTTTTCAGTGATATTTTCGTAATCTTTTACATTACATATTTTATATATTTTTGTTTTTATATTTAAAATTTTTTGTTCCATACATTTATTAAATTTTGATGAGTTAACAGGTACAGGTTGAGAAAAACATTTTACAGAAAAAAATGTAAAATACAAAATATAGACTATTCTTTTTAATTTCATAAAACTCCCCTTTCAAAATTAAGGATTTATAAAATATGGGGTGAAATATAAAAAACACAAAAAGTGCAATTAGAAGATATTTATATAAACATTCCCATTTAAACCTTAAAACGCATATAACATCATATATAATATCTCATTATATTATATTTTATAAAAAGATACAAGGGAAATAATTCATTATTTGAATTTAAGGTTGAAAATTTTTGCCAACATAAAATATGTTGACAAGTTAAAAGAAAAATATTACATTATAATAGTAATAACAGCTAGATATGGAGGTTATTATGAAAGTCGTCTTAAACAATACAATCAAAAATCAAGAGTTATTTTCAATTTTATTCAAAGAAGTGGAAACATTTATTTTTGAAATGGAAAGTATATATAAAGAAGAAGAGTTTAAACAAAACAAACAAAATTATAAAAAATCAAAAATACAACTTCTAATAAATAGTATAAAACAGTTATTACAACAGGGAGATAAAATTCTTCGCGAAAAACCTGCGTCAAAGGAAGATGCAAAATTAAAATACAACAAACTACAAAATATAAAAACTCAACTTTTCTCCCTTTTAAGCCTTTTAGAAATTGAAATACAAAAGACACACGAAAGGGATACGGAAAAAGAGCAGGTAAAAAAGAAAACTTTACCAAAAGAAAAACTTAACGAACTTCTTTTTGAAAAACAAAACTCCCGTTAATATGCTTAATCCATCTTATAGGGAGTTTTTTTATAAACTCTTAAAAAGTTAGTATATAGGGTGTTTCGCACACAAAATCTTCACTTTTTCTCTAACTGCTTTAATTGTTTCAGATTCATAATCTTTGTTTTTTACAAAATCATCAACTACTTCAGTTATCAAATTTGCAACCTCTATTACATCGTCTTCTTTAAACCCTCTTGTAGTAATAGCAGGTACACCAAGACGGATACCAGAAGTTATAGAAGGTGGATTCGGATCATTTGGAATACCATTTTTATTACATGTAATTCCTGCATTTTCCAAGGCTAAATCTGCTTCTTTCCCCGTTATGTTTTTACTTCTTAAATCTACAAGGATAAGATGGGTATCTGTTCCTCCACTTACTAAATCAAAGCCATTTTTAACCAAAGTTTCCCCTAAAACTTTTGCATTTTTAAGTATTTGATTCGCATATTCTTTCCATTCTGGTCTTAATATTTCGCCAAAGGCAACTGCTTTTCCAGCAATTATATGTTCCAAAGGTCCACCTTGGATTCCTGGGAAAACAGCCTTATCAATTTTTTTTGCAATATCTTCATTATTGGTAAGAATCATACCGCCTCTTGGACCTCGTAAGGTTTTATGAGTAGTTGTAGTAACAACATCGGCAATTCCAATAGGACTAGGAATCACTTTACCAGCAACCAGTCCTGCGAAATGAGCCATATCCACCATAAGATATGCTCCAACCTTATCAGCAATTTCACGGAACTTTTTAAAATCTACAAGGCGAGGGTAGGCGGATCCACCCGCAACAATAAGTTTAGGTTTAGATTCTAATGCAAGTTTTTCAACATTATCATAATCTATATAACCATCTTCTTTAACGCCATATTGAACGGATTTAAACCACTTTCCACTGATAGTAGGTTTTGCCCCGTGTGTTAAATGTCCACCTGCATCCAAACTCATTCCCATAATAGTATCTCCTGCATTAAGCAAAGCAAAAAATACAGCAGTATTTGCCTGAGCCCCACTATGAGGTTGAACATTTACAAAATCACATTCAAAAATTTTTTTTGCCCTTTCTATACAGGTAGTTTCTATTTCATCAATAAATTTACATCCTTGATAATAACGTTTCCCACTATAACCTTCGGCATATTTATTTGTTAAAATGGATCCCATCGCTTCTAAAACGGATTTTGAAACGATATTTTCTGATGCAATAAGTTCGATACAATTTTGCTGTCTATCCAGTTCTGACTGTATGATATTGTAAATAGTTGGATCTGTTGTTTTAAGATTATCTTTGAAAAAATTTACCATTTCAAACCTCCATTTCCCTGTTTAACCTTCACAAATGAAACAATACAATCCTATAATGCAAAAGGATTTTTTTCAATATAAAATATAAATATTTATTGTTTGCTTTTTATATAATTGTGATATAGACTAAAGAAGTCTAATACAAAAAAAGAGGTAAATATGAAAATAGATAGAAATTTTGATAAAAACAGAACTCCTATAATGAATTCTTTTATGAGATTAAAGGAGAGAAATCCACATTCAAATATTGAATTCGTACGAACAATATATAATACAGATTTTTCTTATTTACTAGAATTTAGGGTAAATGGTAAAAGATTACATATTTTTAATATGAATAGTAAGGAAAGATAGTTTTAACACTTACCAATATTTTCTTTTGAATCAGGATAAACATAACCAAGTTTGTTTATCCTTTTTTTATGCCTTTCTTCCTTTGAAAAATCAGCAGTTAAAAAAGCATTTAAAAAATCTAAATTTTCTTTATTTTCAAACATTCTTGCCGCCAAAATTATAACATTTGCATCATTATGTTGTCTTGCTAGTTTTGCACTTTCTGGACTATATACTAAAGCACCTCTTATAAAAGAATATCTATTAACGGCAATAGACATCCCTATACCAGTTCCACAAATAAGTATTCCAATAGAACTAGGAGTATTTTTAATATGCAAAGCTAAACTATTAGCAATATCTGGATAATCACAACTTTCTGTTGAATTGGTGCCAATATCCAAAACATTATAATTTTCCTGTTCAAGATAAGTTTTTAAAAAATTTTTAAGATCTACCCCCGCATGATCAGATCCTATTATAATATTGAATTTTTTCATACTTCCTCCTTAGTAAAAAAATTAAATTCTTTTTTGTTTTACCTCGCCACTTATAAATGCACCATTTTCAATAGAAATATCCTTATGGATTACATTACCATTTATTCTAGCAGAAGGTCCAAGATATACCGAAACAGCATCAATATTACCTTCAACCAAACCATATACGACTATTTTTTCAACTTTGATAAGTGATGTTTTTATTTTTCCATTTATTCCTACAATAAGAACTTTACAATCTATATCTCCGTTAATAACACCATCTACATAAAGTTCAGATTCGGATTTAACCGTTCCTGTAATAGTCATAGAATTACTTACCAAACTTGATGGTGAAATTTTTTTTGAAAAACCAAACATTTAAACCTCCTATTTTTTTTCTTTATTTTCAACTTTTACAAATGCATAAGGGTTCAAAGCCCTAGAATTATGTCTTAATTCATAATGAAGATGGACACCGGTACTTCTACCTGTAGAACCTGCCAATCCTACCTTTGTTCCTTCTTCTATTATATCACCTTTCTCAACAGTCACCTTACTTAAATGAGCATACAAAGTAGAAAATCCCAATCCGTGATCCACTTCAACAGCTAAACCATAATCACCACGTTTTCCAGCCTGTATAACCTTT
Source organism: uncultured Alphaproteobacteria bacterium (assembly GCA_944392955.1). GTDB lineage: Bacteria > Pseudomonadota > Alphaproteobacteria > Rs-D84 > CACZYB01 > CACZYB01. Next base: position 32,550 of record CALXYK010000002.1, on the reverse strand, counting down.
CCAGGAGCCGTAGCATATAAAGGAGTGCCTAATTTTCCACCGAAATCAATACCTGTATGCATAGCCGGAGTTTTTAAGAAAGGATCTGATCTAACACCAAAAGGTGAGGTTATACGGATTTTTTTTACAGGAGCCCCCAACGGAAGCATCATTTTTGCTTTTGATAAACCTTCCCAAAGATTTACCTTCAAATTTGCATTTTTAAATTTTTGATTAAGTTCTTCATCACTGATATCTATATCGGAAAGAGGTATATATCTTCCACCTAATCCTTCGCCTGTTTCTTTTTCAACCTTTTTAACTAAGTTTTTTCTATTTTTTAGTTGAACCTGCGACAAGACTATATCAATTTTTTCCAAAGTATTTTCAATATCTTTTATGTTATCTTCGGCAAGTATAGTTATTTTATCTAATAAGTTGTCCTGTAATTGTTTCATATCCAACAAAGTTTTTTCCAGTGCATTATTTTTCTTTTTCAAATAAACATTTTCATTTAAAACCACATTTTTTTCTAATTCATTTTTTGTAGTTTTATACAAAGTATCTTTTACATCAACATTTGCCCAAGTTATTCCATCTGCTAATTTTTCAAGGGAATTATTAACATAGTTTAATTCTGTTGATAATAAGATTCTGTTTTTAATTAAATTATCTTTTTGAAGTTTTGATATTTTTTCATCTTTTTCTAGTAAATTTACAATGTTGTTATGAGTAGTTTCTAGTTTTTTATTTATAGATGCAATAGTATCTTTATAAGCCTGAATATCTGCAACTACCTTATTAAATTTATTTCTCGCATCTTCTATTTTTGCATCTTTTTCATTTAACATATCGGCATTTAATAAATAATTTTGTGTAGTTAACAAGGTCCAATACACAAAGAAAACAAACAAAGCAAAAATAATTGATTGTAAAACTGGTGAAAATCTATAATAAATAAATTTCCCATTATTATTTGATATAAAAACCCTTTCTTTAAATATCCTATGGAAAACACTATTCAAAAGTTCAAATAGATTTTTTTTCTGAGGATTTTTCTTTAACACAATTTTTTTCAAAGTCGTTCTCCTTATCTAATCATTGAACCGATTTTTTATCAGGATAAAATGTAAATACAATATCCTTCCAATCTTTGTAAAATTCAATAGGTAAATTATAAGGACTGCAAACAATAAGTGCACGTTTTGCACTATCAGCAACCGCCTTAAACCAAGGCGAAGTCGCATATTCGTCCTTATTAAGTATTTCAATAGAGTTTACATTACCATCAGGTGATATAGAAGTCCTTATCACAATTTTCATATTCTTAACATCTTTTGCCCCTGGATCCAAATTCCAACAGGAACGCAACTTAATTCGTATAGCATCAATATAGGAAATAGCCATCTGCTTTTTTATAAAATCAGACGAGGTTGATTTTGAAACATAACCATTTTCACCTAAATCTACACTTTCTGCCTCTATACCTTTTTTTATCTGAGTAGTATTTACCTTTTCTAAATCTTCTTTTTGTTTTTCCTTTACATTTTTTTCATTTCTTTTTAAACCATCAACCGAAGCCAATAAGTCATTAAGTCCACCCATTCGCTCAGATAGTAAATCTTGTTGTTTTTTCTTCTTATCAGTCAGTTTTTCTTCTGTCTTTTGTTTGGTATCATCTATAAAATCGCCAGCATTATCCTTTTTTTTATCAGAAACCTCTTTCTGTAATGTTTTTTCAGTTTCAGGGGCAGGTGGGGGTAATTCCTCTTTTTTTACCTCCGATGTAAAGAATTTCTCTTTTTCAGTATTATTTTCAGCCTTTTTACTAACAACAGGAGGAAGTATTGTTTCATTTCCCACAACCAAATCATCTAAATTTACTATGATAGGCTCATCATATTTTACCTGAGGTATAAAGGAATGAATACGGATATAAGGGCTAACCATAATAAGTATTAGAAAAAATATATGAAGTATAAAAGATATAATAAGTCCATCTTTTAAGAAGGGAGGTATTTTATTTATCCCCAATATATCAATGAAATTTATTTGTATATCTAATTTTTTCATATCAATTTATTTTTTTAGTGGGGGTTGAGTTTTAAGTCCAACTTTTTTAAATCCCGCACTTTTTAAATCTCCCATTACTTCAATAATTTTACCATACTGAGCCTTTGTATCCCCACTTATAACAATACTAAGTTTTGGATTTTGTTTTAACATGAATAGAAGTTTATTTTTTAAGTTTTTCAGTAAAACTTTTTCCTTTCCAATATAAATATTCCCATTTTTATCAATAGAAATATCTACAGCTTTTTCAGCCCCTTCAATAGCAGTTTTTCCACCTTTTGGTAAATCAATACTCATTCCCGTAGTCAACATAGGTGCCGTTACCATAAAAACAGACATTAAAATACTCATAACATCAATCATAGAAGTCAGATTGATTTCAGGTTTTAAATGTCCATGTTTTCTATATTTTCTTACAATCATAAAAACACCTTAATTATTTATATTTTCATCTATTTGACGAGATATAATTGCGGTAAATTCGCCGGCAAAAGCCTCTAATTTCATATCGTAATTTGTTAGATCTGCGGTAATTTTATTATATCCAATAACCGCAGGTATTGCGACAATAAGTCCTAATGCCGTAGTGGACAAAGCAGTTGCAATTCCCGGAGCAATAACACCTAATGTAGTGCTACTTGATGCACCAATAGCCGAAAAGCTACTCATAATTCCCCAAATAGTTCCAAACAACCCAACTAACGGAGCAATACTTCCAACCATAGATAAGAAATCTATTCTTTGTTCCAGTTTTGCCATCTCCCTTTCTATTGTGATATTCATAACCCTTTCAATTCTTTGATGAAGATTTGCAGTTTTTGAAGCATTATTTTTACTTCTTAATAATGAGGAAGATTTTTTCCATTCCTTCATTGCTGCGATAAAGACAATAGCCATAGGATCAATAGCCTTTGATCGTAAGGAATTAAATAATTCTTCTAATGACCCACCACTCCAAAATTTTTTTTCAAAAGCCAAGCTTTGAGCTTTTATTTTTTTTAAGGTAAAAGTTTTTTCTATAATAATAGCCCAAGCATAAATAGATGCCAATACCAACATTATAGAAGTAAATCTAGTCATTAAATCAGATTGGGTAAATAATCCGAACAAAGAAAAAGTTGATGCTTCCATTTTTTAAAACTCCTATTATCACATACAAAGTTATTTTTATATTATATTTAATAAAAAAACAAGGATATTTTCTTTATTTTTTTTATAAAACCTCTTGCAAAAAGTTGCGAATCGTGATATTATACAAACATACATTGAGAATAAGTTTTAAGTTTAACACTTTGGAAGGTTGATTACCTTTAAAGTGATTTTTTATTTTTAATTGATATTTATTTTTATAGGTTTATATTAGAACTTATAACGATAAAAAAGGGGGAATAAAATGGAAGAAAATAATTCAGATTATATAAATATTGATGGTTGTAATTACCGAAAAAATGTCGGAATATTGTTGTATAATAATAATGGCAAAGTCTTTATCGCAAAACGTAATCAAAATAAAATTGAATATAAATGGCAATTTCCACAAGGTGGGATTGACATTGGAGAAAGTCCGGAAACTGCTGTATTAAGGGAATTAAAGGAAGAAACAGGAATAACAAATGTAAAAATAGTTTACGAAGATAATATTTGGAGGGCATATAAATTTCCTGCGGAATTAAAATTTTCTGAAAAAAAGTCTCATGATTATTATAAAAATGTTCATGGACAAATACAAAAATGGTTTTTAATTGAATTTACTGGAAACGAAAGTGAGATAAAATTACCCAATGATGAATTGTTGGAATATAAATGGATAGATTTGAATTTAGATATAGTTAAAGATATTGTTCCATTCAAACGGGAAGTTTACGAAAACCTAATCAAAGAAATGCAACCCATATTAAAAGATATAATGAAAAATAAATATTTAATTAAAAAGAAAGAGGTTTAAAAACCTCTTTCTTTATCTTATCTAACTTTTAATTTGTCGTTTCTGTATTTGTTGTTTCATCAGAACTAGTTCTTGTTGTTGGAGTCACGGATACTACATATGATTGTGACATCTCAGCATATCTTTTTAATAATTCAAGATAGTTTGTTTCACTAATCTCTTCGGCAAAGGTTCCATCTGGACAACCTTCTGGATTTACCGTTGATAATAGATATGGATTATTTTCCAATATCAAATTAAAGTCCTCGTCAGAAATAGTTGTCGCAGTAGGTGCAGTTCCTACAATACAACTTGCTGCATTTTTATTTGAGCCTTTGATAGAATAAGTTCCATCAGGACATTTATTACATTGTACATAATTACTTGAATCGGTATAGTAATTATCTGGACAATTAAATGTATATAAATTAGTTCCAACATTCGTTATTTCTGCCAATGACGGAACAGAACATGTATCTCCTGTATAAGGGTTTATATAACTTGTTCCGGACTTTTGAATATTTTCATTCAAAGGACATATTTGATCATAGGAAACACAGGAATAATTACCACTTGTTCCAGATGTCAAATAACCATTGCTACAAACAAACGAAGCTCCTTCGTTATCAGCAATCCATGATTTTTTAATCACAAATTCTTTTTCTTTTTCAGGAGAACTTACATCCCAACCTTCTTCCCTTGTGTTTTCAGGCTGAGCACATTGCACAGTTTTTGATTTAAAATAAATAATATTACCTTCTTCATCATAAGTTTTTCTTATCAAAGTATTGATAGGACATAAAGTTCCAGGTGTAGATGAAGAAGTTGTCGTTGTATTTGTATTAGCAGAAGCACTTCTAATATTTGAAGATGGAGTTCCTCTTAATGCTGCAGCAGATCTAACATTCGAAGAACTTCTTGATGATGCAGATCTTGCCGCAGAGGTTGTTGTCCCACTTGAACTTCTTGACGAAGCAGATCTTGCTGCTGATGTTTTTGTTGCACTAGAACTCCTTGATGACGCAGATCTTGCCGCAGATGAAGAGGTTCTAGATGACGCAGACCTTGCAGCAGACGACGAGGTCCTTGAAGAACCAGATCTAGCAGCAGAAGAGGTTGCACCACTTGAAGTTCTTGAGGAACCTGATCTTGCCGCCGATGATGAAGCCCTTGAAGATGCAGATCTTGCAGCAGAGGAAGTTGCGCCGCTTGAAGTCCTTGAAGAACCGGATCTTGCTGCCGATGTTTTTGAACTAGTTCTCCTTGATGACGAAGAAACACGTCTAGTTTGAGACAACACTGCATCCGACATTACAACTATCACAGATGATAAAAGCATCAAAAATGATATATTTTTAAATTTCATTTAGGCTCTCCTGCTTAATCCTTATACCTACTCGCCTAAGTATACACTAAAAATAACAATATGTAAATATAAAAATTAAAAATGAAATACTATATCAGGAATAACTTTAAATGCTTCCAATCTTTCTCCTGTAATTCCTTTTTTTTCAGGTAATACAACAGATACTTTTTTTCCATTTTCTACGATTAAAAGGTGAATAGAAGTGTATCCAGGTGGTAAAGAGGCTATATTTTTTTTCAAAGCCCTAACTGAATCAACATTATTCACCTGTATATACATATCACTTCCCAAACTTGTATTCAAAGTTAAAATTTCTGTATGATTTACAAATAACGAAAATTTTTCATCTGAATATTTTGCATCTACACTAACCAAAACTGGGGAACCACTTTCAAAAACGGACTGCATTTCAGACAAAGTTTGAGGGGAGGGATTTTCATTATTTTTTTTATAAGTATATTTTTTTTGTTCTTTATCAAAACATAACAAGTTAATAGTTCCAGATTTATCAGTAATTTTTACCATTAAATAATTTCTATTATTTTTGGAAACTTTTTCTACTACATTATCCACAATTCCAGCGACTTGAAATTTGCAGTTTTCTTTTATATTTTGTAAATCAACTGACGATTTTACCCCTGATAATCGTAAGGTATTTTCATACATATCCAAAGGATGAGCCGATACAAAGAAACCTATTACCTCTTTTTCAAAATTCAATCGTTCCAAAGGTTTCCAATCTATTGCCTCGGATAATCTAAAATCATCTTTTTTAACTTCTATTTCATCTAAGGAAAATAGACTTGTTTGTTTTGTTTCCTTGTCTTTATTAACACTTGCTATTTGTGATAGTATGTAATTTATATTTTCAAATAACTTATTTCTGTTAGGTTCCAATGAGTCAAATGTTCCTGCTTTTATAAGGTTTTCAAGCATTCTTTTATTAAAGTTTTTAGGGTCTACACGATAAATAAAATCAGTTATATTTTTAAATTCTCCATTGGCCTCTCTTTCCTTTACAATGGATTGCACTACACCCACACCAACCCCCTTAACAGCAGCCATAGAGTATCTTATATCATTACCTTCCACAGAAAAATAATCAAATGATTTGTTTATATCAGGTCTAAGGATTTTTATCCCCATTTTCTTTATATTATCCACAAAAAAGGCTAACTTATCAACATCATTCATATCATAAGTCATAGAAGTAGCCATAAATTCTTGTGGATAATGAGCCTTTAAATACGCAGTTTGATAACAAATCCACGCATAACAAACAGCATGAGATTTATTAAATCCATAATTAGCGAATTGCTCCATCGCATCAAATATAGCGGTAGAAGTCTTTTCATCAATATTACTATGTTCCAGACAACCTTTGGTGAAAATTTTTCTTTGTTCCACCATCATTTCCTTGATTTTTTTACCCATAGCCCTACGAAGTAAATCAGCCCCACCTAATGAATATCCAGCAAGTTGCTTACCCATTTCCATCACTTGTTCCTGATAAACCATAATACCATAGGTTTCTTTTAGTATTGGTTCCATTTTAGGATGTAAATATTCTACTTTTTCACCAAATTTTCTTCTGCAATAAAGAGGTATATTATCCATAGGTCCAGGTCTATATAAGGCAACCAAAGCGACTAAATCCTCAATTTTATCAGGTTTCATACTTAAAATAACACTTTGCATACCTTTTGATTCCAACTGGAATATTCCAGGTGTGTTTGCGGTCATAATCATATCATAGGTTTTCTTATCATCCATAGGTATATTATCTATATCAATGGAAACACCTTTGTTTTTAAGTATCATATCACATGTTTTTTTGATAACAGTCAAAGTTTTCAAACCTAAAAAATCATATTTTATAAGACCAGTTTTTTCTATGAATTTCATATTGTATTGAGTAACAGGCATATCAGATTTATCATCTTTATACAATGCAACTAACTCATCAATAGGTCTATCTCCAATAACAACACCCGCAGCATGAGTACCAACATTTCTATATAAACCTTCAAGTTTCATAGCAATGCTAATAAGTCCCTTTAACATATCGTCATTTTCAACAGCATTTTTAAATTCTGGTATGTAATTAAAACAATTAGGAACGGTTATTGCGACATCTTTACTATCTTTTTCCCCGTTTTCATTAACAACTTCTTCGTAAAGTTTATTAGGTATCATTTTACAAAGTTCATCACATTTGGTATAAGGAATTCTAAGCACTCTACCAACATCTTTTATAACATTTTTAGTTTGTAATTTACCAAAGGTTATAATCTGCCCAACACTATCAAAACCATATTTATTTTGAATATAATGAATAACTTCACCACGTCTATCCTGACAAAAATCTATATCAAAATCAGGCATATTAACACGTTCAGGGTTTAAAAATCTTTCAAACAACAATCCAAATCTCAATGGATTCAAATTAGTTATTTTCATAGCCCATGCCACAATAGATCCTGCACCACTACCACGACCAGGACCAACTGGAATACCATGTTCTTTTGCCCATCCTATAAAGTCGGCCACAATAAGAAAATAACCAGGGAATTTCATACTAATTATGGTATCAAGTTCATATTCCAATCTATCAAAGTAAGGTTTTCTTTCTGCTTCATCAATAATCCCAGCCTTATCAAGTCGCTCAACCAATCCTTTATATGATAATTCTCGTAATAATGTTGGTTCATCAGCCCCCTTTGCTATATGAGGGAGTAAAGGATTCGTATTTTTAAACTTATATGCACAACGTTTAGCAATTTCCAAGGTATTATTTATTGCTTCCGGTAAATCGGAAAAAAGTTCTATCATTTCATCCGGAGATTTAAAATAATGTTCTTCGGTTTCATGCCTTCTATCTTGTTCATCAATATATTTACCTTCGGTTATACAAAGCAACACATCATGTGCTTGATACATATCTCTTGTAGAAAAATAACACTCGTTTGTTGCAACTAATGGTATATTATGTTTGTATGCAAGGTTTAAAAAATCATCTTCTGTTTGAATTTCATCAGGAATGTTATGTCGCTGAATTTCTATATAAAACCTATCTTTAAATAAGTTTTTTAATTCCAAACATTTTTCTTCGGCCAATTGTTTATTATTAGCCAACAAAGCCTTTCCTATAACGCCTTTTATTCCTCCTGATAAAGCGATTAGACCTTCGGATTTTTCCTTTAACATATCAAAAGTTATATGAGGAGGGTCTATTGCTTCTTTTTTTAAATAAGCATAAGAAAGTAGTTTTAAAAGATTATGATAACCAACATCATTTTGCACCAAAAGGACTAGTTCAGCATATTTATCTTTTAAAAAGGCAGAAGAGGGCAAATCAAAATCAACACTGATTTGAGTACCTAAAATTGGTTGAATACCATCTTTGGCAAGATATTCAGAAAATTCAGCACCACCAAAAATATTATTGGTATCAGTAATAGCAACAGCCGGCATATTATATTTTTGACACAAAGAAATAATATTAGATACCTTCAAAGCACCTTCTGCCAAAGAATATGCCGTATGATTTCTAAGATGCACAAAATGCGCATATCCCATAATACACCTTTACATACAAAAGTAATAAAATTACTTTAACTTCCCGCAACAATGTTTATATTTTAATCCACTACCACAAGGACAAGGATCATTTCTACCAATATTTGTATTAACTTTATTTTCTGTTAATTTTTCAGCAGGTTGATTTTCAACTACATTAGAACTATCTTCTTCGTCATTGAACTCTGCTACACCTTCCTGAGAAAAATCAGTTTTCGCAATAAGTTGAATAGTTTTATATTTTATTCTAAGCATATTGTCTTCAAATGTAATAAAAGCTTCTCTTTTATATTCATTTAACGGATCTTTTTGACCATAAGCCCTAAGTCCAATACCTTGTTTTAAGAAATCTAAGGATAAAAGATTTTCTTTCCATACCTGATCCAAAGTTTGAAGGAATATACTTTTTTCCACATACCTCATAAAATCAAATGAATATTTTTTTTCTTGAAAATCCATTCTTGCATCACTTGCTTCTTTTACAAGATTGAATATATCCTGAGGCTCTGTATTAGGATGTTCTTCAATAAATTTTTTCAAATCTAATTTTACACCTAATGTTTCAAGACAATCAATCTCTAACCCGTTCAAATTCCAATTATCCATAATTGATTTTTCTGGGATAGCACGATCTACCATATCCTCTATAACATCAAGTCTCATTTCTTGAACATAATCATGAATATCATCTAACCCCATAATTTCATGTCGTTGAGTATAAATAATTTTTCTTTGTTCGTTCATCACATCATCATATTTAAGAAGATTTTTTCTAATAGTGAAGTTATGAGATTCTACTTTCGTTTGTGCTTTTTCCAATGCTCTGGAAACCCAAGGGTGAACTATAGCCTCTCCATGTTTAAGTCCTAATCTGGAAAGCATTGCCTTCATCTTTTCACCACCAAAAATTCGCATCAAATCATCTTCCATAGAAAGAAAGAATTTAGAAGCCCCCGGATCACCTTGACGACCAGTTCTTCCTCTTAACTGATTGTCAATACGTCTTGATTCATGACGTTCTGTTCCTATGACATACAGACCTCCTGCATTTAAGGCAATTTCTTTTTTCTCTTTTATATCGGCCTTTATTTCATCTATTTTTTTCTTCAATAATTCAACATCTTCAATACCCGAAGTTTCTTGTTTGATACGCATTTCCAAATTACCACCAAGTTGTATATCGGTACCTCTACCTGCCATATTTGTAGCAATAGTAATAGCACCTGGCACACCAGCCTGAGCAATGATATATGCCTCTGATTCGTGATATTTTGCATTAAGAACTTGTGCTCTGATTCCTTCTTTTATTAAGAATTTATTAAGTTTTTCGGATTTTTCTATTGAAACAGTTCCTATTAAAACAGGCTGTTTTTTTGCATGACATTCCTTAATAAGTTTAACTATTGCTTCGTATTTTTCTTCTTCTGTTAAATAAATTTCATCATTATAATCAATACGACGAATAGGTAAATTTGTAGGAACCTCTACGCATCTAAGTTTATAAATTTCATCAAATTCTTGTGCTTCTGTTAATGCAGTTCCAGTCATACCAGCAAGTTTTGGGTAAAGTCGGAAATAGTTTTGATATGTAATACTTGCCAAAGTCTGAGATTCGTTTTGAACATTAACATTTTCTTTTGCTTCTAATGCTTGATGAAGTCCATCTGAATAACGACGACCTTCCATAATACGTCCGGTAAATTCATCTATTATATAAACTTGATCATCTTTAACCAAATAATCTACATCTTTTTTATATAATTTATGAGCAGTTAAACATTTATCCAAATGATGAACTATAATAGCATTTGAAATATCATAAAGGTTTTTAATTTTTGTTATACCTTTTTCAAACAATATATTTTCAACAAATTCCATTCCTGATTCGGTAAGTGTTGCATTTCTATCTTTTTCATCAACTTTGTAATGTTCTTCTTTTAATAGAGGAATAATAGAGTTAACTTGCTTATATGCATCCGAAGTTCCATCACTTGGTCCAGAAATAATTAACGGAGTTCTTGCCTCATCAATTAAAATGGAATCCACCTCATCAACAATAGCATAGTTAAAAGGTCTTTGAACCAAAGTTCCCAATCTAAATTTCATATTATCACGAAGGTAATCAAACCCGAATTCGTGGTTTGTACCATAAGTTATATCACAGGCATAAGCTTCTCTTCTTTGATCATCATCATATTCATTTAAAATACATCCAACACTAAGTCCCAAAAAGCGGTATAAGTTTCCCATCCACTCAGCATCTCGTTTTGCAAGATAGTCATTAACCGTAATTACATGAACTCCCTTACCAGTCAAGGCATTAAGGTAAACAGGTAAGGTTGCAACCAAAGTTTTACCTTCACCAGTTTTCATTTCTGTAATCTTGCCATCATGAAGAATCATACCACCTATAAGTTGGACATCATAATGTCTTTGACCTAAGATACGTTTTGCTGCTTCTCTTGCAGTTGCAAAAGCATCAACTAAAATATCATCTAAACTTTCCCCATTGGAAAGGCGACCTTTCAACCAAGTAGTTCTTGCCTTCAAATCTTCATCTGAAAGTTTTTCTAGTTCAGGTTCTTTTGCATTGATTTCTTTTACCTTTAATTTGTATTTTTTAAGAATTCTATCATTTTCTGTTCCGAAAATCTTCTTTGTGATATATCCAATCATTTATTATCCTTTCCTTTTTTATATTTTATTTAAAGCAGTTTATTATATAAAAATACCTAAGGTCAAGATAATAATAAAATACTTTAAAAAAATAAACTATATATTAGAATATAAGTCATTACATAAAGTAATAAAAGTAATATAAGGATAAAAAATTGGAAAATAAAGACTTAATTCATAAAAATATAAACAAATATATGAAAATAGCAATACAGGAGGCAAAAAAAGCCTATAACAAAGCAGAAGTTCCTGTTGGTGCAGTAATAGTTTCAGATACAGGAAATATAATTTCAAAATCTTATAATAAAGTGGAAATGGCAAAAAATCCACTTTATCATGCAGAAATATTGGCTATTACAAAAGCTTGTAAAAAACTAAATCAAAAATATTTAAATAATTGTTCTATTTTCATTACATTAGAGCCATGCCCAATGTGTGCAACCGCCATATCTTTGGCAAAAATACAAAATATATATTTTTCAAGCATGGATGAAAAGGGCGGGGCGATTATAAATTCTATTCAACTATATAAAAATGCAAAAAATTTATATAAACCTAATGTTTTTTCAGGTTTTTTAGAAATTGAAACATCTGAATTATTAAAAAATTTTTTCAAAGAATTAAGAATAACTAAAAAAGACTTGAAAAAGAAAGATAAAGTATTATAATTTCATTCAGTTAAAAGAAAAGGAGAGAAATATGAATAAATTCAAAAATATATTTGTTATTTTAGCCATGATTTTATCAGCATGTACTATGGATACTCAAAGTGTAAGTAATACTTCTGGTGATTTGCCATACACATTTTCACAATTTTCGGATATTCCAATACCAGAAAATGCATCTATGAATTTGGATAAAACCGCCATTTTTGGAAGGGAAAATGATTGGGTTGGTAAAATAACCTTTACAGCACCATATAGTGTTGGCGGTGTCTTTGATTTTTATATGAGTGAAATGCCAAAATTTGGTTGGTCAGAAATTACATCGGTAAGAGGACCTAACTCCGTTTTAACATACAGCAGGGATTCTAGGGTTGCATTGATACAATTAACACCTTCTAATTTCCAAGGAACATTGATTGTATTGACTATGTCGCCTGCACCTAAAAATCAACAAAGGATAAAACCTACAAATAATGCTCCTGTAAATGTAGTAAGACAGAATGTAAATACTTACCAAAACAACAATAGTATGAACAATACAAACGATGGTTTGAATACAATTTCTGTTAAAGATTCTAACTTGTTTGTGTCTTCTGATGCAAAAAAGGCTATGGCAGGTTCCTTAGGTTTAGGTGATGCATCTAATATAAACTATACATCAAATTCTAATGGCGTAGGTAGACCTCCAAGGTTTTAATTTATAAAAAAGTAATTTAAAATAGTCTTTTTTCAAAAGGCTATTTTTTTTATAATAATTTGTAAAATAAAGACTCTTGCAAAATAAAAATCAAAGTATTATAATCCCAACATATCTAAAAATGTTAATAAGAAGAAAGGAAAAAAAATGACAGCAATAGTAGATATACACGCTCGTGAAATACTTGATTCACGTGGAAATCCAACCGTAGAAGTTGATGTTCTTTTGGAAAGTGGTGCATTTGGTCGTGCCGCAGTTCCATCAGGGGCTTCAACTGGTGTTCATGAGGCAGTAGAACTAAGAGATGATGATAAAACTCGCTTTGGAGGTAAAGGTGTTTTAAAGGCAGTTGAAAATGTAAACACAATCATCGCAGATGCTGTAATAGGTATGGAAGCAGAAAATCAAAACGAAGTTGATGAAGCAATGATTGCACTTGATGGTACAGAAAACAAGGGAAAACTTGGTGCAAATGCTATATTGGGTGTTTCTTTGGCAGTTGCAAAAGCCGCAGCCGAAGAAGCAGGTCTTCCATTATACAGATATATCGGTGGCACATTCGCACATGTACTTCCTGTTCCAATGATGAATATTTTAAATGGTGGAAAACATGCTGATAACCCAATTGATATACAGGAATTTATGATTGCCCCTGTTGGTGCAAAAACAATGTCCGAAGCAGTTCGTATGGGTGCTGAAATTTTCCATGCTTTGAAAAAAGAATTAAAATCTGCTGGTTTAAATACAAATGTTGGTGATGAAGGTGGTTTTGCACCTGATTTAAAAACAGCCGAAGAAGCACTTTCTTACATAGTAAAGGCAATTCAAACCGCAGGATACAAACCTGGTGAGGATGTAAAAATCGCAATAGATGCTGCATCATCAGAATTTTTCAAAAATGGAAAATATGAAATGGAAGGTGAAGGAAAATCTTTCACATCTGCTGAAATGGTAGAATATTATTCCAATTTAGTTGAAAAATTCCCAATATTTTCTATTGAAGATGGTATGTCCGAAGATGATTGGGAAGGTTGGAAATTACTAACTGATAAACTAGGTGATAAAATCCAACTTGTAGGTGACGATTTATTTGTTACAAATCCAAAAAGACTTGAAATGGGAATACAAAAAGGTGTTGCAAACTCTATCTTGATTAAGGTAAATCAAATTGGAACATTAACTGAAACTTTGGCAGCAATAGAAATGGCTCATAAGGCAGGATACACTGCTGTTGTTTCACATCGTTCTGGTGAAACCGAAGATTCAACAATCGCTGATATAGTAGTTGCAACAAATGCAGGACAAATAAAAACCGGTTCACTTTCCAGAAGTGATAGAATTGCAAAATACAATCAACTAATCCGTATAGAAGAAGAACTTGGTGACGTTGCTGTATATGCAGGAAAATCAATATTAAATAAATAAAAAAACTATAACTCCATACTAGATTTTTCTGGTATGGAGTTATAAATAGGAGAAAATAAAATGGCAGGCTCAATAAACAAAGTGATATTAGTCGGAAATTTAGGAAGGGATCCAGAAGTAAGACATTCACAAGATGGAAATAAAATTGTAACATTCAATGTTGCAACATCAGAAACTTGGAAAGATAAAAACGGCGAAAGAAAAGATAGAACAGAATGGCATCGTATAGTTATATTTTCTCCTGGTTTAGCCGAAGTTGCAGAAAAATATTTAAAGAAAGGTTCAAAAGTTTACATAGAAGGTCAACTAAGAACTCGTAAATGGCAAGATGCTTCAGGACAAGATAAATATTCAACCGAAGTTGTATTGTCCGGCTTTAATGCATATATGATAATGTTAGATAAAACATCAGGCGATGTTGAACCAACCGAAGATGACAGCATGCCTTCACCTGATTCTGGTTGGGATAATACATCAACCGCTGATATAGATGATGAAATTCCATTTTAAAAACTTATGAAAAACTCCTGAATTTCAGGAGTTTTTTTATTTCTTTCTAAGTATATTTTCTTGATTTTTCAAATACCTTTTTGCTAAAATTAAACCAGGAACAGAAACGAAAGGAACTAAAATATGACAACAATAATAGATTCAATACAATTAGATTATAGTGATGTTTTAATTCAACCAAAAAGAACTACCTTAAATTCACGAAAAGAAGCAGATATCCTAAGAACTTATAAGTTTAAATATTACAATAAACAAATACAATCAACAGGTATTACCGTTGCAAATATGGCAACAACTGGCACCTTTAATATGGCAAAAACTATCAGCAAATTAAACGGAATTACTTGCCTACAAAAACATTATACTTATGAAGAAATAGTTAACTTCCTAAAAAATAATGAAAATAATGACTTAATATTTATATCCACAGGTATTAAAGAGGAAGAATACGAAAAAACCTGTAAAATTTTGGATACAGGATTGATAGATAAAGTTTGTGTAGACATAGCTAACGGCTATATTCCTAACCTTGCAAAATTCGTAAAAAAATTAAGGGATAAATATAAAGAAAATATCCTTATAATGGCAGGTAATGTTGTAACCGGCGATATGACACAGGAACTCATCTTAAACGGAGCCGATTTAGTCAAAGTAGGTATAGGCCCCGGCAGTGCCTGTATAACAAGGAAGATTACAGGAATAGGTCGCCCACAACTTTCTGCGGTGATAGAATGTGCTGATTCCGCACATGGAATGAATGGAATGATTTGTGCGGACGGAGGTTGCACCTGTCCAGGTGATATAGTAAAATCTTATGCCGGAGGTGCCGACTTTGTTATGTTAGGAGGAATGCTTGCCGGAAGTTTAGAAGCCGAAGGCGAGGTTATAAAGAAAGACGACAAAGAATATAAACTTTTTTATGGTATGAGTTCCTGTTATGCACAGGAAAAACATTGGGGTAAAATGAATAAATATAGGGCATCAGAGGGAAGGGTGGTTGAAATTCTATATACCGGACCAGTAGAAAATACAATAGAGGAAATCTATGGCGGAATCCGAAGTGCTATGACCTACATAAGTGCCAGACGATTAAAGGATATTCCTAAATGTGCAACATTTTACAAGGTTAATCATCAATTAAATGAAATATTCGCCAAATAAAAAATCCCCTAATCAAAGGGGATTTCTTTATAAAATCATAAAACTATTTTTGTTTAAAATTTACCATATCATTTATAATATTATTAGTCCATTTTGGAAGAGGTAATTGCCCAGAAGCGATTACTTGACTTAAAACATCACTAGCCAATCCAGGAAGTGGAAGATTCAAATATTTTAATTTTTTATTATTTACAATATTTTTCTCAATAAATTCATCATCTTGTATATTTTTTAGGCTAGGTAAATTTATATATTGTAATGAATTAGCACCTATAAAACTATACGAAGGAAGAAATGTTAACTTAGGTAAATCAATAGATTTTAACTTAGTATTGTCTTCTAAAAATTTCCAATGAAGTCGTTCTAAATTAGGGAAGCTAATACTTGTAATCTCAGTATTGTAATTCAAACAATAGCTTCCTATATATTCAAGTTTATTACCAATAAAATATTTAAGACCTTTATCTTCTACAAGAAAATCATCTTCTAATTCTTTAATATTCATAAGATCTAAATATTTTATTTGCCCATCTTTTGATTCAAGTATAGTTTTTTCAGTTTTTTTATCTGTTATTTTTATACTATAACCATTTTTTTCAACATTTACTTTATCTTTTCTATTTATAACAAGTTCTTTAAACACTCTTTCAAAATCATCTTTTATTTCAGATGGATTTTCCAAAGTAAATTTTTTAATATCAAATATAAAATAATCCAATAAAACTTCATCTGGATTAAATTTATATTTACTACTAAAATTTTGTGATGCAAAACCTTCTGATAGATAAAAACAATCTTTGTAAAAGTAATAATCGAAATTTATATAAAGAGGAGGGTGTTTATCTATATTTTTTCTCATAATATTTCCTTTGTTTCAAGTTAAAATTAAATCTAACAATATACGATAAAAAGCATTTGTCAAGTAATTACTTATATTTACATTAGATAGGGAAAATAAAAAATCCCCTAATCAAAGGGGATTTCTTTATAAAATCATAAAACTATCTCTGTCTTGAATTTTTCATATAGTATGCAGGATAACTAGAAGACTCTTCAGGAACTTTTTCTAAAGAATCGAAGCATTTATGAATCTCTTTAATCAAGCTAGGAGATAGATTTAAATATCTTAGGTTTTTATTATTTATAATATTATTCGCAAATTTGCTTGGGTTATTCCAAGAGGCTCTGAGATTAGGTAAATTTATATATTGTAGTGATTTATTTTGACCCAATATGAGTAAATCAATTATTTCCACATTTGGCAAATCAATAGATTTTAAATTCTTATTGTCTCTTAAAAATACATGCTCAATTCTTCTTACATTTGGTAATATTAAATCTTTAATAGCGATATTATTTATTAAAACCTCATAACCTATGATTTCAAGTTTATTACCAATAAATTTTTCAAGACCTTTATCTTCTACAAGAAAATAATCGTTTAACTTTTTTGTATCCATAACATCTAAATATTTTATTTGACCATTTTTTGTTTCAAGTATAGTTTTTCCAGTTTCTTTATCTGTTATTTTTACACTATAACCATTTTTTTCAACCTTTACTTTATCTTTTCTATTTATAACAAGTTCTTTAAACACTCTTTCAAAATCATCTTTTATTTCAGATGGATTTTCCAAAGTAAATTTCTTAGTATCAAACACAAAATAATCCAATAAAACTTCATCTGGATTAAACTTATAAATACCACCATACATTCTTTTATGAATATCACCATAAGTTGTTTTTGTAAGAAAGTCTTTGTATATATATGTTATTATACCAGCATTTTGATACATACGAAGAGGAGTTTCTAAAGTATAAAGGGGTTTAACTTTTTGCATAATATTTCCTTTGTTTCAAGTTAAAATTAAATTTAATAATATACGATAAAAAGCATTTGTCAAGCTAGTTATTTACATTTAATAAGGTAGGGAAGATATATAACATCCTTATTTATCAAAGAATAACTTTAACAATAAAATAGTAAATGGTGGATTTCATAAAATCTTTTAATAACAAATAGTTATCTATATAAATTAAATAAAATAATTTAAGTTTATAATATCATATAAGTAAATAGATTAGAGGTATTTAAAAAGATTTTTTTTATTTAATCCCAATTATATTTATTATATATATTTGTCGCATAATATATATTATGTATACTAAGATATATATAAATAGCAAAAGTTCTTACTATGGGAAATAATTATATTTAGATTTATTCATAACTATTTTGATCATCATATAATAAATTATCAATTAACAAATTTCTAGGTTTGGATTTAGAGTTTAAATTTTTCATTGTTTGATTATAATCATTTGTAAAAATCAAATGATTAAATGTTATAAGTATTTTATAACTTCCGTCATAATTATCCAATAATATATTATATAAAATTTCATCTTCAATAGTAGTTGTTTTACTTGTATAAACATGCAAGTCCAACTCACCTTTTATAAGTGTATCCGAATTTTCATCAAAACCATTATATTGCATTTTTCATAAATCCTAAATTATAAGTTTAAATTATACAAATAAATTTTAAATTGTCAAATAAAAAAAGGTTGCCCTAAAAACAACCTTTTTACATTTTGCTTAAAGATATGGAATTAAAAACCTCCCATACCTCCCATTGGCATAGCACCACCACCCATACCAGCCATCTTTGCATCTTCTTTCTCAGGTGCTTCTGCTATCATTGTTTCAGTAGTCAATAATAAACCAGAAACAGAAGCTGCATCTTGTAAAGCACAACGAACAACCTTTGCAGGATCTATAATACCTTCTTTTAACATATCAACAAATTCACCTGTCTGAGCATTATAACCAAAATTTTGATTGTCATTGTCTTTTATTTTTCCGACAACAACCGCTCCATCAACACCTGCATTTTCACAAATTTGACGAATTGGTGCGGACAAAGCCTTTTTAATTATATTAATACCAGCCTTTTGATCTTCGTTATCAGTTTTTATATTTTCAAGGACTTGCTCTGAGCGAAGAAGAGTTATTCCACCACCTGCAACAATACCTTCTTCTACCGCAGCACGAGTAGCAGCCAAAGCATCATCTACCCTATCCTTTTTTTCTTTTACTTCTATTTCCGAAGAACCACCAATTTTTATAACAGCAACCCCACCAGCAAGACGAGCAAGTCTTTCTTGAAGTTTTTCTTTATCATAGTCAGATGTAGAATTTTCAATAGCAGTTCTAATTTCATTACATCTTCCCTCTATTGCTTCTTTACTTCCTACACCATCAACAATAGTTGTATTTTCTTTATCAACAACAATTTTTTTGGCAGTTCCAAGATAATCCAAGGTTACATTTTCAAGTTTCATACCTAAATCTTCGGAAACAACGGTTGCACCTGTTAAAATAGCAATATCTTTTAACATTTCTTTTCTTCTATCGCCAAATCCAGGAGCCTTTACCGCAACTATCTTTAAACCAGCACGAAGTCTATTTACAACCAAAGTTGCCAATGCTTCACCTTCAACATCTTCTGCAATAATAAGTAAAGGTCTTGCACTTTGAGCAATATTTTCAAGTATTGGTAATATAGGTTGCAAGTTCGAAATTTTACCTTCTGTTAACAAAATAGCTGGATTTTCATACTCACAATTCATTTTTTCAGCATTAGTAATGAAGTAAGGAGATAAATAACCTCTATCAAACTGCATTCCTTCCACAATTTCTACTTCTGTTTCCATACCTTTTGCTTCTTCAACAGTAATAACACCTTCTTTACCAACTTTTTCCATAGCATTTGCAATTTTTTCACCTATTTCAGCATCTCCGTTTGCAGATATTGTTGCAATCTGAGCAATTTCTTCATCCTTTGAAACTTTTTTTGCCCTGGTTGCCAAATCCGCAACAACTGCATCAACAGCCTTATCAATACCTCTTTTTAAATCCATTGGATTCATTCCCGCAGCAACCATCTTAACCCCTTCGGAAAAGATAGCCTGTGTAAGCACAGTTGCTGTAGTTGTTCCATCACCTGCATCAGTCGCAGCCTTAGAAGCAACTTCTTTTACTGCTTTTGCTCCCATATTTTCAAAAGGGTCTTTTAAATCTGTTGTTTCTTTTGCAACGGTAACACCATCTTTTGTTATTTTAGGAGCTCCATAAGATTTATCAATCATAACATTTCTTCCCTTTGGACCCAATGTTACCTTTACTGCATTTGCCAAAGTATCAACACCCGCTTTCATTTTATTACGAGCATCAGCACCAAATTGAATAATTTTTGTAGTCATTTTTCATATCTCCTTATTTAATTTAACTTATTCTATAATTCCAAGGACATCAGTTTCCTTCATAATAACTCTATCCTGTCCATCAAGTTTTATTTCAGTTCCACCCCATTTAGAGAATAAAACAACATCTCCAACTTTTACCTTCATAGGAACAATTGTTCCATTTTCAAGGGTTGTTCCTTCCCCAACAGCTAACACCTTTCCTCTGGAAGGTTTTTCCTTCGCTGTATCAGGAATTATTATTCCACCCTTTGTAGTAGTTTCTTCTTCTATCCTTTCTACAAGGATATTATTAAATAATGGTTTAAAATTCATAATATACCTCCATAAATTTATCACAGATAATATATAATAAAGAATATCCTTTTTTTCAATAGATTTTATAAAAATAAAAACAAAAAAATATCACATTGACAAAACAAATAATTATATTAAAATATACCTAAGATGTAAGAAAATAACAGGTATTTATTATGACATCAGAAGAAAAAAAAATCAATAAAATTAAATCTTCAAAAACTTAACACTAGTGAAATACAAAATATTATAAAAGATTTAATTACCGAAAATGCAAATCCAGAAATGATTGAGTTATTAGAAGAAGAATTAGAAGTAAGAAGTGCTGTCCAAAAATTCAAAGATGCAAAATTTAGAAAAGATAGAACTTATTAAACTATTCCGATAATATATCTTCTATTTCCCCAAGTTTTTGTATTACTGATTTAATATCAACCTTTTCAGCATCATCAAAATTATCCGAAGGTGCTGAAAAATTGAATCGTTTTAATATTTTTGAATCTTGAATTGGTTCCAAAGTTTTAGTTTTTTCATCCATCTGGAAATCAGAAAAAACTTTTCCTGCACCACCTTTTTTATCATGCAAATATTTTTTTGCACCTTTGATAGTATAACCTTTTTTATAAAGTAAATCCTTTATATTCATAATCATATCTATGTCAGATTGGCGATAATATCTTCTACCCTGTCTTCTATCAGGGGAAATTTCTGCAAATTCAGTTTCCCAAAACCTAATCACATACTTAGGCAAATCCGTCTGTTCAGAAACCTCTGCAATACTATAAAAAATCTTCTCCCCTACCATAGATAATTTCCCAAATTAAAATTTAATTAAGAGAATCCTTTAAGTTTTTAGCAGGCCTAAATGAAATCACATTTCGTGCCTCTATAACCGCCTCTTTTCCAGTTTTAGGATTTCTACCAACTCTTTCGTTTTTATGTTTTACAGAAAAAGTTCCCAATCCCATAATTTTAACTTCTTTATTTTTAGCAATTCCATCAGATAATATTGAAAAAAACAAATCCACAATTTCCGAAGAATCTGCTAAACTTAAACCTGTTTCTTTTGAAATATCTGTTGCTAAATCTATTTTTTTTATATTTTTCTTTTCCATTTTAAAACCTCATTTTTAAAATTTAAGAAATACAGATCCCCATGTAAACCCTGCACCCATAGCAGTTAATAGAACATTATCTCCTTTTTTAAGTTGCCCATTTTTACAAGCAATATCAAGAGCTAATGGTATACAAGCAGAAGAAATATTTCCATGATATTGTATAGATTTTACAACCTTTTCTTCTGGAATATCTAAATTTTTAAGCGCAGCATCAATAATTCTTATATTTGCTTGATGAGGAATAAAACAATCCACATCAGAAATAGAACAGCCTGCCTTTTCTACAACTTCTTTTGAAATTTCAGGCATTCTAGAAACCGCTAATTTAAAAACTTCTTTACCTTCCATAAAAATAAATCCCGAAGTTTGAGTAGCAGAAGGACCACCTGTTGCTTTTAAAATATCAACATAATCCCCATCTGATTTTATAGAGTAAGACAAAATACCTTTCTTTTCATTTGTTGCACGAAGTACCGCAGCACCAGCACCATCACCAAATAAAACACATGTTGTTCTATCGTTCCAATCCATAATTCTGGACAAAGTTTCCGCACCAACAATAACGGCATTTTTATAAACACCAGATTTAATCATACCATCAGCTATTGTTAAACCAAAAACAAAACCAGAGCATGCAGCCTGAATATCAAAGGCAACCGCATTTTTCATTCCCAATTTTTTTTGAACCAAACATGCAGTAGAAGGAAATACCAAATCCGGAGTAATAGTCGCAACAATAAGTAAATCTACCTCTTCAACTTTCAATCCTGCATTTTCCAAGGCTTTTTCAACAGCCTTAACCGCTAAATCAGAGGTGCATTCATCATCCGCAGCAATATGCCTTTCCTTAATACCTGTTCTGGTAAAAATCCATTCATCAGAAGTATCCACCATCTTTGATAAATCGTCATTAGTCAAAACTTTTTCTGGTAAATAAGAACCTGTTCCAACTATTTCTGAGTAAATTTCGCTCATTTTTTTTATTCCCTAATTTAATTTTTTAATTTCTTCTGCTACCTTTGAAGTAAAATCATCTACCAAAAGACGTGAAGCATAAAGCACTGCATTTGAAAAACCAAAAGCATCAGTTCCACCATGGCTTTTTACCACAACACCATTCAAACCTAAAAATACAGCTCCATTATATTTTCTAGGATCCATCTTATTCTTAAATTTTTTAACAGCACCTCTCATGAAAAGATATCCGAACATAGTCAACGGAGATTTTACAAATACTTTTTTAAGATCTGTACTGATGAATTTCGCAGTCCCTTCAATAGATTTCAATGCAACATTTCCACTAAATCCATCGGTAGCAATGACATCAACTTTATTTTTCATAATATCATCGCCTTCAACAAAACCAAAGTATTCAAAAGGAAGATGTTCTTTTTTTGCCTCAAAAATTTCTTCTGCTTTTGTAAGATAATCAAGACCTTTTCCAGCCTCTGATCCAATATTTAAAATTCCAACCTTTGGTTTTTGTTTTCCTAATAAGATTTTAGAGTAAATACTTCCCATAACTGCAAACTGAGCAATATTATGTTCATCGCATTCTGCATTTGCACCTAAATCTAACATAGCGGTATAATCCGTAGTATTAGGAAGCAAAGTAGTTATCGCAGGACGTCTGATTCCTTCTATCATAGAAATAAGCAACTTAGAAATACCCATTAAACAACCTGTATTTCCACCACTTACAACAGCATCAGCCTGTTTATTTCTAACTGCCTCAATAGCCTTCCACATAGAAGTATTTCTACCTTTTCTAATAATTTTAGAAGGCTTATCATCCCCCTGCACTACTTCATCAGCCTGTACAATAGTAGAAATATTATTTAATCTAGGATATCTTACTAAATACGGAGACAACACCTTTGCATCTCCAAACAAAAGCAATGCAATATTGTTCTTTACCAAATAATCATATATAAGATCAAGGCCTGCAATAACCGACAACGGAGCATTATCCCCTCCCATTGCATCAATTGCTATTGTCCATTTATTTGCCAAAATAAAATTCTCCTAAATTTATTTTGCTACATCAGCAACTACTTTTTTTCCGTTATAGGAACCACATGCTTTACATACATTATGAGGTTTTACAACTTCACCACATACTTTACAAGTAGATACAGCAACAGGGTTCAAAGCATCATGAGCCCTTCTCATATTTCTTCTT
Organism: uncultured Alphaproteobacteria bacterium; assembly: GCA_944392955.1. Taxonomy (GTDB): domain Bacteria; phylum Pseudomonadota; class Alphaproteobacteria; order Rs-D84; family CACZYB01; genus CACZYB01. Next base: position 8,632 of record CALXYK010000002.1, on the reverse strand, counting down.
GATTGTGAAGTTTTCTTTTTTGGAACAGCCATTTTAACACTCTCTTTCTTTAAAGTTAATTTAAAAATTTTAATTAAAACAATCAGTTAATTGCCTATATTTAATAACAAATTAAACAATTTTGCAAGATATATTTTAATATTTTTGCAAATACTATAAAAAAAAATAAAAATATTCAAGTTTTTTTAAATATTATTTTAAATAAAACCCTTGACTTAGTTTTTAATTTATTTTACAAATTCCAACATTTAATAAGATTAAAGGATTATGATGAATTTAATAAAAGATGAAAATTGGCTATCAGCCTTAGACTTAACAAAAATTTTAACTGGTGAAAATCAAAAATTTATAAATATATTAAAAAGAAACGAATTTAATCCAATATTCAAAGGAAATATTAAAAGATTAAAATCTGGGAAAAGAATAGCCTTATGCATAAATAAATCTGAATTACCTTTACTAATGCAAACTGAAAATTTGGAATATAAAACCACCCTCCCTCAAAAAAGTCAGGATTGGTTATCGCCAAACGAACTTAAAAATGTATTCATAGGCACCCCTAGAAAGTTTAGGAATCTGTTAATAGAATTACAAAACCATCAACTTTTCAAAGGTTCAATAAAACAATTACAAGTTGGCACCCAAAAAGCCCTTTGTATTCATAAAACAGCCTTATCATTATTACAAAAACAAGGCAATTTATCATATATTCGCAACCTACCTAAAAAAACAAAAGAATGGCTTTCTCCAAACGATTTATCAAATTTATTTGTTGGAACATATAAAACATTTAAAATCACTTTAAACAGACTTCAAAAACATCCTATGTTCAAAGGATATATAAAACTTATGCAAGCAACAGCCCAAAACAGCCTTTGCATACATGTTTCAAAACTTCCTTTATTACAAAAAACCGAAGCATTAAAATATACGGCAAATATATCTGTAAAAACTCCTGATTGGCTTTCATCTATTGATTTAGACACTATTTTTGTAGGTGGCAGTGTTAAATTTGCGAAAATTCTTGATAAATTAAAGGAAAATACAGAATTTAAAAATCTTATAGAATTTAAAAAATCAAATACAAACACAACATTATGTGTACATAAGTCAGTTTTGCCATTACTAAAAGAAAAGGCAAATTTACAATACAGGAATACAAATATAAACACTATGATTAAAAACGAGTTAACAAAACAATTATAAGAGATTTAATATTCTTGACTTTTTGTAAATTTATAAGTATCTTTTAGAAGTCTTTTTTGTGCTACTGTGGCTCAGTGGTAGAGCGCACCCTTGGTAAGGGTGAGGTCGTGAGTCCGATTCTCACCAGTAGCACCATCTATCAGTTTCATGTATTTTAAATTTTTAAAAGATTCGCTTATAAAATATGATTAGCAACTTATAAATTCAATAAAATAGCACTCTAAGTATTTATAACAAAACTACCTGCTACATTAACAAACAATATTTTTATTGACAAAATTAAAATTTGGATTATGTTTTATATAAAAAAGAGGATATTACTATGAAAAGACCAAAACCATTATATACAATAAACGGATATGCTTTCTTTACAACTTGTATTATAGATATATCTAAACAAAATTATAAATCAACTTTCCAAGAATTTAAATATGTTTTAAATCCAATAAACGAAGTATTACTAAACTACTTTATATTTAATACCAAAGACTTCTCACTAAAAAACATTGCAAATGTTGACGATGATTTCACAAGAGTTTTTAGAGAACTTGTTACCAATCAAAAATCAAATATGGAAATTCAAAAAAATAACAATGGAATAAAAATAATAAATAAAGTAAATCAGAAAGTTATTTTAGAAAGTATCAACGGACAAATAATATACTTTGATACAAATAAACAAATCATAAAAGATTCCTTTCTTTCTTATAGCAATAATAAGGGTAAAATAATAAATCAAATTTTAAACGAAAAAAATATGTAATCTATAACAGGTATAAGAAAAAAATAAAACCTCTCATCAGAGAGGTTTTTTATTAAACAAAAAAACAAACTAACCTATGATTTTTTAGTTGTAAATCCAGCAAATCTCTTTTTAAATTTATCTGCTGCACCACCACCAATATCATTTAAACTTCTTTTACCAGTCCAAGCAGGATGTGTATTTGGATCCACATCAAGTTTTAATGGTTCTTTTCTTTCTAATGTAGAACGCATCTTTACAACTTCACCAGTTGTAAGGATTACATCATACTCATTATACTTAGGATGAATACCTTTTTTCATAATAAAATTCCTTTTTTTTTGACATTTAGTGAAAGGTATTATACAATATAAAATATTTATTTCAAGTAAAAAATAAGGGATTTTTTATAATGCAACGTATTTTTATCATTGCAGGACCTACAAATGCAGGAAAAGACACAATAATGAAACAATTATTGTTGGATAAGTCTTTAAATTTAAGTAAAATAATAACCTCCACATCTCGCCCTATCAGAAATGGTGAAACAGACGGAATTGATTACTATTTTTATACAAAGGCAAAATTTGAGGATATGATTGCAAAAAATGACTTTTTTGAATGGGCATTGGTTCATAATGAATATAAAGGTATCCAAAAAAAATCAATTTATGAAAATCGTTTCAATGAAAGGGATTTAATTTTACAAGTTGACATCCAGGGATTTTTAAAACTAAAACAAAGTCTTAACCCACAACGACATAAATTAGTAGGTATTTTCATTATGCCCCCATCTATGGAAGAGTTAAAACGACGAATGAAAATCCGTAATACTGAAACAGATCCAACCGATATAGAAACAAGGTTAAAAAATGCAGAAATTGAAATCAAAAATAAGGATATATTTGATTATATAGTAATAAACGACGATTTAACAAAATGTATAGATGAAGTAAAAAATATAATAAGGAAAGAACAAAATAACTAATTACCTGTATTCCTATTTTTAACAACAGAATATTTATTAGTTATAAAAATCCCCAACAAAACCAAAAGCCCACCATAAAGTTGGTTTTTATAGATTTCTTCATGAAGAATAAAAAAGGCCTCTATTGAACTAAAAATAGGTGTTAAATAATATATAACACTCGCCTTTAAACTTCCTATTTTTGACAAGGCAATATTCCAAAATAAATAAGCAAGTATTGAGTTAAAGATTCCCATATATACCAATGTCCCAACCGATAACAAATCCCATTTTTTACATAATGGATTCCAGGTAATAGTATCATTTAAAAATAATGGTAAAATAATAATAGTTCCTAAGTAAATAGTAGTTGCCAATAAACAAATTTGTGAAATTTCCTTTGGCCTTTTGGTCATTATAACACTATAAACACCAAATGACAAAGCCAACATTAACATCCAAAAATCACCTGGCTTCAACTTAAAATTAACAAGATTTAATATATTCCCGTGCATAATAATAACTATCACACCTAAAAAAGAAAGCAATATTCCTAACACTTGAAGAGGTCTTATTTTTACCCCTAAAAAAATCCTTGATAAAATAACTATAAAAATAGGTCCAGTAACAGAAATTAAAGACATTTCAACTGCCGAGATAGTTTTTCCCGCCATATAGGAAAATGTATTCATAAATACAATACCTGTAAGGGATAAACTTAAAATTATTTTCCAGTTTTTGAAAATTATACTTCTTTTTTCTATAATTTCTTTAAATGTAAAAGGTATTAAAATAACAGATGCAAAAAACCACCTATAAAAAGATATTTGCCATGGACTAAAAACCCCTGCAAAATATCTTGCTACTATCACATTAAAACTCCAAAAAAACACTGCTAAAATAGCATATATATAACCGGCAATCACCTTTAATTTTCTCCTTTTTCAGTTGTATGCTCTATTTTTGTAGGTCGTCCACCAATAGATTTATAAAAAGTAATCAAATATTTATATAAATTAGCATTAGAGTTAACCATATCAGTCTGAGCGCTTAACCTTCTTTGTTCGGAATCTAACACATTGTTATAACTAATTAAACCTAGCCTATATTTTTTCCAATTAAGTTCGGATACTAAGGCCATATTATTATAAGCTTTTGTTGCAGATTTATTTATCTGATACTCTTTTTCTATTGCAATAATTGCATCTCTGACTTCTGCAACAGCCTTTAAAATACTTGATTTATAATTAACCAAAGTTTCTTCTTTTAAATATTTTTGTATATTTATATTATTTCTAAGTTGTCCCCAATTAAACAAAGGAAATGTAAAACCTGGAATCAAAGAGTTTGTAAAACTATGCTTATCAAATAAATTATGCCATTCAGTTGATTCAAAGCCTAAAAATCCAGATAGTGAAAACGAAGGGTATAATTGACTAATTGCCACACCAATTTCAGCATTCTGAGCAATAAGTTCTTGCTCTATCATTTTTATATCTGGCCTGTTTCTTATAATAGAAATAGGCAAGTTATACAATTTATTCAAATCATATTCAAAAGGTTTTTGAATTAAATTATTTTCATCATCAGCAAGTAAAAGTTCATTTAAACTACCTGGCAACTCGCCCAATAAAACAGACAAAGTACTTAAATATCTATCAACTTGATGTTCCAATTCCGGTATTTGCATTTTAGTAGTTTCTACTAAATATTTAGATTGTGATAAAGTAATTTCATCGGTTAAATCTACATTATATTGATCTAATATTATACTATACCCTTCTTCTTGTATCTGTAAATTTTCCATAGCATTTTTAAGTTGTTGTTGAGCATTTCTGAAATTGATATAAGTCATCGCTACCTCAGAAACCAAGGAAACATTTACATTTTTAAGATTGTATAGCATTGACATAAACTTTGCTTTTGAAACTTCGTTTTTCCTTCTATTACCACCAAAAATATCTATTTCCCATGACATATCAAGTCCTGCTTGATAATAATCAGAGTCAAGTAGCATTCCCATATTATCACTTTCATTTACAAAGTTATACTTATCATTTACATCAAACATAGGAAATGAATTTTTAGAAGTAATTTTTAAGGCATCTCTGGCCTGTTTAAGTTTTAAGATTGCAACTTGAATAGATGGACTATCTTCTTGCACCTTATCCATCAAAGAATTCAAATCTACATCATTAAATTCATAAGGCGAAAATACATCTTTTTCAGAGACTTCCTCAACATTATTTAAACCTACTGAATTTTGAATTTCTGCTTCATCAAAAAAGTCTGGCTCTACATAATCCGGACCAACAGCACAGGCAGATAAAAGCACAAAAATTATAAGATTTTTTTTCATTTTTCAACCCTACTTTGCAGTTTCATTTTTAAAGTTATTTTTCTTTTTAATTAGGGAAAATTTTTCAATAATAGTATCAAACATAGCAAACAATACTGGGATAAAAATAATACCTATAAATGTTGCGAATACCATTCCGAAAAATACACTTGTCCCCATAGAAACTTGAGATGCAGCCCCCGCTCCCGAAGCAAATACCATAGGAATCACACCTAAAATAAATGTAAACGCAGTCATTAAAACAGCCCTATATCTTTCCCCTGCTCCGTCAACAGAAGCCTTTACAATACTTTCTCCTTGTTTTCTATAATTCAAAGTAAACTCTACAATCAAAATCGCATTTTTACTTGCCAATCCTATCAAAAGAACTATTCCTAACTGAGCATAAATAGATAATGGCAAGGACATAAATAACATACCTAATAATGCTCCCATAATTGCAAATATATTTGAAAACATAACCGATAATGCGACAAGCCAACTTTCATACAATGCAACCAAAAATAAATATCCAAATATAAATGCTAAACCTATTAAAATAAGGATAAGTCCTGATGTTTCAACTTCCTGTAAACTTAACCCCGTCCATGACAAAGAATAATCTTTACCTAAATCTTTAACCATATTTTCAACAACACTAATTGCCTGACCTGTACTTACATTTTCCTTTGTTGATGCAGTAACAGATGCACTTAAATATTGATTGAACCTATAAAATATTTTAGGCACTAATACAGTAGAAAGTTTAGCCACTTCCTTTACCTGTATAAGTTTATTTGTTAATGATTTGATATAAGTATTTTCTATATCCTCAAAATCCTTTCTATATGGGAAATCTGACTGCACAATCACCTTGTTTATTTGTCCTAACGAAGTAATATTGTTTACATAAGCCGAACCCAAAGTAGCCTGTAAAACATTAAACAACGTTGATACTGGAACATTCAAACTTTCCAATTTAGTTCTATCTATATCCAAAAATATATGAGGAGTTCCCGCAGTAAATCCCGAAAATGCAAACTCAAAATATTTAGATCTATTCAAATCAAGCAACAACTTTTCTAATGTTTTATATAACTCGTCCGAAGTCAAATTTTGATTAAATGCATTAAGTTGGAAACTTAAACCACTTGAATTTCCTACACCAGGAATAGAAGGCAACGAATAAAAATCTATTGTTGCAGACATATCTCCTTGATATAACTTTCTAAGGCTATTTTGTATTGCAGTTTGTGATAAGTCAGCAGAGATTCTTTTACTCCAATCCGTAAGTCCTATCACACCCATACCAATATTTTCACCACCTCCGCCCATCAAACTGGTTCCTGAAATAGAAATAAAGTAATCAACACCTTTCTGTGCTAATACTTTATTTGCCATATCTGACAAAAGTCGTTTAGTCTGATTTAAACTTGCATTATCTGGCAATTTAACATTGGCAAAAATAATCCCCTGATCTTCCTGTGGAATAAATGAAGTTGGTGTAATACTAAATAAATATACAATAAAGGTAATTACTCCCACAATCAATAAAAACGAAGTTTTTAATCTAACACAGAAAAAAGAAACAACTTTTAAATAAATCTTTTTGGTATAATCCAAAATATTATCAAACCATACAAAAAATTTAGGTTTTTCTTTTACTGATTTTTTAAGGAAAATCGCACACAAAGCAGGACTCAAAGTCAATGCATTAACCGAAGAAAAACTAACTGCTGTTGCAATAGTAACTGCAAATTGTTTATAAATTTCACCTGTTAATCCTACCATTAAGCCAACAGGGATAAAAATTGATAACAAAACTAATGTAGTAGCAACAACCGCACCGCTTATTTGTTCCATTGCCTTTTCCGAAGCCGCAACCGAATCCAAATTTTCATATTTCATCAGGTATTCAACTCGCTCAACAACAACAATTGCATCATCAACCACCAAACCTATCGCTAAAATCATCGCAAACAAAGTAAGTATATTTATATTAAATCCCAATAAATAAATGACAGCAAAGGTCGCAATCAATGAAACCGGTATGGTAATAGTAGGTATCAAAGTAGACCACGGATTTTGTAAAAATACATAAACCACTAAAACCACTAAAACAAAAGTCAAAAATAATGTAGAAATAATACTTTGAATAGATGCCCTAACATATTTCGTAGAATCATAAACAACTTCAAATTCCATATCTTTTGGAAAAGAACGTTTTAAGTTTTCCATTTCCTGTTCTAAATTTTTCATTATTTGCAAACTATTTGTGTTTGGAGCCTGACTAAGCCCTATAACAACAGCCGGCGAATTATTAAAGTCAGCATCTATATTATAGGAGTTTGCTCCTATTGCCACCCTTGCAACATCTTTTAAGCGAACTATTGCACCACCTGCACCAGTAGCAACTATAATATTTTCAAATTCTGGAATTGTGTTTAATTGTCCTTGTGCCATCAAAGATAAAACTAAATTTGTATCTTTTGAACTAGGCGAACTTCCAATACTACCTACACCTGCCTGAATATTTTGATTTGAAATAGCAGAAATAATATCCTGAGCCGTTAACCCCAACGATGCCATTTTCAAAGGATTCATCCAAACACGAATACTATATTGAGGTCCATAAATATTAACATCACTAACCCCGCTAACCCTACCCAAAGGATTTTGAACATTTGTATATGCAAAATTACTTAAATACAAATTATCATAAGTATTATTCGGCGATCTAAGCACTATCATACCTAAAATATTAGATGATTGCGTTTTGATGGTAAGACCTTCTTTCATAACAACTTCTGGTAATATAGAATTAACTTGTTGCAGCATATTTTCTACCTTTACCTGTGCGATATCAGGATCTGTTCCAATATTAAATGTAATAGTAAGTTGATAAGTTCCATTATCATCAGAAGTAGATGACATATAAAGCATTCCATCAACACCATTAACTGCATTTTCAATAGGCACCGCCACTGTATTCATAATAGTAGTCGCATTTGCACCTGGATAAACTGCCTTCACTAAAATTTGAGGTGGTGTAATTTGTGGATATTCAGAAACAGGTAAAACAATAATAGACATTAAACCAAACAAAACCATAACTAAGGCAATTACTATTGCAAATCTAGGTCGTTTTATAAAGAAGGAAGAAAAATTCATTTTATTCCTCCTGTTCTTTTGGATAAATGTTTTTAGTTAAATCCAGTTCAGATAATGTATCCAATACAACTATATCATCTTTTTGTAATCCATTTAAAATCACAAAATTATTATCAATAGTTTGTCCTATTTCTACATTTCTTTTTAATGCTTTTGTATTATCTAAAACATACACATAGGTTTCATCTGGTTTGAAATAAATAGCACT
>CALXYK010000001.1 GCA_944392955.1 uncultured Alphaproteobacteria bacterium | reverse complement strand
AGTATCAAAAATGTTGATATTGGTATTGTTTTTGTTTTCATTTGCTTCTTTTTCCTCCCGTTTGTTATATTGTTGTTTTGGAAGGGTGAAGAAGCCATGAAAATCCTCACCCATCTTTTGCAACAATTTTTGTCATAAGAAATTTTATATTTAGGTGGGATGTCCCTATGCGTTTTTAGGTTTGTGGGTAGGACATCCCATAATGAAATACTACTATTTCTTACAACATTATTTAGTACATAGAGAAATTGGTTGGGCGAGTTCAGAAATCATAAGTATAGAAAAATGACTCTATGGCTTTTAGAATAAAAGAAACTATTCCTGTTGTATGACCATAGCTCCCCAACCATAAAGTTGAGGAATAAGTCGTTGCCAGTAATTATACCAATTTAGGTATAAAAAAATAGCAACTCACGATGCTATTATTCAACACCGCTATACTTTATGAGAGCTTCTGACAGCTCCATACCATCTCTGGTACTAACGACTATTTCTAGTCGTATGTTTTTATTATATGGAAAAGATATTTGGAATGCAACTAAAAAACTTTGTTATACACTTTTTCGTTGTTTTAATGCTTCGGAAATTGTGCCTTCGTCAAGGTAGTCAAGTTCCCCACCTATTGGAACCCCGTGTGCAAGTTCACTTATTTTTACAGGGAGATTTTTTATCATATTTATTATGTAGTGAGAGGTTATTTTTGCATCAACATTGCTTGGCAAGGCGAGTATTACCTCCTTTATATTTTCTTCCTGTATTCGTTTTGGTAGGGATAATAGGTTTAAATCACTTGGTTCAATTCCATTTATTGCAGATAAAACTCCACCGGTTATATGATATAGTCCGTTATAGTAATTACTGCGTTCAATTGCCCACAGCGATGAAACATCGGGTATAATGCATAGTGTTGTTTTTTCCCTTTTGTTATCAGTGCAAATACTGCATGGACTAGTGGTATCAAAATTTCCACATATAGGGCATTTATTTATTTTTGAGTGGACAGCTTGTAATGCGTCTATTAAAGGGACTAATTTTTCATTTTTATTTGATATGAGGTTTATAGTTGCCCTTATTGCAGAGCGGTTTCCAAATCCTTGAATCTTTGATAAGGCTTTTATTAAATTTTCTATTTCTGAGGATTTTTTCATAAAAATTTCCTACTTTTTTGAGATGTTGTTTGCTTCGTCCTCTAATATACAATCTATTAAAAGTATTTCGGCGGTTTTTTTATTTTTTTCCTTGAAAACTGACTCCTTTAACAATGTATAGAGTAAGGCTTCTTCGTATCCTTGGAGTGTGCCACAATCTAAATATGTATCGGTTTTTGCAATAGGGAAAGTCCTTATTGCCATGTGGGTTGGATCCTTTTTAACTTCTTCGTTAAGATAAGTGTCAAAGTGTATTTCCTTTCCCTGTTCGGTCCAAAGTTTGTATTCTTCGGTGCCTTCGGTATCTATTTTTGTTGCGACTTCCTCTAATTTCTTAGCAACCTTAGCATCAAAAATAGCAAGTGTATTAAATGCTTCGTTTGAGGTGGATGATGTAGGCTTTTCCTTAAAAATTCCTTCATCAATTATCCCCCAACGGGACGGATCCTTTACATGACGGGTTATAAACATATTTCCACCAATTCCGTCAGCAACATATTTTTCAATACATCTTCTGACTGCTGGTTTCCTTAACTCTGGATCTGGAGCACAATGGTTTGGTATTATTATATCGTCAGGAACCCTTACTACTAAATGTCGTCCGTTTGCAACCTTGTTTGCAAGACCTATTGCATGGCCTAATCCTTTTGGTTCCTTTTGTATTACATATTTTATTTCTACATCATCAGGGACATATAGGCTTTGTAATAATTCAAGACCTATTATATTGCCATTTTTTTTGAATTTATCTTCTATTTTTTGTTCCTTTGTAAAACAAAGTTCAAAGGCTTCTTTTGCCTTTTGATCGCTACATACTATGGTTATATGTTTTGCACCAGAAGTTATTAACTCCCTTATTATATGATCTATTACTTTCCTTGAACCTAAGGGAATTAAAGATTTGTGAGGTATGCCTTTTGAATGTGGATAATTTCTAGTTGATTTTCCTGCTGCTAAGATTACAAATTCCAAATCATTTGTTGTTAACATTATTTTCCTCCTTATTCCTTTTCTCCCATAACTTATCAACTATTGGTTTTATAAACTCTAAATTATCATCTTCAAATTCAGATTCCGTTAAAAGTGTGTATAGTAATGCCTTTTCGTAGCCTTCTATACTTCCACAATCAAGGTAGGTATCACTATCTTGCATTGGAATCGTATGTATTTTTTGTGTATTTGGATCCTCGTCAATTGATTGGTTTAATGCTGCTGCGAATGCAAGTTCCCCACCGACTATACCTTCTACGGCCTTGCCTTCGTCCATTAGAGATGCGGATTCAGATAATTTTTCACATACGGATTTATCAAATATGAATAGTCCGAATGCAGCCTGGTTTGATTTGGAATCCTTTGGTTTTTCCTTAAAATAGCCATCATCAATTATTCCCCAACGAGATGGGTTATCAACAGGGCGGGTGATTCCAAGATTGCCTTTGCAGCCCATTTTTATATATTCATCTACTGCCCTTTTGTATATAGGAGTTCGTTTATATTTATCCTTTGATTTTTTATCGCATAAAACTATATCATCAGGCCAAATCATTACAATATTTCTTCCTGTGGATTTTATTTCATCGTAGACACGACCTACAGCATGACCAGTGCCCTTTGGTTTTTCTTGTATTACATATTTTATTTCTACATCATTTGGAATATATAAACTTTGGAGTAATTCAAGTCCCTTTGTGTTTCCTTTTGCTTCGAATTTGTTTTCTATTTCAGGTTCCTTTACAAAACATTGTTTAAATGCCTCTATTGCTGCATTATCAGCGACAACTATTGTTATATGTTTTCCGCCTGCGATTATTATTTGACTCATTATAAAATCAATAACCTTTCGGGAACCAAATGGTATTAAAGATTTATGAGGAATACCTTTTGAATGTGGATAATTTCTAGTTGATTTTCCAGCAGCCAATATTACGAATTCTAAATTATCAGGAGACATTATTTTTCCTTTTTTTTAAAATTAAACTTTTGAAATGATACTCTTTTAAAAATTAAAGTCAACTATACTTTTTTTTATGGGGTAGGTTTAACTTCTTTTTTATTTAAAAAATATATTTGACACTTTTGTTTTTTCGTTTTATAATTTGTTGTGTTAATTCAGAAATGGTTAACTTCTATTACAAGAATCTTTAAATCTATGAAATAATAAATTCCAAGGAAGGTATATTGATGCATATAAAAGAATTAAGAGAAAAAACTCCGGCTTATTTGCTTGAATTAGCCGAAAAAGAAGGTGTAGAAAATCCTGCTAGTTATGATACTCAAAATTTAAGGTTTAATATTTTGAAAAAAATCTCACAAAGGGATACCTTAATAGGTGAGGGCGTTTTGGAAATAATGCCTGATGGTTATGGTTTCCTTCGTTCAAAAGATTCAAATTATATTTCTGGGCCTGATGATATTTATGTGGCTCCGGCTATTATAAAGAAAAATAGCCTTAAAGTAGGGGATACAGTTGAAGGTGTGTTAAGGGCTCCGAAAAGTAATGAAAAGTATTTTGCATTAGATGAAATAAAAACTATTAATTTTGAAGATCCTAAAAAATCTAAACATAGAGTGCATTTTGATGATTTGACTCCGTTATATCCTCAGGAAAAATTTAATTTAGATATGGAACAAAAGGATACAAAACATCCCGACTTTACTACAAGAATTATTGATTTAGTTTCTCCACAGGGTAAGGGACAAAGAAGTTTGATTGTGGCTCCGCCTAAAACTGGTAAAACAGTTATGTTGCAAAATATTGCTCATGCAATTACAGCAAATCATCCTGAGGTTTATTTGATAGTATTATTGATAGATGAAAGACCAGAAGAAGTTACCGATATGAAAAGGTCAATTCAAGGAGAAGTTATCAGTTCTACCTTTGACGAGCCTGCGTCTCGCCATGTGCAAGTTGTAGAAATGGTTATAGAAAAGGCAAAACGTTTAGTAGAATATAAACATGATGTTGTAATTTTACTTGATTCCATTACAAGATTAGGTAGAGCATATAATGCAGTGGTGCCAAGTAGTGGTAAGGTTTTAACTGGTGGTGTTGATGCAAATGCCTTGCAACGTCCTAAACGTGTTTTAGGTGCGGCTAGAAATATTGAAGGTGGTGGTAGTTTGACTATTATTGCTACTGCATTAGTAGATACAGGTTCAAGAATGGATGAAGTTATTTTTGAAGAGTTTAAGGGAACAGGTAATTCTGAAATAGTTCTTGATAGAAAATTATCAGATAAAAGGACTTTCCCTGCGATTGATGTAACAAAATCCGGAACTAGAAAGGAAGAGTTGCTTGTATCTTCTGATATATTACAGAAGATGTGGGTGCTTCGTAGAATATTAGTTTCTATGGGTGCATCTGATGCGATGGATTTCTTATTAGAAAAAATAAAGTATACAAAGAACAACGAAGATTTCTTTGCTAATATGAATAATTAGTGATATGATATTTACAACTTTTATAATTAAAATTTAAAATAGAAAGGAAAAATTATGCTTGATAATAATAAATTAATGTGTGATGGAAACGAAGCTGCTTCGGATATTGCATATAGACTTACAGATTTAGCGATTATTTATCCTATTACCCCTTCTTCTCCTATGGCTGAAAATTATGAGACATGGAGTGATAAAGGTAGAAAAAATATTTTTGGTTTAGTGCCAGAAGTTTCTGAAATGCAATCAGAGGCTGGTGCAATAGGTGCCGTGCATGGTGCATTACAGGCAGGAAGTTTGACTACTACATTTACTGCATCACAGGGATTATTGTTAATGATACCTAATATGTATAAGATTGCGGGTGAATTGCTTCCTTTTGTTATGCATGTAAGTGCAAGAACCGTTGCGTCGCATGCTTTGTCTATTTTTGGAGATCATAGTGATGTTATGGCATGTCGCCAAACTGGGTTTGCAATGCTTTGTTCTAATAGTGTTCAAGAAGCCCATGATATGGCTTTGATATCTCATATTGTTTCTTTGAAATCCCGTGTTCCTTTTATTCATTTCTTTGATGGATTTAGAACTTCTCATGAAATAAACCTTATCAATAAGATTTCAGATGATGTTATTTTACAAATGATTGATATGAAATCTGTTGATGATTTTAGAGGTAGGGCATTGCTTCCTTCTAATCCTAATATAAGAGGAACTGCACAAAATCCAGATGTGTTTTTCCAGGCAAGGGAGGCTTCTAACCCTTATTATAATGAAGTGGAAAAATTTGTTGTTCAGGAATTAGAAACTTTCGCAAAATTAACAGGAAGAAAGTATGGTGTTGTTGAATATGTTGGTGATGAAAATGCAGAAAGAGTAGTTGTTGCTATGGGTTCTGCATGTGAAACTATTGAAGAAACTATAAAAGAACTAAATAAGCAAGGTGAAAAGGTTGGTTTAGTTAAGGTAAGGTTGTATAGACCTTTCCCTGTAAAAGAATTTGTAAAATCTTTGCCTAATTCAGTAAAAAAGATTTCCGTGCTTGATAGAACAAAAGAGCCAGGATCTATTGGTGAACCTTTGTATTTAGATGTAATTGCAGCACTTAAAGAAGAAGGTAAGAGTGATATATTTGTAAATGGTGGAAGGTATGGTATTTCATCAAAAGAGTTTACTCCTTGTATGGTGAAGGCTGTTTTTGATGAACTTTTAAAAGAGGCACCTAAAAAAGAATTTACAGTAGGTATAAATGATGATTTGACTCATCTTTCATTAAATTATGATAATGGATTTAAGTTAGAAGACAAAGGTGTATATTCTGCTTTGTTCTATGGACTTGGTAGTGATGGAACAGTAGGTGCAAATAAAAATTCCATTAAAATTATTACCAGTGAAACTGATAAATATGGACAGGCTTACTTTGAATATGATAGTAAAAAGTCAGGTGGAACAACCATTTCTCATTTAAGATTTAGCGATAATGAGATAAAGGCTCCGTATCTTGTTTCACAGGCTGATTTTTTAGCAGTGCATCATTTCCCACTATTTTATACAATGGATTTATTAAAAAATGCAAAAGATGGTGCTATATTACTTATTAACTCTCCGTTTAAAAAGGAAAGTTTGTGGGATAATCTTCCTTTGGAAGTTCAGAAACAAATTATTGATAAACATCTTAAAGTGTATGCTATCAATGCTAGTGTGGTTGCAAGAGATAGTGGTATGGGTAGAAGAATCAATACCATTATGCAAACAGCATTTTTCCATTTGGCAGGTGTGATTGATAGTGAACATGCAATTAAGGCTATTAAAAAAGCAATAGAAAAAACTTATATGAAAAAGGGTATAGAGGTAGTTGAGAAAAATTATCAGGCTGTGGATAATGCGATTTCTAATCTTTATGAAGTAGAAGTGCCTGCTAAGGTTTCTGAAAATGCTCGCCCAAGACCAGAAGTAGTATCAAGTGATGCAAGTGAGATAGTGAAAAGATTACATGCAAAAATAATTGCAGGAGAAGGTAATGATTTACCAGTGTCTGCATTTGAAGCAGATGGAACTTTCCCTACTGCTACATCAAAATATGAAAAACGAGGAATTGCAGAAATGGTTCCTATATGGAACAATGAAACTTGCTTACAATGTGGTAAGTGTGCTTTGATTTGTCCTCATGGTGCGATAAGGACGAAAGTGTTGACCGAAGAACAACTTAAAAATGCGCCTTCTACCTTTAAGGTGGCAAAGTATAAGACAAAAGAGCTTGGTGAAGATTTGTATTATTGTGTTCAAGTATCACCAAAAGATTGTACAGGTTGTGGTCTTTGTGTTAATGCATGTCCTGTTAAAACTCCGGTTGGTGATGACAAGTTTGATAAAGCCTTATCTATGGAATCTATTCAAAATGTGGGAAAGGTGGAAGAGGAAAATTTTGCCTTCTTTGAAACAATTCCATATATTGATAGAGCAAAATTGAATCCTCAACTTCCTAAACACACTCAGTTGATGCAACCTTTGTTTGAGTTTTCAGGTGCATGTGCGGGTTGTGGTGAAGCGGGTTATATTAAACTTATTACTCAACTTTTTGGTGATAGAATGATGGTGGCAAATGCTACTGGATGTTCTTCTATATATGGTGGTAATTTACCAACTACACCTTATGCCAAAAACTCCGCTGGGGAAGGTCCGGCTTGGTCTAATTCATTATTTGAAGATAATGCAGAATATGGATATGGTCAGGCATTGGCTGTTGAAAAACTTCAAAATAGTGCAATAGAGTTGTTGAAAAGTTTGGCTTCTGTTGTTGGTGATGATTTTGTATCAGAAATAGTTAATGCAGAACAAAAGACAGATGTGCAAATACAACAACAAAAAGACAGGGTTAGTGAGTTAAAAAAGAAGTTATCTTCTGTTAATGATGAAAAGGCAAAATTGTTAATGTCAATTTCTGACTACCTTGTTAAAAAATCTATGTGGATTTTTGGTGGAGATGGTTGGGCTTATGATATTGGATATGGTGGTTTAGATCATGTTTTGAATATGGGACGAAATGTAAATATCCTTGTCCTTGATACAGAAGTATATTCAAATACAGGTGGACAGGCTTCGAAATCTACACCAAAGGGTGCAAGTGCGAAATTTGCAACTAGTGGAAAGCAATTTGCCAAGAAAGATTTAGGTTTGATTGCTATGGCTAATGCGAATGCGTATGTTGCTAAAATATCTATGGAAGCAAATGAGGTGCAAGCCATAAAGGCAATAAGAGAAGCAGAAAGTTTTGATGGTCCTTCTTTGATAATTGCTTATGCTCCTTGTATCGCTCATGGTATTGATTTGGCAACAGGTCCTATTCAGGCAAAAAATGCAGTGGAAACTGGACATTGGCCACTTTATCGTTTTGATCCAAGGCTTATAGCAGAGGGGAAAGCGCCGTTGCAAATGGATAGCAAATTGCCAACGAAAGATATTCGTGAATATTTACTTAAAGAAAATAGATATAAGGTTATAAAGGCAAATGATCCTGAACGTTTTGAACAAATAGTGAAAGAACGTGAATTTGAAAATAATTATAAGGCTAAGTTCTATGATTATATGAGTAAATTTAAATTAGAGGATTAATTGTCTTCTTGCTTATTTTAAAAGGCACCAAATGGTGCTTTTTTAATAGCAAGCATGTGCATCCCAATTATTTAGAGTTTTGTATCCTTCGTATGATAATATATCCCTATTAGGGCTTAATACTAAGGTTGCACAGAAATCACAATCAGCCTTTAATGTTACATTTCCAGTTGTTTTTTCACAAGTAAGTGTTATAGGCTTAGTTCTTCCTGATACCATAGCAAGACCTTCGTTCGTTACTATGTATGAGTCCTTTTCTGTTGGATTAAAGGTTCCATAACTTGAAATTGTGAAACAGGCTCTCCATTTGTTATTACCATTATTATATTTTCCCTTTATTGTAGGGCATGGAGTGCAACTGGTTGCACCACCTAATGAATAAGTATTATCAGGGCATTCCTTTTTATCAGAGTTTCCTGTGCAATAATAACCAGGAGGACATGGGGTACAGCTCTTTGTTCCACCTTCGGAATATTCACCACCTGAGCATGGAACTACGGAGACATTTCCGCTTTCTTCTACCACACATTTAGAGCCAACAGGACAAGGAAGACAGGAATCAACACTTGTTGCACCGGTTGTTGTTGAGTAATGTCCAGATGGGCATAATATTTTGTTTGAAGCTCCAGGGCAGTAATAGTCCTCAGGGCATTCAAGGCATGATTGCTGTCCTAATTTATTACTTCCTTCGGAGTAAGTGCCGACAGGACAATTTTGGCATTGGAAAAGAGTAAATGCAGACAACCTTGAAGATGCGAGTATTAAGGCAATAATTATAAATGCAGATAATTTTTTCATTTTTTCCCCTTCGTAAACTTATGTAACTATTTTACATTAAAATTTTTGAAAAGTAAATATGTTTAAAAAAAAGCACCTTTGCAGGCGCTTTTTTTTAAGGGGTTTTGCAGTCATAAGGTTGGAAACCAGAGGCTGTTCCACACCAATGAGTTAATCCCCTTATTGCTTTACATAATTTATAAGTACTAGTACCAGGGGGCTCTCCACAACTTGTGACACTAGAATAACCAGGAGTGCTTCCGGTTGGAGTATGGAATGGATAACTTCCTTCGTTACATGATGGAATTTTATCTCCTGTTTTAATTGTCTTTTGACTACAACTTACAGAATTATGACTACCGGTTGCACAGCATGATATAATTGTGGTTTCTATGTTTTTACATTGATGTCCAATACATATTTTACCAGAAGGACATGATATAGTTTTTGATTCTGTTTTTGTTGTAGGGTTTGATTTTGAACTTGTGTTTCCTGTGGTAGTGCAATAAGTGGTAGTGGTAACATTTTGAGTTCCGCAATTGTATTGTTGTGTTGTGGTTGCCGTTGCACAAGGTTGACATGTACTTTTTCCACCTGCGGAATAAGTGCCCTTTGCACAAAGAGTACAAGTTTTGTTTGTTGAGTTATATCCATATCCTGCCTTACATCCTGTTGGTTTTCCGGTTAGGGAATCACAACTTGCGACACCAGTAGTTAAACAACTGACACAGGCAGAGCCAGAGGAATTAACATAAGTATTTGCAGGGCATGGGGTGCATGATGTTGTTGTGCCATCGCTATATGTTCCAACAGGACAGGCAAGACATATCAAAACCTCATCCTTTGCATATGCAAGGCTTGAAAAACCTCCTATTATTAAACTTGATAGTATAATTTTATTTCTTTTTAACATTTTTT